>NZ_CP095482.1:0-310922 GCF_023028225.1 Halorientalis litorea
CGGGGAAACCTCAAAGCACGTGGGGCGACTACGAACGGACATGAGTCAGCAGGGGAGCGAGGGCATCGAACTCACCGTCGAGGGCGCGGACAAACGCGACGCCGGGCGCGGCATCGCACGGCTCCCCGACGACGCGCGGCGACGGTTGGGTGTCCTCAGCGGCGACGTGGTCGTCGTGGCCGGCGAGGAGGAGACCGTAGCGAAAGTCTGGCCGGTCGACGACGGCCGGGGCGACGTGGTTCGCATCGACGCGGACACCCGCGCCAACGCAGGCGTGACCGTCGGCGACACGGTTAGGGTCAAGACCACGTCCATCGAACCGGCCACGCTCGTCTCGGTCCGCCCGACGGGCGACGTGCCCGGGGACGCCGACGACGCGCTCACGCGGCACTTGCTCGACCGCCCGGTCAGAGAGGGTGAGCGGGTCAACGTCGACGGACTCGGCACGTTCGTCGTGTCGCTGACGGACCCGGACGGACCGGTCCGGGTCACCGACGACACCGACCTCTCCGTCCTTCCCCCCGTCGAGGACGACGCGGACGTGGACGAAGCGGCACCCGACGATGCCGCGCCGACCGACGCCGAGTCCGTGACCCTCGGGTCGACGTACGAGGACATCGGCGGCCTCGACGACGAACTCGACCGGGTGCGGGAGATGGTCGAACTTCCGCTGTCGGACCCGGACCTGTTCCGCCGCCTGAACGTCGACCCGCCGCGGGGCGTCCTGCTGTACGGGCCGCCCGGCACCGGCAAGACGCTCATCGCGCGGGCCGTGGCCAACGAGGTGGACGCCCACTTCCAGACGATTCACGGGCCGGAAATCGTCTCGAAGTACAAAGGTGAGAGCGAGGAGCGACTCCGCGAAGCCTTCGAGGAGGCGGAGGCGAACGCGCCAGCCATCCTCTTCGTGGACGAACTCGACTCCATCGCGGGCACCCGCGACGACGACGCCGACATGGAGAACCGCGTCGTCGCCCAACTCCTCACCCTGTTGGACGGCCTCGAAGACCGGGGGCAGGTCGTCGTCATCGGGGCGACAAACCGCGTCGACGCCATCGACCCGGCACTGCGCCGCGGCGGTCGCTTCGACCGCGAAATCGAAATCGGCGTTCCCGACGAGAGCGGCCGGCGCGAAGTCCTCGACGTACACACCCGCGGGATGCCGCTGGGCGAAGACGTCGACCTCGACCGGTTGGCGGCCCGCACCCACGGGTTCGTCGGTGCCGACGTGCAGTCGCTCGTGACCGAGGCGGCGATGGAGGCACTCCGGCGGACCCGCGACGACCCGGTCGTCTCCCGCGAGGACTTCGAGCGCGCGCTGGCGGCCGTCGACCCGTCGGCGATGCGCGAGTACGTCGCCGAGTCGCCGGACGTGTCCTTCGCGGACGTGGGCGGTCTGGATGGGGTGAAACGTCGCCTCCGCGAGGCGGTCCAGTGGCCCCTCTCCTATGCCGACCTGTTCGAGGCGACGAACACGGACCCGCCCTCGGGCGTGTTGCTGTACGGGCCGCCCGGTACCGGCAAGACGCTGCTCGCGCGGGCCTTGGCGGGCGAGAGCGAGGTGAACTTCGTCCACGTCGCCGGGCCGGAACTGCTCGACAAGTACGTCGGGGAGAGCGAGAAGGCGGTTCGAGAGGTGTTCGACCGCGCCCGGCAGGCCGCCCCGTCCATCGTCTTCTTCGACGAGATCGACGCCATCGCCGGGACGCGCGGCGAGGCGAGCGAAACCTCCGAGCGCGTCGTCTCGCAGTTGCTCACCGAACTCGACGGGTTGGCCGACAACCCCACGATGGTCGTGCTGGCCGCGACGAACCGCCGGGACGCGCTGGACCCGGCACTCCTGCGACCCGGCCGTCTCGAAGAACACGTCGAAGTCCCCAACCCGGACAGGGAGGCTCGGACGGAGATTCTGGCCGTCCACGCCCGTGGGAAGCCACTGGGCGAGGACGTGGACCTCGACCACGTCGCCGCCGAGACGGCGGGCTACTCCGGCGCGGACCTCGCGGCACTGGTCCGGGGTGCGTCGATGCGCGCCATCCGGGAGGTCGCGGACGAATACGACCCCGACGTGGCCAGCGAGCGGGTCGACGAGGTGGAACTCACGGCCGACCACTTCGAGCAAGCGATGGCCGACATCGACCGCCAGCGCGCGTGACCACCGTCGAACAGGAACATTTATTAAAGATAATGGTCTATCATCGAGTATCCCGATGATGCACCCTGTACGCGTACCCGAATTCCTTCTCGACTGACGCGTACCGGCACCGCTATCGACTGCCCGCGACCTATCCAACCAATGAGCACACAACCGACACAGACCGACCCCGAGACCCGACCCACGACGACACCGCAGGAGACGACCTATGGCGCGCAGATGATGTTCGCCACCGACAACCACGTTCCCATTCAGGGCCTGTTCGACACCGAGCGTAGCGACACGCCGTACTGACCGCGCCGTTTCTACCCGCCCGTCTCACGCCAGTCCAAGCGTCTCGAGTCCGCCGAACACGAACAGGTAGTAGTAGAGTTGGACGAGACCAGCGACGACCATCACGACGCCGGCGACCCGTGTTATCCGTCCCGTGTTCGCCGCGAGCCGGCGCAATACGGTGTCCCGGCCGAGCGCGGAGAGCGTCGTGACGCCCACCATCAGGACGCTCATGCCCGCTGCGTACGCGCCCAGCGTGGCGAGGGTGGCCGTCGGCCCGCCCGAGACGGCGACACCGGCCACCGCGACGAACAGGGGAGCCGTACAGCCCGCGGCCGCCGCGGCGTAGACCACACCGAACAGGAGATAGCCGACGGCCGACCGGCGGCGTTCGGGGAGGGGCAGGTGGAGGGAGTTCGCTTGCAGTCGCCCCACGGCAAAGCCCGCACCCAGTGCCACGAGAAGGACGCCGACAACGAGTTCGAGGACGGCGACGTTCTGGAGTGCCTGCTGTCCCACGAGGAGCGCGACACCGGCCAACGCCCCGTAGACGAGGAAGAAGCCGAGACTCGTCACGAGGCCGACGACGGCGGCGCGGCCGAGGCGGGACGGTGTCGTTCCCGACGACGACTCCGCGCCGCTCTGTCCGAGGTAGAACGCGACGTAGCCGGGGAGGAGTGGGAACGCACAGGGGGCGAAGAAGGTGGCCGTCCCGAGCGAGAACGCGAACCCGAGGCGGAGCGACGCCAGGTCGGTCACTCCCGGGCGGCCTCCAGTTGCGCTGTGATGTCTTCAGTCGACGACAAGCCCACGTCGCGCCACACCTCGGTCCCCTCGGCGTCGAAGACGATGAGCGTCGGGAGTCGCTCCACGTCGTACGCCGGCCCCGTCGCGATATCGGGGTCGGTCGCCACCGGCCACGTCCCCTCGTACTCGCGCCAGAACTCGGCGACTGCGTCCTCGTCTTCCTCCCACGTCACCGAGAGCATGTGTACGTCGGGGAACGACTCGCGGACTTCGCGCAGGTGGTCCATCTGTGGCTTACACGGGGCACACCACGTCGCGAAGAAATCGAGGAGGACGGTGTCGCCGGGCGGCTGAACGCGTACCTCGCCGCCGGGTGACCCGCCGACCGAGAGCGTCTGCAGTCGGAGGGCGTCGTCGATGGTCGTCGTGTCCTCGGTCGGCGCGTCGGCCGTCGAGCCGTCGCCCCCGAGGGCGTCGCTACACCCGGCGAGTCCGACCGTCACACCGGCACACGCCGTCAGAAACGCTCGCCGTCTCCGGTGGTCCATATCCGAACGTGGGGAAGGCTGGTAGAAAAGCCGCTCGCACTCGTGTTCGGTCCGGACACAACCCTCGACTCGTCCGGGGACCGTCACATACGAGGCTCAATCTATTTGAACCGATACTCAGAAACGCCGTGACATGGAGGGGACTGTCACGCGGTTACTCGACAGCGAGGGGGAGAACACACCACTGGAACGACGGCTCGAAATCGCGAGTTGTTGGTTGGGGCTCGCCGCCCCGCTCGTGACGATAGGGGCGATTTTCGCGGCCGTCCTGCTGTCGCCGTCGTTCGACTGGGGCATCAACGCGCTGTCTGACCTCGGGCGTGCGGACGTGGTCGTCGCGGAGACGCCCAGCGCGCTCGCGGACCCACGGCCGGCGGGCGTCTCGGCGGCGGCCGCCACCGAGACGACGCGACTGGTGTTCAACACCGGCCTCATCCTCGGGGCGGTACTCGGCCTCGGGTTCGGGTTCGCCCTCTTCCGGGCGGCCGACCACGTCGTCGAACTGCTCGGCATCGGACTGCTCGGCCTGACGCTGATACTGATGGGACTCGTCGGCATCTTCTCGTGGCCCTACGCCCTGCACCTGCCCGTCGCCGCCGGGTTCTTCACCGTCCTCTCGGGCGCGCTGATGGTCTACGGGGTGGGCAACTACCTCGCGGGCCATCGCACCCGCGGCACGCTCACAGCGGTGGCCGGCGGCGCGCACGGGCTGATGTGGCTCGGCTGGATACTGGCCGGCGGCGTCCTGAGCGGCGGCGTCACCCTCTCGACGCTCGCCGATGTCGTCATGCGGCCGGGGCTGGCGTACCCTGAGATAGTCGGTGCCGGACTGTTGGCGGTGTGGGCGGTCTGGACCGCGTTCACCGTCCGCCGTGACCTCGGACACGGCGGGTTCGGTCCCGCCTGAGCGCGCCGTCACTCGCTGTATCGCGTCGTGAACGCGGTCGTACTCTCGTCGGGGCCGGCGACGATGAGGTCGTCGCCCTCGCGGAACCGGAAATCCGGGTCGATGTCGGTGAACACGTCACCGTCACGCTCGACGGCGATGACGGTACAGCCGGTTTCGGCCCGGATGTCCGCCTCGGCAGGCGTTCGTCCGACGAGGCGTCCGGCGTCGAACCGGACGATTTCGACCTGCTGGTCGAGCGAGATGATGTCCTCGTCCAGAATCGTCGAGGCGAGCATCCGGCCGCTGACCGTCGCCAGTGCCAGCACGTAGTCGGCACCCGCCCGGTAGAGTTTGCGCACGCTCTCTGTTTCGTCGGCACGGGCGATTATCTCCACGTCGGGGGCCACGTCTCGCACGGCGAGCGTGGCGAAGACGGTGTTCGTGTCGTCCGAGAGTGCGAGGATGACCGTGCTGGCGGCGTCGATACCGGCCGTTTCCAGCACCTCCGTGTCGGTGATGTCACCGACGATGTCGACGCCGTCCATCTCGGTGTGGTCGACGACGACGCTCGGGATATCGTCCTCTCGGAGGCGTTTCTCGACGGTGGAGCCGACCTCACCGTGTCCCGCGACGATGACCCGGTCCCGGCGGTGTGCCCGGTCTTTGGAGAGCGTCATCTCCCTGAGTCGTTCCAGTTGTGCTTCCTGTCCCGCGACCAGCAGGACGCTGTGTTCGTCGAGTACGGCGTCGGGGTTCGGTGGCGTGACGAACTCGCCCTCGAACCACGCGCCGATGACGTTCGCGCCGGTGCGTTCGCGGATGTTGCTCTCGTCGACGCGGCGGCCGTGAATCTTGCTGCCGGGTTGGACGGTGAGTTCTACGATTTCGAAGTCCTCCCCGATTTCGACGGCGTCGCCGACTTCGGCGGTGACGCCCGTCGTCACCTTGTTCGCTATCGACTCGCCGATGAGTTGCCGGGGCGAGAACACCGTGTCGGCCCCCGCGTAGCGGTGATAGGAGGCGATGTCGGGGTCCTCGACGAAGGTGACGAGTGGCACGTCCGGCGCGATGCTCCCCGCGGTGAGGACGACGCTCGCGTTCGCCGAGTCGTCCACGTCAGCGACGAGTGCCCGCGCATCGGACAGGCACGCGCCCCTGAGTGCTGCCTCCGACTCCGGGTCACCGTGGATGACTGGCACGTCGTCCTCGAAGAGTTCGACGGCCCTGTCCCGGTCAGGTTCGACGACGACGAAGGGCACGTCGAGTGCGGTGAGTTCGTCGATGAGTTGCCCCACGCGCGCCGTGTACGCGCAGATGATGACGTGGTCAGAGACATCCTCGACGCGCTCGGGTGGCGTCGTGGTGATGATTTCTTCGAACATCGGAAACAGCAGGACGGGGAGCGCGAGGAAGATGAGCGCGACACCGGTGAGGTCCATCGCGATGACGAGCAGGTTCGTCTGCGGCGTCTCCCACGGGGCGTCTGACCCGAACCCCGTCGTAGTGAACGTCTCGACGACGATTTGGAGGGAATGCAGGAACGATTGTGACGCCCCTTCCCACGTCGTCATCGCGTAGTGGTATGCGAGTGCGTACGCGAGGATGACGGCCGCGAGGCCGAGCATGTAGTAAGCGGTCCGGCGTTGCCACGTGTCCATCGCTGTCGGACCAACGGACACCGTGATGTTACCCTTTCGGGACGGCCGTCGCCCCGCTCGGGTCACAGGTGCCGTTCGTCCACCCCGCCCGCACGCTTTAGTTTATCATGAGCAATGTGGACGTGTGTCACGAGAGATTACCCACGACGCACGCGGTCCACGCAAAATAGACGAGTCGGACATCGACGAGCAGAAGGGCGACATCGCCATCTGTATGTGCGGCCTCTCCGCCGAGTACCCCTTCTGTGACGGGTCACACCGAGCGACGGAAGACGAGGCGGAGGGCACCCGCTACAAGTACGAGGACGACGACGCGGAGAACCCGCGTCATGCCATCGAAGAAATCGTCTTCGCCGACGGGGAGTGACGCGTCGGGGCGTTACTCGCCCTCGAATTCGGGCTCTTGGTCGGTGACGAAGGCGGTGATGCCCTCCGAGAGGTCGTCGGTGTCGAGTAGGTGCCCGAAGGCACTCGCTTCGAGTTCGAGGCCGGCCTCCATGCTGTCCCACCCTTCACGCATCGCGCGTTTCGTGTACTTCTGGGCGATGGGCGGGCCGCGAGCGACGTTCTCGGCGAACGCGAGGGCCTTCTCCTCGAACTCGTCGTCTTCGTACACCTCGTGGAGGAAGCCGAGTTCGTGCATCCGCTCGGCGTCGATGCGCTCGGCGGTGAACACGACGTACTTGGCGGCACTCTCACCGATGAGTCGCTGGAGTCGCTGGGTGCCGCCCCATCCCGGCAGGAGACCGAGGTTGTGCTCGGGGAGGCCGAGTTTCGAGGATTCACTGGCGACGCGGAGGTCCGCACACATCGACAGCTCCAGCCCACCGCCGAGGGCGTAGCCGTTGATGCCCGCTACGACGGGCAGGTCCGTCTCGCGGAACCGACCGAACACGCGCTGGCCGTACCGCGAGTGTTCGACACCCTCGCGGTTGCCCATGGCACCGTTCGAGGACACGTCCGCGCCGGCCGAGAACGCCTTCTCGCCCTCGCCGGTGATGTAAATCGCGCGGACTTCCTCGTGGTCTTCGAGTACGTCGACTGCTTCGTCGAGTTCTTCCAGCATCTGCGCGCTGACGGTGTTCATGTCCTCCGGTCGGTCCAGCACGAGGTTCCCGATGTACTCGGCCGGTGTCTCGATGCGAAGCGTCTCGAACTCCGTGTCGATGTCTGTCATCATTTTTGCGTCGAACAGGAGTGTGAAAAACGTTGCACGCGTCATGTGAGGTGGTCCTATTTACGCCGCTCGCGAAACCCGGGGAACGCTTTTTTCCTCACCCCTCTACGAACCGACAATGACCGCCGTCGAGACTGTCGGCCTGACCAGACGCTTCGGCGACGTAGTGGCCCTCTCGGACCTCTCGCTGTCGGTCCCCGAGGGCGAGTTGTTCGCACTGCTCGGACCGAACGGGTCCGGCAAGACCACGACCATCGAGATACTCACCGGGCAACTCGACCCCACGGAGGGGACGGCATCGGTACTGGGCCACGACCCGGTGACCGACCCGCTCGCGGTGCGTCGCGCCGTGGGCATCCTCCCTGAACGCGAGGACCCGCCGAGTTTCCTGACGCCCCGGGAGTATCTGGAGTTCGTCGGTACCGTCCGCGAACTGGACGACGTGGACGGGCGCGTCGACGAGTGGGCCGACCGCTTCGAGTTCCGCGAGAAACTCGACACGCTCGCGACGGACCTCTCGGAGGGCGAACGCCAGCGCGTGATGCTCGCGGCGGCGTTCGTCCACGAACCCGACCTCGTTTTCATCGACGAACCGCTCGTGAATCTGGACCCGCTGATGCAGGAGCAGATCAAGGGCCACTTCCGGGACTACGTCGACCGCGGCAACACTGTCTTCCTCTCGACGCACTTCATCGAGGTGGCAGAGGAGTTGTGTACCGGCGTCGCCATCGTCAGCGACGGGGAACTGGTCGCCGACATCGACCCGCGCGAACTCCCGGAGGGGCGTCACCTGCTCGACGAGTTCCGCGACGAGGTGGGACAGGCGGCGACGACGCCGCGGGGGACCCCCGGGGCATGACGCTGACGACAGAACTGTTCCGGCGGATGCTCCGCGAGGAGTACCGCCTCCACGAGGACCTGTTCGGCGGGCGGCGGTTCGTCTCGTTCCCCCTCGCCGTCTTCGCCATCTCGCTCGGTGGTTTCCAACTGCTCGGGGTCACGGGCACGTCCTACGACGCCGTGACCGCCGGCCTCCACGGCCTCGTGTTCTTCTTCGGGCTACAGGTCGGGACCATCGGACTGGTCGGCCGCGACGCCCTCCGTGACGTACTCGGTGACGTGACCTTGCTCGTCTTTTCGGCCCGGACGCTCCCCGTCTCGTGGAACCGCCTGCTCGCCGTGTTCCTCCTCAAAGACCTCGTCTACTACGCCGCCTTCTTCCTCGCACCCATCGGCCTCGCGGCGATACCGAGTGCCGTCACGGCGGGCGTCGGCACGAGTCGCGTCCTCCTGTTGTGGTTCACGCTCGTCGGCGCGTTCGCCCTCGGCGTGACCCTCAGCCTGACGCTCGCCGCCGTCGCCACCCGGAGCAGACTCGCCGTCGTCGGGGCCGTCGCCGTCCTCGCGGCGGCCGTCGTGGGCCTCGACATCGACCCGCTCACGTACACGCCCTACGCACTGTATCGCACCCCGTCCGCCTCCGCCGCCGTCACCGGGTTCGCGCCCGTCGTCGTCTTCGGCGTCCTCGGACCGGTGCTGTTCAGTCCGGTGGGGAGTCGGGGACAGCGAACCTCCTCGGCACGGTTCGGCCGACTCCGCGGGTTGGTGGCCGACGACGACGGCATCGCCACCCGCGCGCTTCTGGAGGTGGCTCGCTCCAGCGGGTCCGTCTGGAAGGTGCTGTTCTCGATGGGCGTCCTCTTCGCCGTGACTGCCCTCCTCCTCGGGGAGATAACTGCCGCCACCGGCCTGACGCCCTCGCCGGGCATCGCCTTCGGTACCCTGCTCGGCCTCGGCGCGTTCACGACGTACTCGTGGGTCACGCAGTTCGACGGCCCGGCCGAGTACGGCCGCTATCCGGTCTCCCTGTCGGCCGTCTTCGCCGGGAAACGCCGGGCGTACCTCCTGCTCTCGATACCGGCGGGCGTCGTCTATCTCGCCGTCGCCGCCGTCTGGTACCCCGTCGCGTCGCTGGTCGTCGGCCTGCTCGTGCTCCCGCTGGTCGCGGTGTACGTCTTCGGCGTGACCGCCTACGTCGCCGGGCTGTCGGCGACGGAACTGCTGTTCGACACCGCGGAGTTCCTCCGCTTCGGCGTCGCACTGGCTGTACTCGCGGTGCCCCTGTTGGTCGCCGCGCTGGTCCACCCCGTCGCGCCGACGGCCACCACCGCGGGGACGCTCCTGCTCTCTCTGGCCGCCGCCGGCGTGGGCGTGGTCCTCGCGTCGCGCGCCGGGCCGCGCTGGGAACGCCGGCTCCGGGCCGAGTGAGACGCCGCCGACTGTGACGCGGACCGTCCCGCCGCAGTCACTCGCTTCGTTCGTACGACTCCAACAGCGTCCGCAGTTGTCGCTCCCGTGGACTGTCGACTCTCGTCACCGTCATCGCGTCGGTGTCGTAGACCACGAGCCCACTCGCCGCGAGTTTCGGGAGGTGTGTGTGGTGGAGCGTGGCGTGAACGCGCTGGCGGTGGTCGGCTCCCGGTTCATCGTCGCCGTCGCTGACGAGTTCGACGACGCGGTCGCTGAGTGTATCGAACGGGATAGCCTCTTCGTCGGTGCGGTCCAGTACGTCGAGTACCGCTCGCCGCCGCTCGTCGGCGACGGCCGAGAGGATATCAGCCAGCGAGGAGGCCGTCCCACGCTGTGGTGGTCCCCTACTCATCTACACACCCCAACCAGTATCGTCCGCTCTTCTGCACATGCATGCTACGCCAACGGAGCGATACATGATAGTTTGGCATTGTGTGCCAAGCCCGCTCGTGTTTCACGTCGACTCTGCGAGGGCGAGCGTGTGCGAGACGAGCGTCACGATGGCGCGGCGGAGCCGTTCGGTCACGGCTTGGTCGGAGATGCCGAGTTCGTCCGCGAGTTCTTGAGTCGTACAGCCTCGGGGGATGTCGTAGTACCCCCGCTCGACGGCCATCTGGATGGCTTCGCGCTGGGGGTCTGTCAGCCCGTACCACGGGCCGATGTCCGGGTCCGTCGGGTTGTAGACCCGGGACACCTCGATGGAGGTCTGTGCGGCCTCACAGTGTGCGGTGAACGCGCTGAGTTCCTCGTTGCTGGGGAACCGTAACTCGAAGTCCCACGTGTCGGCCGTGCCGGTAGCACTCAGGAGGTACCCGTCGTGTCGACTGATGCCCGCGAAGACGTGGTCGTGGTTCGCGTCCCAGTCGAGGGTGAACAGGGTCCGGTCGGCGAACACGTCGACTGCTACCGCATCGTTGGCTGCAGGGTGGTGCTTGACCGTATCGACGAACGAGTCCCGGGTCGCGTCGTGTATCCAGAAGAGCGGGACCGTCGACTCGCCGGTCGGAACGAGACTCTCCAGTTCGACGGTCGAGAGCCCATTGACGGCGAGAATCCGACCGAGTTCGAAGTCGGCAGACGGAACTTGGAGTTCTACGATTACGCTCATCTGGTCCGTATCACCGTTGTCACTCGCCCCGCACAAAACGGGGTGGCTTGGTCTACCAAGGCGGCGGTACGACTCAAGCGTTCACTCCGTTTCGTTGCTTCGTGGCTTCGTGGTACGTTCGGCCTGTTTCGGACTTGGTGGACCACCCCCGTTGATTATCCGACTCGGTACCGAACCGGTCGGTATGGCGACCGTGATGAAGTTCACGAGTCCGGCGGCCGAGTTCCCGCTGGGGACCGTCTTCGAGAACCTGCCCGGGGTGACGGTCGAACTGGAGCGTCTCATTCCTCACGACACGCTGATAATCCCGTACTTCTGGGTCCGGGGTGCGGGAGACGAGGACGTCGAGGCGGCCTTCGAGTCACACGCCGGTGTGACGGAGATTCGCCTCGTCGACAGCGTCGACGGCGAGTACCTCATGCGCGCCGGGTGGGACCGGGAGTACGTCGGCGTCTTGAGTGCCCTCGTCGCGACGAATCTCGTCCTCCTCTCCGGCGTCGGGACGAGCGACGGGTGGCAGTTCGAGGTCCGGGGGGAGAGCCGGGAGGAAATAAGCGAGTTCCGCGCGTACTGTCAAGACAAGGACATCCCTATCGACATCACCGCCGTCCACGCGTTGCTCCCGGTTCGGGGAGAGGGGTACGAACTGACCGACTCCCAGCGGGAGGCACTGCTCGCCGCGTACGAACGGGGGTATTTCGACTCGCCCCGCGAGGCGTCACTGGAAGAGGTCGCCGCCGACCTCGGAATCACGCAACAATCCCTCTCGTCTCGTCTCCGGCGGGGGCACCGACGACTCATTGCCGCGACGCTCGCCGGGTCGTGAGTCGTCCATTGGCGGGCGTGCGGACCAATTCCCGTATAAATGTACTGTATTATAAGTACATCATTTGAACCCGCTGCAGACGTTATATAACTATGAGTTATGTCGGTCACAAATAGCGGGTTCAACTTGGAGTGCGTGGGGCACGACGCCGTGTCGGGGACGTATCGGTTCGAGTACAACCACGACGTGACCCCACCGAGCATGGCCGTCGTCCAAGCCCTCGCCGAGGTGATGGACGTGGACCCGACGCAAGTCCGTCCGCTCGCTTCGTCGGTGGATGCCGACGCGCTCGACAGCGTAATCGTCCCCCCGACGGGCGTGGATGCCGCCGTCGAGGTTACCGTAACACACGAGGGATACGACGTGACCGTCGACAGTCACGAAACGCTCACGGTCGTATCGCCCGGTCGGAGTCAGACAGAGAACACGGATGACTGACGGCGGACAGTCACCTGCCACCGAGGGACAACTGCACGAAGCGTTGCAGACGCTCGTCCGTGAGGCACACGCCAACGGCGTCGACGTGGCCGGCGGGTGGGAGTGTCGCAACGGGGCAGAGTACCCCGACTTCGATGTTCTCATCACCGAAGTCACGAAGAACGTAGGGTCCGACTGACGGCGAACACCCTCGGAACCAACTCGACTGAGACACCCGTACCGACGCCGTTTTGCCCGTTCCGCCCTCCGTGTGGTGTAGATGAGTTACCGCGGTGTTGTCCTCGACCTCGACGGAACCGTCTACCGCGGCGGCGACCCGCTCCCGGGTGCGGTCGATGCTATCGAGCAGTTCCGAGCGGCGGGCTTGGACCTGCTCTTTTTCTCGAACAACCCGACGAAGACTCGGGCGGCCTACGTCGACCGACTCGACGGGATGGGCATCGACGCATCGGAAACCGAGGTGCTCTCCGCGGGGACGGTGACGACCGAGTACGTCCGCGACGAACACGGCGACGACGACGTGTTTCTCGTCGGCGCGCCGGGCCTGCGCGAGCAACTGACCGACGCCGACTGTCGGTTGACCGACGACCCGGAACGAGCCGACGTGGTAGTTGCCTCCTGGACGCGCGAGTTCGACTACGACGTGCTGACTGACGCCCTCCGCGCGCTGGACGACTCCGTCACGTTCCTCGGGTCGGACCCCGACCGCACCGTCCCGGCCAGCGACGGGCGGATGGTCCCCGGGTCGGGGGCGATTATCGGGGCCGTCGGTGCCGTGGCGGACAGAACGCCGGACCGTGTGATGGGCAAACCGTCATCCGAGGCCGTCGCGGCGGCCCGTGGGGCACTCTCGGTCCCACTCTCCGACTGCGTGCTGGTCGGGGACCGACTCGACACCGACATCGCACTCGGCGAGCGTGCGGGAATGACCACCGTCCTCGTGCTGACCGGCGTGGCCGAGCGTGCGGACGTGGCAGACAGCGACGTGTCGCCCGACCACGTCGTCGGGTCGCTCGCGGACGTGCCACACCTGCTCGATTGAGGTGGCTTCGGTGACCAACTCTTGGCTGCATGCGCGGGGTTTATTCACCGCCCTGTCGTGGTCCCCGGTATGCAGCCGTTCACGGACATCGAAGTGTTGGACCTGACACAGTCGATAGCTGGCCCAGTGTGTACGAGCATGCTCTCCTCCCTCGGCGCGCACGTCGTGAAAGTCGAACCGCCGAACGGGGACGCCTTCCGGGAGCAACTCGAAGGCTCGATGTTCGCCTTCGCGAACCAAGGCGAGAAGGAGTCTATCGCGGTGGACTTCAAGACCGACGAAGGCCAAGAAATCGCCGCCGACCTCGCCGAGCGGGCCGACGTGGTGGTCGAGTCGTTCCGTCCCGGCGTCTTGGAGAAGTTCGACCTCGACTACGAGTCGGTGCGCGAGACCAACGAGGACGTGATTTACTGCTCCATCAGCGGGTTCGGGCAGGGCGGCCCGTACCGGGACTGGCCAGCCTACGACCCGGTGGTGCAGGCGGTCAGCGGCCTCATGTCGACTATCGGCTACCCCGACCGCCCGCCGGTCCGTATCGGTGCCAGCACCATCGACTGCGGGACCGGAGCCAACGCCGCGTTCATGGTCGCCAGCGCGCTCTTCCAGCGCGGGCAGACAGGCGAGGGCGAACACATCGACATCGCGCTGTTCGACGTGGCCCTCTCTTGGACCGGCTACTGGATTACATACTACGAGTCGACGGGCAAGACGCCGACGCGTGCCGGTGCGGGCCTCCACGGATTCGCTCCCAACGACATCTACGAGGGGAGCGACGACGAGCAGTTCTACGTGAGTGCCTTCTCGGACGCGCTGTACGAGCGCGTCTGTTCGGCACTGGGCCGGGAGGATTTGGCCGATGACGAGCGATTCGTGACCCAAGACAAGCGGTGGGAGAACCGCCACGAACTCGACGAGATACTCGACGACGCCTTCGCCGAGTACGAGCGCGAGGAAATCGTCGAACGACTCGCCGAGGCGGGCGTCCCGACCGGCCCGGTCCGGACCATCGACGAGGTCGCCGACGACGAACACGTCCACGACCGTGACATGATATCCGAAACCCGCAACGTCGAACTCGAAGACGACTCCGTGACCGCCCGCCTGCCGCTTCGGACGAGCGATGGCCCGGTCGCCGACGTGTCCGAACCGCCGGAACTCGGCGAACACGCCCGCGAAGTCCTCGCGGGGCTGGGCTACGACGAGACCGAAATCGAGGCTGTCCTCGACTCCGGAGCCGTCAACACGCCCGAGTAGCGTCGCCGCGGAACCTACGGTTTCCCGTCGTTGAGCAGGTCGATGACCTCGGCCACCGTCCCGGCGTCGTGGTCGCCGACGGTCGCCAACAGCTCCCGCGCCCGGTCCTCGACCTCGTTTTCGGGAACCACATCCGTCGCGAGGCCCACCGCCTTCGCTCGCGCCGGGGTGATGGGCTCGCCGGTCAACAGCAGTTCCGTCGCCACGCGACGACCCACGAGGTCCGGGAGTCGGGCGGCGGTCCGCGTGGAGGCGATGCCGTACTGCACCTCGGCCACCTGCCACGTCGTCTCCTCGCCGAGGACGAGGAACTCGCAGTTGAGCGAGATGACCGCACCGGCACCGACGAGCGCGCCGAACCCGGCCATGGCGACGGGTGCCGGACAGGACTCGATGTCGCGGTACAACTGCTCCATGTTCTCGTGCATCTCCGGGTGGTCGCCCTTGTAGTCGCCCTCGGCGATGTCCGTGTCGAGGCCGGCACACGTCGCCCGGCCCTGTCCGGTCAGGAGGATGCCCGGGCCGGGGTCGTCCCGAAACGCCGCGAACGCCTCGGCGAGTCCGGCCACCAGCTCCGGCGTCAGCGCGTTCAGCTTGTCCGGCCGCGCCAGTTCGACGGTTCTGCGGTCGGCCGTCTCGGTAACTTCGACGAGTGGTGTGTCCACTGAGACCATATACCACCTCTCAGGTCCCCGGGGCTTACGTCTACCCCAAAACTGGCCGGCCGTGGTCGGTCACTCCTCGAACTCCGGGTCGCGGTCCTCGAGGAACGCCGCGGCGGCCTCGTCGGCGTTGTCGTCCGCGCGTATCTCCTCGATGTAGTCCCGCTCGCGGCGGTACTCTTCGAGCGGCCAGTCCGGTTGCCCCTCGATGGCGGACGCCTTCGCCGCCCGCACCGCGTCGGGGTTATTCTCGGCGATGGTCTCGGCGACCCCGCGGGCCGCCGCCTGCGGGTCGTCCGTCAGTTCCGACGCCAAGCCGAGTTCGTAAGCGCGCTCCGCCGAGAGTGCCTCTCCCGTGTAGGCCATCCGGCGGGCCACGCCGTCCGGAAGGACGCGTTTCAGCGGGCCGAGACCGCCGATGATACCGACGTTGATTTCGGTGATGGCGAACTCGGCGTCCGGGCCGACGATGCGGTCGTCGCACAGGGACGCGAGGATGGCTCCCGCGCCGACAGCAGGACCGTCCACCGCGGCGACGAGCGGGAGCGGGAACTCGTAGACGGTTCGGAGTGCCCGCATGTACGTCTTCGTCGCCGCGGCCGCGTCTCGCGCGTCGTCGCTCCCGAACTCGCTCACGTCGTGCCCCGCCGAGAACGTCCGGTCACCGCCGGTCTGGAAGACGACAGCCAACTCGTCGGCGGCCGGAATGTCCGCGAGTGCGTCCGCGAGCGCGTCGAGGTCGGCGTACCGGACGGCGTTGACCGGCGGGCGGTCGTACGTGAGGACGCCCACGCGGCCGGTTCGCTCGTAGGTCAGGTTCGCGTCCGACATGGGCTAGACCCCGCGCCGCCGGCTATTAAACGCTCGCCAGCCCGATGCGGCCACACCGCGAGAGTTCGCAGGCTAGGTTTATTCCCGTGGCTATCGTTACCGTACGTGCGTTCCACTGGGACGCGGAGACACCTATGACCGGAAAACGGATACTCATGATAGTCGGCGATTTCGGGGAGGACTACGAGACGATGGTGCCCTATCAGGCACTGGAGATGGTCGGCCACGAGGTGGACACGGTGTGCCCCGAGAAAGAGGCGGGCGAGACAGTCAAGACGGCGATACACGACTTCCGAGGCGACCAGACGTATCTGGAGGAGCGCGGGCACGACTTCGAGGTGAACGCGACGATGGCCGACATCGACCCGGCCGACTACGACGCCCTCGTCGTCCCCGGCGGACGGGCACCCGAGTACCTCCGGACGTACGACGCGGTACTGGACGCCGTTCGCCACTTCTTCGAGGCGGACAAGCCCGTCGCGTCGCTGTGTCACGGGCCACAGATTCTGGCGGCCGCCGGCGTGTTGGACGGCTACGAGATGACCGCGTACCCGGCCGTCCGCGCCGAAGTCGAAGCCGCAGGGTGTTCGTGGGTGGACGAGGTGACCCGGGACCGGAATCTCGTCACCGGACAGGCGTGGCCGGACCATCAGGAGTGGCTCGCCGAGTTCCTCGACATGCTGGGTACCGACATCGAACACGGCGAGACGGCCGCCGTCGCGGACGACTGAGGGCGGCCGTTTCCACGGACCGACGGGAGGACGGCAGAGACAGAGTACAGTCAGCCAGCGTCCTCGAACTGGAGCGTCCCACCGCTCTGAGAAATCAGGTCTGCCCGATTTCGGCGGGAGTCGATGGTCGTCCCGCACTCGGGGCACTCGTAGCCCACGTAGTCGGCGTGAACTTCGATAATCCAGTTGCCGTTGATACGGCTCGTGTGGTCACAGTCAGTACAGTACAGCGTCGCCTCGTAAGGCGGCCGCTGCTCGGTGGGGCTCTTGGAGGGAACCATTCTCGTATTTATCATCTGTGTGAGGATAAGGGTGTTGTTTCCCACGTCGGATGCGGCGTGGTGTCGCCAGTCACCCGTCGAGCATCGCCACCGGACGGACCCAGCCGGCACTCGCGTCCGCGATTGTCACCGGGAAGGTGACGACGGGTACCTCCGTCCGGCGCGGCAGTTCGTCCAAGTTCGCCATCTTCTCTATCTGACAGTATTCGACCTCCCGCCCGGCGAGGTGGGCGGGCCACAGCTCCCCGTCGTCACCCGTCTCGACGTACCGCCGCCCCATCTCGGTGAACGGTTTGTCGAACCCGTAGGCGTCAGTCCCGATTACCTTCACGCCCTGCTCGACGAGGTGTTTCGTCGCCGCCGCGCCCATCCCCGGGAACTCGGTGAGGTACGCCTCGGTGCCCCACAACTCGTCCGCCCCGGTCTGGACGAAGACGAGTTCGCCGGCCGTCAGGTCGTGGTCAAGCGCGTCGAGACGGGCGTCGATGCCGTCGGGCGTGATTTCGGCACCGGCGTCGAGGTCGGTGAAATCGAGGACGACGGCGTTCCCACAGCACCACTCCAGCGGAACGTCCTCGATTGTCTTGGCCGACTCGCCGTCGCACTCGGGACCGTAGTGCCACGGCGCGTCGAGGTGTGTCCCCGCGTGGGGAATCGCCGTCACTTCCTCCCACGCGAGTGCCGACCCGTCGGGGAAATCCTCGGCACTCACGTCGTAGCCTTGACCTTGGAGGTTCGCCGCGAGCAGTGCCGCGCCCTGCTCGTGGTCGTAGTACTCCACCGACGGTGGGAACGGTTCGCTGTCGACACCGGGTTCGAGGCCGATGCTCAGGTCCACGAGGGACACGTCACCGAAGTCCATGCGGAGCGGTCACGCGCGAGGTGCAAGACGTTTTCTGCGGTGGGGGTACCGAGTCGACCAGTGGGCGGGACGGTGGTCAGTCAGTCTCAATCGGCAAGTCCGTCCGCCCCCACTCGGCCATCGACCCGTCGTAGACTGCCACGTTCTCGACACCGAGGAGGTGGAGGGCGAACGCCGCGCTGCTGGCCGCGATACCGCCGCCGCAGTAGGTGATAACGCGCTCGCTCTCAGTCACGCCGGCGTCGGCGAACCGCGCCCGGAGCGCGTCCCGCGGCAGGTACGTCTGGTCCGCCGCGTCCACGATGGCCGACTCGCCGACGGCCGGGACGTTGACGCTCCCCGGAACGTGGCCCGGACGGCCGTACTTCACGACGTTGCTCCCGTCGAAGTCCGCGGGCCGGAGCGCGTTGACCAGACTGCACGCCTCGTCCTCGATTGCCGCCTGCACCTGTTCTTTGTCCGCGACCAGTTCCGGGTGCGGGTCCGGTGTGAACGTCGCGTCTCGCTCTTCGGGTCGGTCGGTCGACGTAGGTCGTCCGTCCGCAGTCCACCGCTCCCAGCCACCGTTCAGGATTCCCGCCCGGTCGAACCCGAACGAGCGCAGGAGCCACCAGACACGTGCGGCCCACGAGTTCCGCGCCCTGTCGTAGAGGACGACACGCGTGTCGTCGCTGATACCGAGCGACGCCATCGCGTCGGCGAACCGCGCCGGGGACGGGCGTTGATACGGGAAGTCCGGGTCGGCCGCCGTCAGGTCCTCCTGGACGTTCACGTAGACGCTCCCCGGGATGTGGGACGCGTCCCAGTCTGCACGGCCGGATTCCGTGTGTCGGGCACCCGTCTCCGGGTCGAAGCTGAGATGCAGCGTACAGTCCACGACACGCAGGTCCGACTCGTGGAGGCGCGGTTCGAGCCAGTCCGGATCCACCAGCGACGGGACCGTCACAGTACCACTTCCCCGAACGCGCTGGCGACCAACTCCACGGCGAGTTCCGCCGTCCGGTTGTGCTGGTCGAGGATGGGATTGACCTCCACCGTCTCGAACCCGCGGAGCAGCCCCGGGGCGGCGACCCGTTCCCAGATTAGTTCCATCGCGGCGTGGGCCTCACGGTAGGAGACGCCGCCGCGTTCGGGCGTCCCGACGCCGGGGGCTTCGGTCGGGTCCAGCCAGTCCAAGTCGAGGCTGACGTGGACGCCGTCGGTGCCGTTGGTGGCGATGTCGAGTGCCTCCGAGACGACTTCGGTCACGCCACGGGTGTCGATGTCTGTCATCGTGTAGGCCGTCACGTCGCTCTCGCGGATGTTCTCGCGTTCGCCCTCGTCCACGGACCGCAGGCCCGCGAGGGCGACGTTCTCCTCGGGGACGTTCGGTGCGGGTGCCCAGTCCGTGTCTGTGAACGACCCCTTGCCGAGGATGGCCGCCAGCGACATGCCGTGGACGTTTCCGCTGGGCGTCGTTGTCGGCGTGTTGAAGTCGCCGTGGGCGTCGAACCAGACGAGTCCCGTCTCGCCGCCGCGGGAGACACCGCGCATCGTCCCGATAGCGATGGAGTGGTCCCCACCCAACACAAGCGGGAACTCCCCTGCGGACACGGCGTCGGCGACTTCGTGCGCGAGACGTGTACAGACAGTCTCCGTCTCGGCGATGAACTTCGCCCGGCCGTCGAACGGGTCGGCCGCGTCTGGGTCCGTCTCCTCCGGTCGCGGGACGTGTACGTCGCCCCAGTCGACGCAGGTGGTGCCCATCCGGTCGAGTTGGTCGGCGAGGCCGGCGTAGCGAATCGCCGACGGCCCCATGTCGACACCGCGTCGATCCGCGCCGAGGTCCATCGGGACGCCGATGATACGCACGTCTTTGTCCATCACCACAACCACACCCCGGCAGGTACAAAAATCGACGGCCTCACCCGGCCGTCACTGGTACTGTTCGCACACGCGTCGGATGCCTTCCTCGAAGTCGATTTCGGGTTCCCACCCCGTGGCCTCGCGCATCTTCGAGGCGTCCGCGCAGGTGTCGTGAACGTACACGTCCTCGGGAATCGGGTTCTCGACGTACTCCGGTTCGATGGCCGTCTCTAGTTCGTCGTTCAGCATCTCGACCACGGTGTTGAACGAGTAGGCGTCGCCGGTCCCGAGGTTGTAGACACCCGTGAGTTCGTGGTCGGCCGCCGCCTCGATGCCGCGCACGATGTCCTGGACGTGCGTGAAGTCACGCGTCTGCTCGCCGTCGCCGTACAGCACCGGCGGGTCTCCGTTGGCCATGTCGTCGGCGAACTGTGCGATGACGTTCGCGTACTCGCCTTTGTGCTCCTCGGCCCCGCCGTAGCCCTGATAGACGGAGAAAAACCGCAGTCCGGCCACGTCCATGTCGTGGTAGTTCGCGAAGTACTCGCCGTACCGTTCGCGGGCGAGTTTCGACGCCTCGTAGCCCGTGTTCACCGCGACAGGCATGTCTTCCGGCGAGGGTTCGGTCCGACTGCCGTAGATAGACGACGTGGAGGCGTAGACGACAGTCTCACAGCCCTCCTGGCGCGCTTGCTCGACGGTGTTGACGAACCCTTCGACGTTGACGCGTGCCCCACGCTGTGGGTCGTCCTCGTGCATCTGTAGCGAGGAGAGCGCCGCGAGGTGGAACACCACGTCGACATCTACCGGGAGGTCGTCGTCGAGGACACTCGCCTCGACGAACTCCACGTCGTCGTCGAGGTTCGTTGGCGTCCCGAGGTAGCCGTCGTCGAGTGCGACGACGTCGTTGTCCGCCGCGAGGTGGTTCGCGAGGTTCGAGCCGATGAACCCCGCACCCCCAGTCACCAACACGCGCTTTCCTTGCATACTGGCTACACCTCCACGGACAATCAAATGGGTGTCGCTTCGACCCAAGACAGACACCTGTCTTTCCACAGTCTGAACGCCGACATATGGTCCGGCATACACGTATCCCCCGGGTTTAAGGACACAAACGACGAACCTTCGCACATGTCATCTATCGAACTCACACCGAGTCAGAAGAACATTCTTCAAGAACTCGTCAACCTCTTCCGGCAGTCCGAGTCCGCGGTCAAGGGCGAGGACATCGCCGAACAGGTCGACCGGAACCCCGGAACCATCCGCAACCAGATGCAGAGTCTGAAGGCCCTCCAGTTGGTCGAGGGTGTACCCGGGCCGAAAGGTGGCTACAAGCCGACCTCCAACGCGTACGACGCCCTGCAGGTCCAAGACATGGACGAGGCCGCCGACGTACCGCTCGAACACAACGGCGAACCCGTCGAGACGGCGAACGTCGAGGAGATAGACCTCACGAGCGTCCACCACCCCGAGGAGTGCCGCGCCGAAATCAAACTGCAGGGCTCGCTCTCTGATTTCCACGAAGGGGACACCATCACCGTCGGTCCGACGCCGCTGTCGAAACTCCGCATCATCGGCAGCGTCGAAGGGAAAGACGACACGAGCAACATCCTCATCCTCACTATCGACGACATGCGCGCCCCCGTCGGCGACGTGGAGAAGTAAGCGCGGACGCTGTGCGACACCGTTCGGATGCTATTCCCGCACACGCCTGTATTTTCGGCCGTCTTATCTGAGTGTCGCCACTGATAAAACTCGCTGCAGGTCCGTGGCGATTTCAAAGCCTTTGTATCGGGTGCCTCCCGAGTCGGAGTCATGACAGACGACGTTGTCGTGCTCGGCTCCGGCTACGCCGGGGCGGGTGCGATAAAGAGTCTCGAATCGGAACTCGGCCGCGACACTGACATCACGTGGATTTCTGACGTGGACTACCATCTCGTTCTCCACGAGTCCCACCGCTGCATCCGCGACCCGGCCATTCAGGACAAGGTCACCATCCCTGTCGAAGACATCAAATCACCCAGCACCCGCTTCGTGCAGGGGGAAGTGGTCGACATCGACGCCGATGACCGCGTCGTTACCCTCGCCGACGAGTCCACCGTCGACTTCGACTACCTCCTCGTCGCAATCGGCTCGCGGACGGCCTTCTTCGGTATCGACGGCCTGCAAGAACACGCGCACACGCTCAAGAGCCTCGACGACGCGCTGGGCATCCACGAAGACGTCAAGGAGGCCGCCCGCGAGGCGTCCCAGTCCGACCCCGCACAGGTCGTCATCGGCGGCGCGGGTCTCTCGGGCATCCAGTCGGCGGGTGAAGTGGCCGAGTTCCGTGACGACCACCGTGCCCCCATCGACATCCACCTCGTCGAGGGCCTCGACGAAATCTTCCCGGGCAACGACCCCGAGGTGCAGGGCGCGCTCCGCACGCGACTGGAGGACCGCGACGTGAACATCATGACCGGCGAGTTCATCGGCGAAGTCGACGAGGAGACGGTGTACATCGGCGACGACATCGAACTCGACTACGACGTGTTGCTCTGGACCGGCGGCATCACCGGCCGTGAGTGCGTCGAGGACCTCGACGTGGAGAAAGACGAGCGCAACAAACGCATCCACACCGGGATGAACTTCCAGACGGAGAACGACCGCATCTTCGCCGTCGGCGACTGCGCACTCATCGACCAACCCGGCGAGAACCCCGCGCCGCCGACGGCAGAGGCCGCGTGGGAGGCCGCCGACCACATCGGCAAGAACATGGCCCGGGCCATGCGCGGCCAACCGCTGGACGACTGGACGTTCGAGAGCAAGGGCACCGCCATCTCCGTCGGCGAGGACGCCGTCGCCCACGACGTGTCCTACGCCGGCATCGGGTTCCCCATCGACACCTTCGGCGGGTTCATGGCACGGAACCTGAAGAAAGCCATCGCCGCCCGCTGGATAAACTCGGTTACCGGCCCCGGCCGCGCGCTGAAGGCCTGGCCGGATATGTAGTACCTTTTTACTGCGTCGGGTGTCCTCGGGCGGCTTCGCCGCCCTGCGGGCACCCCTCCTCGTAAAAAGCTACGCTAAAAACTCCTCGACGCTCCCTCCGGTCGCGTCGAGTGAACCGCGCTCGCCTTGCTCGCGCGGATGCTCACTCTCCTTCCAATATCCTGCCTTCGAAGTAGAGGTACGCACCGCCGATAAGCGCGTAGAGGAGACCGTAGCCGGCGAACAACAGGTCGTCCTGCGTCGCGCCGAGTGCGGCCTGCAGGAGGCCGAGGCCGACCATCGCGGTCCCGACCAACCGCCGCAGTCGCTGTTTCTCCACGAGTCTCACCCTGTGCCGGTCATTCGATGCTGAGTCCCGCGTGCCACGCTCCGGCACCCGATTCCTCGACGCGTTCGTCCATCTTTGCCAAGAGGTGGGTGGCGAGGCTCGCGGTCTCGGCGGCCCGCCGTTCGCCCTCGGTCCGGAACTCGCCGGTGACGCGGTTGGCGTAGACGGTACAGACGGCGCCGGCCCGCAGGCCGTAGACGTTCGCGAGCGTCAGGATGGCGCTGGCCTCCATCTCGAAGTTGATGACGTTCGCCGCGCGCAACTCCTCGACCAACTCTTCGCTCCCGCGGGCCTCGAAGTCCTCGAAGCCGGGACGGCCCTGCCCGGCGTAGAACGAGTCCGTCGAACAGGTCAGGCCGACGTGGTAGTCGTAGTCTAGGCGCTCGGCGGCGGCCACGAGGGCGGCGACGACGGCGTGGTCCGCGACCGCGGGGTAGTCCTCGCGGACGTACTCCTCGCTGGTCCCCTCCTGTCGGACCGCACCGCGCGTGATGACTAGGTCGCCGACGCTCGCCTCCTCGCGGATAGCCCCACAGGACCCGACCCGTATCAGCGTGTCCGTACCCACTCGGGCGAGTTCCTCGACGGCGATTGCCGCGGACGGACTCCCGATGCCGGTCGACGTGACCGAGATGGGTGTGCCCTCGTAGGAACCGGTCGCGGTGCGGTACTCGCGGTGGCTCGCCACCACGTCGCTGTCGTCCCACTCGGCGGTGATTTTCCCGACTCGTTCCGGGTTGCCCGGGAGGAGGGCGGTGTCGGCCACGTCGCCCGATTGGACTTCGAGATGGTACTGTTGGTCGTCGTTCGGGTTCTCGCTCGCCGCGTCGTCGGCGGCGGTACTGTCGTCGGTCATTTTCCGAGTGTCTCCGCGTCGATGGCGTTCGGGAGCAAGTCGCCGAGTCGGTACTCCGTGGTCGTCTCGCCTTCGTCACAGACCACGGGGAAGTCCGGGCCACAGAACTCGGAGAGGGTCTGTCGACACATCCCGCAGGGGGTCACGCCGTCGCGCTCGCTGGAGGTGACGGCCAGCCGTTCGAACGACCGAACGCCGCGTTTGACGGCCGCGGCGACGGCCACCTCTTCGGCGTGCAGGCTGTTGCTGTAGTTCGCGTTCTCGATGTTACAGCCCGTGTACACCGTGCCGTCTCCCGCACGGAGTGCGGCCCCGACCCGATACTCCGAGTACGGGGCGTGTGCGGCGTCGAGCGCGTCACGCGCCCCCTCGACCAGTTCGTCCATACGCTCCGGGACGGCGGCCGCTGTAAAATAGCCTCGCCACCTCAGACCGCGTCGATTGCCCGCTCGACGGCCCCCGTCGCCTCGGCGACGAGCGCGTCCACGTCGTCGCTCTCGGCGTAGAGACGGAGGTACGGCTCGGTTCCGCTCGGCCGGACGAGGACCCACGACGCGTCCGGAAACGTCAGCCTGACGCCGTACTCCGTCGAGACGGACGTGTCGGGGAACTGCTCGGGGAGGGTCGTCTCCAACCGGTCCATCGCGGCGGCCTTCGACGCGTCGGGACAAGCGAGACTCGTCTTTCGGTACGGTCGCTCCGTCACCGCCGCGCGGAGGCCGTCGATACCCGCCTCGGCGACGAGTCGGGCGATAACGGCGGCACTCACCACGCCGTCTATCCACTCGCCGAAACGGGTGTGGAGGTGTTTCCACGGTTCGGCGGCGAACACCACGTCGGTCCCGCCGTCGCCGCGCTCGCGGGCCGACGCGACACCCTCGTGAAGCGCGCCGAGGCGGACGCGTTCGGTCCGGCCACCGGCCGCCCCGACCCGCTCGTCGATTCTGCCGGAGGCGTTCGGCGTCGTCACCACCACGGGGTCGGCGGCGTCGCTCGCCCGGACGTACCGCTCGGCGAGGATTGCCAGCACGGTGTCTTCGTGGACGACTGCCCCGTCGCCGTCGACGACGACGATGCGGTCGGCGTCGCCGTCGTGGCCGATACCCAGTGCGGCGTCACTGTCGGCGACGAACGCCCGCAGGTCGGCGAGCGTCTCGGCCGTCGGTTTGCTCCCGCGGCCGGGGAAGTGCCCGTCGACGTTGGCGTTCAGTGCCGTCACGTCGCCGCCGAGTTCCCGGAGGACCTGCGGCGTCGCCAGCCCCGCCATCCCGTTGCCACAGTCGACCGCGACGGGGAGGCCGTCGAGTGGTGCCCCGAACGTCCCTGCGTACTCGACGACAGTCTCACGGTAGTCGGCCAGCACGTCGAGGTCCGTCACACTGCCCCACTCGTCCCACGCCACGGGCGAAGTGTCCGCGTCGACGCGCTCCTCGATGGCTCGTTCCGCGTCGCTGTCGTACTCTTGGCCGTCGACGAAGAGTTTGAGGCCGTTGTCGGCGGCCGGGTTGTGACTCGCCGTGACCATCACGCCGCGACGGCCCTGCGAAGCGTACGCGAGTGCGGGCGTGGGCAATTGCCCGGTGCGGCGAACCGTCGCACCGCCACTCTCCAATCCGGCCTCCACGGCCGCCGCCAGGGCCGTCCCCGTCTCCCGGCCGTCGCGGCCGACCACGAACTCCTCGCCGTCCACGGCGGCCGCCCGGCCGACAGCGAGCGCGAGGGCTGGCGTCACGTCCTCGCGGGCCGAACCCCGGATGCCGGCGGTCCCGAATAGCTCCATGCGTGTCACTCCGGGGGCTGTCACTTAGATGCTGCCGGTCGAGACGTGACCGACCTACAGTTCGACGCCGGAGGGTATCAAGGAGTGTTGGCGGAGCAGGCTTCCCTCGTTGTCGTAGACCAGAAGCGTCCGTTTCTCCGTCTCGAAGGCCGTCTCGCCGTCCCGGGTGAGGACGACCCTGTAGCACCCTTCCGCGTCGCTCGTCGCCTGTCCGTACTCGCGTGCGGCGTCGACGAGGTCAGCGACGGTCGTCGCGTCGGCGTTGGCTTCGAGGACGAAGTCGCCGGTCATCCGGTCTGTAACGCTGAACACGCCTGTCGCCTCGTCCGCTTCGACGCGGGTCTGATAGCGGAAGGCGACATCGACGTCCTCGTCGGGTGTGAGGCGCTGTGTGAGGACATCGCTCGGCCCGTCGAACTCGATGTGTGCCACCGGCTGGTCGTCGTCCCCGTGTGTCTCGACTGTGAGGGTGAAGTAGTCGCGCCTCATTCGGTACGTCTATCTACGGCTTCGGTAGCAATGAACGTAACGCCCGTGTGAGTAATTTCCACGGGTCGGGTGCGTGGGTTTTTACCGCCACCGTTCGTGACCGTGGCGTATGAGCCTGATTAAGTCGGAGTACGCCGAGGAGTTCGCCGTCGTGTTCGCGTGGGTGAGCGCGCTGGTCCCGTGGTCGGTGACGGCGGCCATCGGCAGCATCCAAGGCGGCAGTCTCGTCCAGATACACGCCCCCTTCGTGGTCGTCCGCTTTCTCTTCGACATCGACGTGCCGGGGCCGAACCCGCTGGTGATGCTCCCGTGGGAGTCTATCTCGTTCTACGCCGGGGCACCGGGACCGATACCCTTCGTCCTCTACACCGCCTCGACGTGCGTCATCGCGCTCGCGCTCCTGCTGACGCTCGCCATGTGGGGACTCGAAGACCAAGTCGCGGCGGCACGGTTCGACGAAGTCCGAGCCGTCGGTGGCCTGCTCCTCGTCTCGGCAGTCCTGCTCACGCTCTCGGCGGCCGTTCTCACCCTCGGTGTGCCCGTCGACGCCGTCGTCAGCACGTCGTTCGTCGGCGTCGTGATTCCAGTCGGTCTCCTGTTGCAGTACGTCTTCGCCTACGTCCTCCTCACCGTCGACCGCGCCCCCGCGTGACCGGCGAGAACGACAAGACCTAACGGTCGGACCGTCCCCCCAACGAACAGATGCGAGACCCGACCCCGACGCTCCGGCGAATCAAACGACCACTACTGTACGTCATGTCTGCAGTCTACGTCGTCGCAGGAATCCTGCACTTCGTCGTTCCCGGACTGTACGCACAGATAGTCCCGCCGTGGCTCCCGTGGCCCGTCGGCCTCGTCTACCTCTCGGGCCTCGCGGAAATCCTCGTCGGCGTCGGACTCCTGATACCCCGCACGCGTACCATCGCGGCGTGGGGCCTCGTCGCGCTGTTGGTCGCCGTCTTCCCGGCAAACGTCTACATGGCGACCAGCGGCGTGGTCATTCAGGGCGCGCCCGGCCCGATTGCCGACCCGTCACCGGTCGGCCGCTGGGCACGCCTCCCGTTGCAGGCCGTCCTCGTCGCGGTGGCGTGGTGGTACACGCGACCGCTGCCGACCGAGCGCGAGTGAGCCGCCGGACTCGCCCACCCTAAACGACTGCCGACTTTAAGTACGAGCGGTTGCTACCCAAGACAAGTGCGGTTAGTCGAGCGGCCCGCCGGAGAGCATGTCACGACAAGACACCACAGGCGACGACGTGACGCCATCGAGTCGCGCCGGGAGCATCGGTACGTGGCTTTCGAGAGCGGCCGAACTGCTCTCCGGGTCGACCGTTCCCGTCCAGAACTACGACCCGGACAGGCACGAGCGACTGCTCTCGTTCGGCGGCCTTCCGGGATTCGACGAGGTGGACCGCTACTGGCTGAACGCGCCCTTCGCGTTCGTCTCCATCAACTACAGCCACGAGGACGACAAGTACCGCTACCACGTCGTCGAACCCGGCTTGGACGAACTGGAGGCGGAACTGCTCGACCGGTTGCTCGAAGACATCCGCGAGCCACTCCTCTACCGCTCGGAAGTGGCCGCGGACCCCGAGCAGGCACTCATGGAGGAGTTGCAGACGCGGTTGGAGGAGTACGGCGTCGAAATCACGCTCGAAACGTACTACCGCCTCTACTACTACCTCTACCGCCGGTTCCACGGGTACGCGAAGATAGACCCTATCATGCACGACCCACACGTCGAGGACATCTCCTGTGACGGGCCGGGGTTGCGCATCTTCGTCTACCACGACGACTACACCGACGTCGAGACGAACGTCGTCTTCGAGCAACAGACGCTGAACGACTTCGTCATCCAACTCGCACAGCGGTCCGGCCAGCACATCAGCGTCTCCGACCCCGTCGTCTCCGCGACGCTCCCGACCGGGTCGCGTATCGAACTCGCCCTCGGCGAGGAGGTGACGCCCCGTGGCTCGGCGTTCACCATTCGGAAGTACGCCGACGAGCCGTTCACCCCCATCGACCTGCTCGAATACGGGACGGCCAGTCTAGACATGCTCGTCTACCTCTGGCTGTGTATCGAGAACAACCGGTCGCTCATCTTCGCGGGCGGGACGGCGGCGGGCAAGACCACCTCGATGAACGCCGTCTCGATGTTCATCCCGCCGCGCTCGAAGGTCCTGACCATCGAGGACACCCGCGAACTCTCCCTGTATCACGACAACTGGCTCTCGTCGGTGACGCGCGACAGACTGGACGACGACAGCATCACGATGTACGACCTCCTGCGGTCGGCACTGCGGCACCGCCCGGAGTACATCGTCGTCGGTGAAGTCCGTGGCGAGGAGGCAATCACCCTCTTTCAGGCGATGAACACCGGGCACACGACGTTCTCGACGATGCACGCCGACAGCGTTCAGACGGTCATCAACCGACTGGAGAACGAACCCATCAACGTCCCGCGGCCGATGGTCCAGTCGCTGGACGTTCTCGCCGTACAGGTCCTCACGCAGAGCGAGGGCGAGCGCGTTCGGCGGATGCGGACGCTGGCCGAAATCGAGGGCATCGACCAACGGACGGGAGAACTTGACTACGCGAACACGTACCGGTGGACGGCCACGGGCGACCAGTTCACCCAGAACCAGAGCGGACTCCTCCAAGAGATACGCGAGGACAGAGGGTGGAGCGAGTCCGACCTCCGCCGAGAGATTCGCGACCGCAAACGGTTCCTGCAGTACCTCAAACAGGAAGGTATCGGCGATTACCGGCGGTTCACGGCGATGGTCAACAAGTACTACGCAGACCCCGGAGAGGTCATGGACCGCATCGACGACGCGGACGTGACGGTCACGGAGTAGTATGGCGTCGCCGCTCGTCTTCCTCCCGTTTCTCGTCGCGCTCGGCCTCGTCGGCGTCCTCCTCGCCGCCAAGACGACTGCCCGCGTCGGGACGGTGTTCACCCGCATCGCACTGATACTGTTCAACCGGTTCGTCTCCGGGGACCGGCCGGAGCGCGAGCGACTGCTCGAAGCCGCGTACATCCCGGAGACGTACCGTGCATACGCGGCCAAGAGCTACCTCCACGCCGTCGTCCTCAGCGTCATCGGGGGGATTCTTGGCGGGTACGCCATCGCCGGGTTCATCGTCGTGATTCCGGCAGTCGGCGACTTCCTCGCTGGCCTCCCCCGAGCGATGACGGCCGCGCTCGGGAACCCGCGGACGTGGCGACTCGACTTGCCGACGCCGGTGTTCTACACCGTCGCAATCGTCGGCGGCCTCGTGGCCAGCGCGCTCACGGGTGTCGTGGCGTACGTCCTCCGCTGGCAACGGCTTGAGGGGAAAGCAGAGGTGCGTCGCCGCCACATCAACGAGAGTCTCGCACGGACTGTCGCGTTCCTGTATGCCCTCTCGCGGGGTGGGATGCCGTTCCCGAACGCGATGCGGACGCTGGCGGACAACCGCCGGGTCTACGGGGAGACGGCCGCGGAGGTATCGGTCGCAGTCAGGGAGATAGACCTGTTCGGGACGGACGTCATCAACGCGGTGCGGCGGATGTCACAGCGGACGCCGAGCGAGGAGCTGAAGACGTTCGGCGAGAACCTCGCCAGCGTCCTCCAGAGCGGGCAGAACCTCCCGAACTTCCTCAGTCAGCAGTACGAACGCTACCGGGAGGAATCCCGCGAGCGACAGGAGGAGGTCCTCGAACTCTTGGCGACCATCGCCGAAGCGTACGTGACCCTGTTCGTCGCCGGCGTCCTCTTTCTCATCACCGTGTTGCTCGTGTTCGGCCTGACGACCACCGACACACTGTGGATAATCCAACTGCTCGCGTACCTCGTCATCCCGCTCGGCAACATCGGGTTCATCGTCTTTCTCGACCAGCGACTCTCACTGCTTGGCATCGGGGCCGAGGACGGGATGGAACCCGCCACGTCGTTGCAGTCGACTGGTGGCACGTCACCGACGGCCGACGTACAGACGCCCGACGGTGGGCACGCCCCGGGACTCACAGCGAACCTCGAGCGACTCGCGATGTACGACCGCCTCGAACGGCTCCGGCGTGTCGTGGGTCGACCGCTACAGACCGTTCTCCGGAACCCCACCACGCTCCTCTACGTGACCGTCCCCCTCGCTCTCCTCGTGACCGCACTCAGACTCCCGGGTGCCCTGACTACCGTCGGCCCTAACATCCGGGTCCTCGACGACTACCTGCTTCAGGCGGGGCTGGTCGTCATGGGGTCGTACGCAGTCGTCAGGTACGTCCACAAACAACGGCTCCAGCGTATCGAGGAGGCGACGCCCGAGTTCCTCGAACGGTTGGCGAGCCTCAACGAAGCCGGGATGTCCGTGGTCGAAAGTTTCGAGCGCGTGCGTGGAAGTGACCTCGGTGCCCTCTCGGCGGAAGTCGACCGGATTTGGGCGGACATCTCGTTGGGAGCGAACATCGAGGCGGCACTGTCCCGGTTCGGCCGACGAGTCCGAACGACGCCCATCACTCGCTCGGTGACGCTCCTGACGAACGCGATGCGTGCGAGCGGTGACATCGGGAGCGTGCTGCGTATCGCGGCCGACGAGGCCCGGTCCGACTTGCGGATGAAGCGACAGCGGCGGCGAGAGATGTTCACCTACCTCGTCGTCATCTACATCTCGTTTTTCGTGTTCTTGGTCATCATCGTGGCCGTGCAGGAGGTGCTGGTTCCCAGCCTCCCGAACAACGTTCCGACGCCGCCGAGCAACAACCGCCTCGGCGTGAACGCTGGGCAGTTCACTCGTCTCGGCGACGTGAACAAGGCAGCGTACACGCTCGTCTTCTTCCACACCGCACTCCTACAAGCCGTCCTCTCCGGCCTCATCGCCGGGCAAATCGGTGAGGGTCGGCTTCGGGACGGTGCCAAGCACGCCGCAATCATGCTCTCGATTGCGTACGTGGCGTTCCTGATTCTCTCGGGACCGGTCGCCTCCATCGAGATGGGGTCACAGTACCAGAACGACCAGTTGACCATCGAGGCCGCCGAACTCTCACAGGGCGGCTTCATCGTCGTCCACGCGTACACGGCCGACGGCAGGGTACTGGGTCGAACGGGGTATCTCCCTGCCGGCCAGTCCACCGACATCACCGTCCAGTTCAACGAGGAGATACCAGACGATGCGACGGTTGTAGCCGTCCCACACAGAGACACTAACGGCAACCGCGAGTTCGACTACGACGGCGGCGAGGTGGACGGCTACTATCCGCCGGGTCTCGAAAGCGTCCGCGCCGAGGAGCGTATCCAACCCGGCCCCGCACCGCTCGACTCCTCGTAACCCACTTGTCTGCCCGGGCTGAACCGCCGGTATGGACGACGACCCGACGGGTGCCGGGGTCCGCAGGACTTACGAGCGCATCGCCGACCACTTCTCGGCGACCCGCGAGTATCCGTGGCCGGAAATCGAGTCCTTCCTCGACGGGCGGGACACCGGCGGCGTCGGCCTCGATTTGGGGTGTGGGAACGGCCGCCACGTTCCGCCGCTCGGGATAGTGACCGACCGCGTTCTCGCCGCGGACGTGAGCCACGGTCTCTTGGATGCGGCCCGCGAACGACTGCGGGACGAGCCGACGCCCGTCGACCTCCTCCAGGCCGACGCGGCGACGGTTCCGGTGCGGTCGGACGCAATCGCCGTCGCCATCTACGTCGCCACGCTTCACCATCTTCCGAGCCGTGACGCCCGAGTCGGGAGCCTCGACGAACTCGCCCGTGTCCTCGCGCCAGACGGCCGCGCGCTCGTCAGCGCGTGGAGTACCGAACACGACCGCTTCGACGCGACTGTGGGCTTCGACACCACCGTCGACTGGACGCTCCCCGACGGGGAGACGGTGCCGCGGTACTACCACATCTACGACCCCGACGAGTTCCGTACCGATATCGCCGAGAGCAACCTCCAAGCCGTCGAGACGTTCGTTTCAAGCGGGAACTGCTACGCCGTCGCCCGTCCCGCCGAACAATAAGACCCATTAATCGGGGCAGGGTAGTGCCGGGCGCGAACGAGCGCGCCGATGTCTCACGGAGCGACGTGAGTCACGGGGCGCGACTGAGCGAAGCGAACGAGCGCGCCGATGGTCTAGTGGTAGGACCTGAGCCTTCCAAGCTCATGGCCCGGGTTCAAATCCCGGTCGGCGCATTTCTGCGGCGAACACACCGTGAGCCGTGAATGCAACTCGGAGGGATTGGAAGTACGCTACGAGCGAGTGGCGCGAGCGACGTGGAGGTAGTTCAAATCCTTGTCGGCGCGTTATGCGGCGAGCATACCGCGAGCGACAGGACCGAAAACTGCGGAGCAGTGCTGCGGGCATCGGGGATTTAATTGGACGCCGTTCGGTAGTTCGACAGTGATAGGTCCCTCCAGCGAGTACGACATCGACGGCGTCGACTTCACGGACACGAGGTACACCGTCGAGCAGAGTCTGGTTCGGAACAAGTACAAGGCGATGGACAGCGACGGCAACACGGTCCTCCGCGGGAAGCAGAAGCTGTTCAAAGCGAAAGAGGAGTTCCCGTTCACTGACGGTGACGGGACGGACGTGTTCACGGTGAGAGCCGGTGGCGTCGTCGACGTCGCTGGGTCCTACGCGCTCTCGGATGCACAGACTGGCGAGGACGTGGTCGTCCTCGACAACGACTTCAGCATCTTTCAGGACACGTGGAAGATACGGGACGCGGACACCGATGCAGTGCTCGCCGAAATCAGCTCCCGGGGTGCCTTGGTCACGCTGGCGCGCAACAACCTCCCGTTCGGCCAATTCATCCCGCACAAGTACGAAATCACCGACGGCGACGGGAGACACGTCGGCACAATCGACGGACAGTTCTCGATGCGGGACCGCTACGAAATCGAACTCGACGACACGAGTACCGTCCCGAAAGAGCCGATTCTCGCGGCGGCGATGGTCATCGACGCGATTCAGAACCACTAGTTGCGGGCCGCCCGTCGTCGCTTTCGTGAGCGAGCGGCGGCCGGTTACCGTTTGACGCGCTCGTAGGTATCGGAGGTGATTTTGGCCCCGTCACGGCCGGGATAGTATACAGAGAGCCGGCCGTCTCGCTCTGTCGCGGACAGGTCGGGCGGGTTCGTGGTACCCTCGCGGGACGGAGACGTAAACGGTCGGTCACGCGCGGGTAGTGCGGACTCCGACGTGGCTGGTAACTTCGCTTCGGTGTCTCGTTGTGCGGTCCCCGCTAGCGGACGGCGCGGCATGTCTCGCTCGTCGTTCAGCCGGAACGCGGTGGTCAAGTCGAGGTCCGGGAGAATCGACAGCCGACGGCTGACGGCGGCCACCAGTGAGCGGGCACCGCGGGCCACCCGACCGAACACGCCCGTTCCGGCGTCCGGCGCGTCCCCCTCCGACTCCGTCCCCTCGGGAGGTCGCTGACTGGGCATGTTACCCATACGCATAGATGGTCGTGGCGGTACAAAACCGTTGTGACGGGGTGGGGAAACGTTATGTCCCGTCTGTCCGTGTGCCGGGGTAACGTGACGACCGACCACTCGATACTCGGGCGACCGCCGGACGACCGAGTGCAAGTTCTCGACGCCGACGGCCGTGTCAGAGACGGCGCGACGGTGCCCGACATCCCGGACGAGCAACTGGTCGAGATGTACCGCCAGATGTGGCTCGCGCGCCACTTCGACGAGCGGGCCATCAGCCTCCAGCGGCAGGGGCGCATGGGGACGTACCCGTCGTTGGCCGGGCAGGAAGCCGCACAGGTCGCCTCGACGCACGCGCTCAACGACGCCGACTGGCTCCTCTTCCAGTACCGCGAACACGGTGCAGTCGTCGCGCGCGGCCTCGAACCGGAGTACCTCCTCTACTGGATGGGCCACGAGCGCGGCAACGAGTGGCTCGCCGAGAAGAACGTCTTTCCCATCAACATCTCCATCGGGAGCCACATCCCCCACGCGACCGGACTAGCGTGGGCCTCGAAACTGAAAGGCGACGGTCGGGTGTTCGTCTGCCACTTCGGCGACGGGTCGACCAGCGAGGGCGACTTCCACGAGGGGCTGAACTTCGCGGGCGTGTTCGACGTGCCAGCCATCTTCTTCTGTAACAACAACCAATACGCTATCTCCATCCACCGGGACGAACAGACGGCCAGCGACACCATCGCACAGAAGGCGACGGCATACGGCTTCGACGGCGTCCAGGTCGACGGGATGGACCCCCTCGCCGTGTATCAGGTGACGAAAGCCGCCGTGGAGAAGGCCCGTGACCCCGACCCGGACGAGGCTCGGCCGACGCTCGTCGAGGCAGTCATGTACCGCTTCGGCGCGCACACCACCGCCGACGACCCATCCGTCTATCGGGAGGACGAGGAAGTCGAGGAGTGGCGCGAGCGTGACCCGCTCCCCCGGTTCGAGACGTTCCTCCGCGAGCGTGACCTGTTGGACGACGACCGCATCGACGCTATCGAGGCGGACGCCAAGGAGACGGTGGCAGCGTGCATCGACGCGGCGGAGGCCTACGAGCCGGACCCCGACTCGATATTCGAACACGCATACGAGACACCGACACCCCGAGTTCGGGACCAGCGCGAGCACCTCCGCCGCCTCCGCGAGCGACACGGCGACGACGCGCTGACGGAGGAGTGACCGATGCCCGACGCGCCTGCCCCGTACGACCACTTCCGTACGATGGCGACGGCCGACGCTGACCCCGGAATCTACCGTGTCGTCGGGACGAGCGAGACGGCCGTCACGCTGCTGCGAGTCGCCGACGACGACGGGACGCGGCGCGCCACCGGCGACCTGTGCCGGGTTCCCCTGACGACGCTACGAAGGGACTTCGAACCGGCGGCGAATCCGGGTGATGGCGGTCTCGGGAGTTTCGTCCGGGCGATAACGGCCGCGGTCAAATCCGCGTTCGAGCGGTAGCCGCGGCAGCGACCGCCCGTCAGAGTTCGATGCGTTCGACGATTTGGTCTGCGTCCTCTCTGCTGTTGATAGCGACGGTGCGCACGTGGTCGCCGAGTCCCGACCCGCGGAGTTTGGCTTTCAGGAGGTTGTCGACCTGATAGACGCCGGCGGCGTTGTCCATCCGAATCTCGACGAGGACGTCGTTCTCCTCGCCGGGGCGGAGCGATACGTCCCGGATGGCGCGACTGGAGACGGTGTTGATGCCGCGTCCACCGCTCTCGTACGGGATGCGTGAGCGGCCCCGCTCCATGTCGAGTGCGTCGGCGACGCGGACGACACCCGCCTCCAAGGTGAGCGGTTCCTCCTCGACGTGGTGACAGATTATCGCGTGGAGCGTCTCGCCTTTGACCCGGACCTGTTCGCCGATGTCGTAGAACGGGAGGTCCGGGAGGATTCGGTCGAGCAGGTCGGCGGCCAGCGGGATGGAGTAGTACGGGTGGTCGTCGCGGTGGACGACGTGCCCGATGTCGTGGAGTGTCGCGGCCAGTGCGACGATGACAGCCTCGTCCGCCTCGTCGAGTCCCTGTTCGCGCGCGCCGTTGAACTCGACGCCGGCACCCTTGAGCAAGTCGTAGAGACAGAGCGCGCGGTTGCGGACGATTTCGATGTGTTTGCTCCCGTGGTCGTTGTACCGCTTCCGGGTGACGGGGTTGACGTTCTGTGCGTCGAGGTACGCCTGGACCTCCTGGTCCTCGGCCAGGTACGAGAGGACCGTCGCCACCCGCTCGTCCGGGAAGGCGTGGTCGGCGTCCGGGTCGTACACGCGCCCGTCCCCGCCGTCGTCTGCGTCGGTCATACTGGTGAGTGACTCCCAGCAGAAAAAAGACTGCCGGGGAAACTGACACTGGGCGCGGCGACTGCCTTCCGGACTCCACCCCGATATCGAAAATCCGCAACCCTCGTCGGTGACGGGGAGTGCCACACTGCGGTAACCGCCACACGAGCGTGGGGCGTTGCCGGCGAGAACACGGCTCACGTTCTGAAGAGCGACACGATGAGACCGTACACGGTTATTAGCTTGTCCATCACCTGCTCGAAGCGGAGCTTTCGCTTTTCCCACGTTAGCCCATCGAAATCGTCCGCGTCCAGCGTTCGGTAGATTCGCCGTAGCACTTCCCCGACTTTGGCCGGGTCCTCCAAGCCACCCAACTCGAACGTTACGAACGTCCCGACGTCCCCGTCGGGTGTCGTGTCGAGGACGACCCACGCGGGATTGTGCTCGAACCGCTCGATACCCAACGTCTCGTACACTAATTGCTCTGCGTCCCCTTCCGGGCGGATGTAGTTCACGCCCTCCGGGAACGACGCCGGTTTCTCCGGCCGAATCATGCGGTCCACCGCCTCGGTGTAGACGGTCGGAAACTCCCTGATTTCGACGATATGGTAGTCGTACAGGTCCGACACCGGCAACTGCTCGCCGTCGTCGCTCTCCATCGTCTCGTTCGTGGAGATGTAGAACAGCATCCGGCAGTTGGTAGCTCCGCCGCGCACTTATTGATTCTCCAATATGTGGGAGCGCGGGAGAGAGTCCCCGCCGTCGGTCGTCAAATACCGCCGGACGGGACCGCCGGGTCCGGGTTCTCCGTCGATTGAGCGGAGCAAAAGGCCTATATTACGTCTCGGGCTACGGTGAGGTAGAGATGCTTGGTGCGTACATTCCGCTGTTCCCGGGGATGCCGGGACCGCCAGAACTCCTCGTCATCCTGCTCATCGCCATCCTGCTGTTCGGTGCGAACAAAATCCCGGAACTCGCTCGGTCCTCCGGTGAGGCTATCGGCGAGTTCCAGAAGGGACGGCAGGAAGTCGAAGAAGAACTCGAACAGATGAAAGACGGCGACATCGAGGCCGAGGGCGAAGTCGATGCCGACACTACCGCCGAAGGTGAGGTCGGTGCGGACACGTCCAGCACGGCCGAGATGGAGAGTGAAGCCGACGAGACGAGTTCCACGGCACAGGAGTAGCAACCCGCTGTTTTCGTTTTCGACACCCCGAACACTACGATAGCGAGTTGCCACACTCACGGCAGGTGAACGCGAACCGACCGTCGTCGGTGAACGCCATCTCGTGGTCCGTCTCCTCGCCACACGCCGGACAGTCCAGCAGTGCGTCGATTTCCTCCCAGTCGTGACGTGACCCGGGCGCGCCGATTGCGAACCCTCGGACGAGGGCGTCACTCTGATTCCCGCCGGTCTGGTACTCGCCGGGTGCGAACCGGATACACCCGTGTTCTTCGACCGTCACCGTCTCGTCGGGCGTCTCGAACGTGGCCGTTCCCTCGAGGATGTAGAACAGTTCCTCTTGGTCGTGGTGGCGGTGCATGCCGCCGGAGAAGGACTCCCCGGGTTCGAGTTCGAAGTAGTTGAACGCGAACTCCTCCGTCCCGAGGGCGTCGGAGACGGGTTTGCGGACCGAGTGGACTTTCAGCGGGTTGTTCTCGATTCGGACTTCCGACAGCGACACCTTCTCCATAGCCTGTTCTCTCGTGCCGCCGGTATAACGGTTTTCGGGCGAACGGAACCGTTTTTTCCCGCCTTGCCGAACGTCCGACAGGGCGTGTGGCCTAGCGGACAGGGCGAGGGGTTCCTAACCCCTCGATCCCGGGTTCGAATCCCGGCACGCCCGTCCACCTTTTTCTGCGTCGGGTTCGCGCGGAGCGCGAACCTCTCCTTGAAAAACGTGGGCGAAAAAGTGGAACTCGCTCCGCGAGTTCCGTGAACCGCGCGCTGGTAGCGTGCGGATGCTTGTGGTTCGAATCCCGGAACGCCCGCTCACTACGTTCGTGGCCGGGCCGTAGTCCCACTCGCTCACTCGCCGGACTCCCAACACGCCCGCTACCCACTTACCACTTCGTCGCGCCTCGCTCCGCTCGCCAGCAGTGAACCACGTCGGCTCGGAAGTTGTTTCCAAAAGTTTGCACCGGGAGCAAAGTATATATTGGATACTGTGGGACCTTCGAACGTCCCATGTCCGAACAGCGGGGAGAATCGGACGGGAAATCACTGTCGGAGAGCGACGAAGAGCGCGAACAGCGGATGCCGACACCGGGCGGATTGCGTGCCATGGTGTAGGTAGTCGCGGTATCGCTCGCCCGGGTGACCGGGCCGAATCGCCCCAACCACTGGTGCCTTTTTGAACTGTCGCGGTACCCGCCGGACCGCCGTTCGCCGGAGTGCCGACACGGGGCAGTCGTGACTTTCGTACTCGTCACACACTGCCGCCCGCGATGCCCGGCGCGAGGGTGACGGTATCGCCGTCCGAGAGGCCCGTTTTGGTTCCCGCTCCGGCCCGCACGTTCTCGTCGTTGTGGAGCACGTTGACGTTCGGCCGGATCTCGCCGTCGCCGTCGAACACGAGCGGGGCAACGCCGTCGTGGTCGTCGGCGAACGCCCGTAAGGCCTCGCCCAGCGTCGCGTCCTCGGGGAATTCCATTCGGACCGTCCCCTGCCCGACGGCGTCCCGAATCGTCGCGTACGCCTCGAACTCGATTCGCATGGTCGAACCCCGTGGCGGCCACCGCTTAATCCCACCGGCGATGCCACGAGGGCTGTCGAGATGAGCACAATCACTAAGCGGATGGCAGCAGTCCGTCGGCTATGGGATTGGTTCGTACATCCGACGAGCGGTTCGAAGACGTGCCGGGCTACGACTACGACGCGAACTACGTCGACGTGGGCGGTCCGGAGATGGCCTACGTCGACGTGGCGGGAGACGGTGACGAGACGTTCCTCTGTCTCCACGGCGAACCGACGTGGTCGTATCTCTACCGGAAGATGATACCCACGCTGTCCGAAGCGGGTCGGGTCGTCGTCCCCGACCTCGTGGGGTTCGGTCGCTCGGACAAGTGGACCGACCGGGAGGCGTACACCTACGACGCGATGTACGAGACGGTTGAGACCTTCCTCACGGAACTGGACCTGCAAAACGTCACGCTGGTCTGTCAGGACTGGGGTGGCTTGCTGGGCCTCCCCGTCGCGGCCAACAACCCCGAGCGGTTCGCCCGGCTCGTCCCGATGAACACCGGGCTTCCCGACGGGAGCCAGACGATGCCGGACATCTGGCACCAGTTCAAAGACATGATGTCCGACGCGCCGGAGTTGGACATCGGGCAACTCGTCGAGGGGGGTTGTGCCGAGGAGTTGGACGAGGCGGTTCGGGCTGCCTACGCCGCACCCTTTCCCGACGAGGACCATATGGCCGGTGCCCGTGAACTCCCGTCGCGGGTCCCTACCGACCCCGAGATGCGCGGTGCGACGGTCATCGGTGACGCCCGCGAGACGTTCGCCGACTGGGAGAAGCCGGTGTTCGTCCTCTTCTCGGACTCGGACCCCATCACCCGCGGGTCTCGCGACGACTTGCGGGAGCTGTTCCCGACGGCCGCAGAGCAACCGGACACGTGGATAGTGGGCGGTGCGCACTTCCTCCAAGAGGATAAGGGTGAGACGATAGCGGAGGAAATCGTCGCGTTCGTCGAGCGGACCTAAGCGACGACGATGGCACCGCGACCGCCCGTGGTTCTATGATTATCACAGCGGTAGAGGTAGACGCCGGACTCATCCAGCGTCACGCTGAACGTGTTGTCGTACGAACTCGTCGTGTCGCTGTCCGGGAGGTCGACGTTCTCCCACGTCACGTCGTGGCCGCCGCCTCGCCCCGTCCAGCGGAACGTTATGTCGGTCCCCTGCGAGACGAGTGGTGCGATGGGGCGGTACGCGAAGTTGCCGCCATTGCCCTCCGCACCGACCGTGACTTCGAGCGACGCCTCGCCGCGGCGGTCGGCAAGGCGGCCGTCGTACTCGTAATCTTCGAGCCAGTCGTCGACCGCTGGATAGCCACTGAGCGTGTCCCGTTCGCGGACGATAACGGCTCCGCGCATCCCCACTGCGCCCCCGTGATTCCGGCAGCGATACAAGTAGACGCCAGTCTCCTCGAACTCGTGTGTGAGCGTTTTGCCAGAACTGGACCGGGGACTCCCGCTGTCGAACGCCCCGTTTCGCTCGGTGACGCTGTGCGCGCCGCCTTGGCCCGTCCACTGCCACTGCACTTCCGTCCCCACGGTGACTTCGAGGGCTGGCGGGGAGTACGCGAAGTAGTCGTTGTTCGGTGTCCGTGCTCCGACGTCGACTGTCGTCGTCCCCGTCTCGGATTCGATATGGCCGTCGAAATTGGGCGTCCCCGAGAGCCAATCTTCGACCGCTCGCTCCGGGTTCGCGATGGGTGTCGACTCGTCGCCCGATTCGGTCAGGTCGACTTCCTCAGTCTCGGGTGCTGCCGTCTCAGTCTCTGTCTGTTCGGGTGTGTCGCTGGTCGTCGCCCCACCGTCGTCGTCAGAGTCGGACCCCCCCGAACACCCAGCGAGGCCCGCAGTCGTTGCCAGTGCGGTGTACCTGATGAACCGCCGTCGCCGCGTCTCCCGTGTCATAACTGTAGTCGTTTACGCCCAGAAATATAAAATCCTTGACTACGGCGACACTGGGTATTAGGGGCTCGCGCCCCTGTACGCGTGTGTGACTACCGACGGTGCACAGTCGGCAGATGCGGCGACGGTCTGGGTTCTGGGTGACCAGCTGACTCGGTGCGTCGGCCCGCTGTCCGACCACCACGGACGAGTGCTGTTGATAGAGGCGACGGCGTTCGCCCGTCGTCTCCCGTACCACCCGCACAAACTCGCCGCCGTGTTCAGCGCGATGCGACACTTCCGCGACGAGTTGCGTGCCGACGGGTACGACGTGTCCTACCGGCAAGCGGAGACGTTCGCCGACGGACTGGCCGCCCACTTCGAGGAGTACCCCGACGACCACCTCCGCGTCATGCGACCGGCCACTCACGGGACCGCCGACCGCCTCCGCTCGCTCGTGGCGGACGCGGGCGGGTCGGTCTCCGTCGTGGAGAACGAGACGTTCCTCTGCTCGCCCGAGCAGTTCGACGAGTTCGCCGGCGACTCGACGCCCAAACACGAGTCGTTCTATCGGTTCATGCGCCGGGAGACGGGCTACCTGATGGACGACGGCGACCCAGTCGGCGGGGAGTGGAACTACGACGACCAGAACCGCGAGACGCCGCCGGACGACTGGACGCCGCCCGAGCCACCCACGTTCGACCACGACGACGTGACCGCGGACGTGTTGTCGTGGGTCCACGAGGTGTTCGCGGGCGGATACGAGGACGCCCCGTACGGCGGAGACTGGGCCGACCCCGGCCCGTTCGAGTGGCCGGTGACCCGCGAGCAGGCCCGTCGCGCACTCGACGCGTTCGTCGCCGACCGCCTCCCCGAGTTCGGGCCGTACCAAGACGCGATGCGCGAAGCCGAGTGGGCGATGCACCACAGTCTCCTGTCTGTCGCTATCAATCTCGGTCTCCTCACTCCTCGCGAAGTCATCGAGCGCGTGCTGGCCGAACACGAGGCGCGTGACCTCCCGCTGAACAGCGTCGAGGGGTTCGTCCGCCAACTCCTCGGCTGGCGGGAGTTCGTCCGCCACGTCTACCGCCGTGAGATGCCCGAACTGGCCGAGGCCAACCAGTTGGACGAACGGGAACCCCTGCCCGAGTTCTACTGGACCGGCGAGACGGACATGGCCTGTGTCTCGGATGTCGTCGACGGCGTCCGCGAGCGGGGGTACTCCCACCACATCGAGCGGCTGATGATACTCTCGAACTTCGCCTTGGTCTACGGCGTCGAACCGGCCGCACTCAACCGCTGGTTCCACGCCGCCTACGTCGACGCGTACCACTGGGTGACGACGCCCAACGTCGTCGAGATGGGGATGTACGGGGCGGACGCCTTCGCCACGAAGCCGTACGCCGCCTCCGCGAACTACATCGACGGGATGAGCGACTACTGTTCGGGGTGTCCCTACTACAAGACGAAAACGACCGGCGACGGGGCCTGTCCGTTCAACGCCCTCTACTGGGACTTCTTGGACCGCAACGAAGACGAACTCCGGAGCAACCACCGCATGGGGCTGATGTACAGCCACGTCGACGACAAAGACGCCGACGAACTCGAAGCCATCCGCGAACGGGCCGCGGAGGTCCGCGCGATGGCCGAGCGCGGTGACCTCTGACTACCGGAACCGGCCCAGTAGTCGGTAGTCTTCCTCTGGCGTGTACCGCCGGAACCCGAGGCTGTTGGCCAGCACCGAGACGCTTGAGAGGGCCATCGCGCCGGCCGCCAGCACTGGCTGGAGCAAGCCGAGCGAGGCCAGCGGAATCATCGCCGTGTTGTACCCGAGTGCCCAGAACAGGTTCTGTTTCACCTTCGAGAGGGTCCCCTCGGAGACGCGGATGGCCTTCAGCACGTCCAGCGGGTCCGAGCGCATCAGCGTCACGTCCGCCGCCTCGATGGCCACGTCCGTCCCGCTCCCGATTGCACACCCGACGAACGCCGCCGCCAGCGCGGGCGCGTCGTTCACGCCGTCGCCGACCATCATCGCCCGGCGGCCGTCGGACTGGATGGCCTCGATGGCGTCTGCCTTGTCCTCGGGCAGGACTTCCGCGCGGACGTTCTCGGCAGGAATCCCGACCTGTTCGGCGACGGCGCGGGCCGTCCGCTCGTTGTCGCCGGTAATCATCTGGACGGTGATGCCCCGGTCGTCGAGTGCCGCGACTGCCTCGCGGGCCGACTCCTTGACCGTGTCCGCGTCAGCGACGACGCCGATGACGGCCCCGTCGAGTGCGACCAACATCGCCGTCTTCCCCTCCGATTCGAGTCGTTCCATCGCGTCGGCGGCGGGCGAGGGGTCGACGCCCGCGTCTTCGAGTAACCGGCGGTTGCCGACCAGTACCTCGCCGTGGCTCGTCGTCGCGCGGACGCCCTGCCCGGGGACGTTCTCGAACGACTCGGGTTCTTCCGGGTCGATGCCGCGTTCGCGCGCCCCATCGACGACGGCCTCGGCGAGCGGGTGTTCGCTCCCACGTTCGGCACTCGCGGCGACTTCGAGGACGAACGATTCGTCCGCTTCGGGCCGCAACTCCCCGCCGTCCGCAGCAGTCACGCTGTCGTCCACCGGACCGATGGCTTCCACGTCGGTCAACTGCATCTCGCCCTCGGTGAGCGTCCCCGTCTTGTCGAACACCACGGTGTCGACGTCACGGACGCGCTCGAGGATGTCGCCGCCCTCGAACAGCACGCCGTTGCGCGCGCCGATGGACGTGCCGACCATCGTCGCTGCGGGCGTCGCCAGCCCCAGCGCGCAGGGACAGGCGATGAGTACCGCGCTGGCGAACACGACGACGGCGAACTCGAAGACCGATACCGTCCCGCCGGCGACGGCAGGGCCTCCCGCGACCAGCCCCCACAGCGGGAGCGCGCCGACGAACCCCGCGAGGGCCTCGGGGAACAGGGACCAGACGACAGCCCAGATGACGGCGTTGGCGATGACCACCGGCACGAAGTACGCGCTGATGCGGTCGGCGACGTTCTGGATGTCCGGCTGCCGGCTCTGAGCGTCCCGGACCATCGAGACGATTTGCTGGATGGCCGTCTCGGACCGGACTTTCGTGGCCTCCACGACGAGCACGCCGTTCTGGTTGACCGTCGACCCGACCACCTCGTCGCCCGCACCCTTCTCGACAGGGACGGACTCGCCGGTGACCATCGACTCGTCGACGGCACTCTCGCCGTCGACGACGACGCCATCCGTGGGGACTTTCTCGCCGGGCCGGACTTTCATCCGGTCGCCAACCTCGATGTCCTCGACGGGAACCTCGCGTTCGGTTCCGTCCTCGTCGACGAGCGTCGCGGTGTCGGCCTGCATCTCCAGCAGTTCGCGGATGGCTTCGCCGGCTTGCCCCTTCGAGCGGGCTTCGAGGTAGTTTCCGAGCGTGATGAACGTCAGGATGAGTGCCGCGCTGTCGAAGTACAGCCCCTCGGTGGCGATGAGACCGAGCAGGGCCGCGACGGAGTAGAGGTACGCCGTCGAGGACCCGAGCGCGATGAGTACGTCCATGTTGGCCCGCCCGTTCTTGACTAGTGCAGTGTAGGAGTTCTCGTAGAAAGGACGGCCGAGTATCACCTGCACGGGCGTCGCGAGCAGGAAGCCGACCCAGCCGATGGCCACGCCGAACAGCGTCTCGGGGAGGACGCCGGGCGCGAGCAGTTCCGCCAGCATCATCCCGACGAGCGGCACCGAGAGTGTCGCCCCGAACAGCGTGAGACGCTTCTGCCGCCGTATCTCCTCTTCGCGTGCGAGGTCGGCACCGCTTTGCCCGTCGGTGTCACCGTGCCCCTCATCGCCATCTTCCTCTCGGACGGGCGTATAGCCCGCGCGCTCGATGGCCGCGTAGAGGTCCGTGCGGTCCACGTCCGCCGGGTTGTACGTGACGCGGGCCTCGTCGGTGGCGTAGTTGACCGTCGCGTCGACGACGCCGGGCGTCTCGCGAAGTGCCGATTCGTTCGTCTCCGCGCAGTTCGCACACGACATGTCCGTGATAGGTATCGTCACCGCCTCCGTGACGATACCGTACCCTGCGTCCTCGACGGCCGCGAAGATGTCCGCGAGGGAGACTCTGTCCGGGTCGTACTCGACGCTCCCCTCGTCGGTGGCGTAGTTGGCGTTCACCGTCGATACGCCGTCGAGTTCGCCGACGGACTCCTCGATGGTTCCCGCGCAGTTCGCGCAACTCATCCCCGTCAAGTCGAGTCGCGCCCGTCTCGTTGTCATGCGTGTACCTACGTCACCCTCGTTCAAGCGACTTCCCCCTTCGAATGTAAAGCGTCGAATCGACAGAATTTGGGGAACAAAAGGCGAGACGCCGATGCACTTCTCTCGGTTGCAAACTCGGTCGGGGCGCGGCGTCTACCTACGACGTGAACGCGTCAGGACTCGATACCGTCGCGCATCTCCTCGAACCGCTCCGTGAACCGGGAGCGACAGGACGAACAGCAGAAGTGATACCGGGTGCCGTCCAACTCGGCGGCCTCCCCCTCCGTCGTGACGGTGTTCCCACACTCGGCGCACTCTGGGGCGAGTTCAGCGTCGGCCAGTGACGGCGACCACGTGGTGTCGGCGAGCAAGTCGACGTCGTAGCGGTCGATTCTCTCCATCGGCACCGCGTCGGACAGGACGGCCCCGACGTTCCCGTCCGGCACTATCGCCGTACAGACGATTCGCTCGTCGGCGGTCCTGAACACGTTGTCGACCGGTTCGGCGGCGTCGAGTGCCTGCTGCACTTCCCCGGCGTGGCCCGGTTCGACCCGTACGTCGACGAGGACGGGGACGCCCTCGCGGAGCATCGACCGGTCGATGTCGGCCGTAAACCGTCGGACGAGGCCGATGTCCTGGAGGCGGTCCACTCTGTCGGAGACAGCCGGCGGGGAGAGGTCTACCCGTTCGGCGATGTCGCTGTACGGTCTGCGTGCGTCTTCGAGGAGGAGGCGTAGAATCGCTCTGTCAGTATCGTCGAGCCCTCGCATTGTCCCGGTCGAATCCGGGCACGGGCAAAACGCTTGTGGGCGCCGTCCGGGTCGAACGCCCTCCGGCCGGTGGACTGCCTCAGAGGTCGACGGTAAACTCGTCTTCGGCCCGCGTCGCGAAGGCCGCGAGCAGGTCGGCCGTCCGTTCGAGGTCCGCGAGGTCGAGTACCTCGACCGGGGTGTGCATGTAGCGGTTCGGGACACCGAGGTTCAGCGACGGGACGCCGCCGCGGGACGTGTAGAACGCATCGGCGTCGGTCCCGGTTCGTGACCCCGTCGCGGCTAATTGGACCTCGATATCGGCGTCATCGGCCGCCGCTCGCACTGCGTCGACCACCGCAGGGTGGTTCGCGGCCCCACGGCTGACGACCGGCCCGCCGCCGAGTTCGACGCCGCTACCCGCGTCTCCGGGCGCGTCCGGCCCGTCTGTCGCGTGTGTCACGTCGGTCGCGACGACAGCGTCCGGTGCCAAGTCGAACCCGACCATCTTGGCACCCTGAAGCCCGAGTTCCTCTTGGACGGTGGAGACGGCGTACACCGTCGCGTCGGGGTCACGCTCGGCGGCCCGACGCAGTCCCTCGGCGGCCGCCCAGATACCGATGCGGTTGTCCAGTCCACGGGCCGCGACGCGACCGTTTTCGAGGTCGGCGACAGTCTGCCGGAACGTAACCGGGTCGCCGCGCTCGACGAGGGATTCGGCCTCGTCGGCGTCTGTCGCGCCGATATCGACCGACTGCTCGCTGATGTCGTCGACCCCGGTGTCCTCACGGTCTCGGAGGTGAATCGCCGTCTGACCGATGACCCCCGAGACTGGTCCCTCGTCAGTGTGGACCTGTACGTGCTGGCCCTTCGAGACTGTCCGGTCGGACCCACCGACTGCGGTCAGCTTGAGCGTCCCGTCCTCCCCGATGTCCCGGACGAGAAATCCGATTTCGTCCCCGTGCCCCGCGAGCGCGACTTCCGGTGTGCCACCTTCCAGTACCGCAATGGCGTTTCCGTACTCGTCAGTCCGGACCGTGTCGGCGAACTCTGACACGTAGTCGACCCAGACCCGTTGCCCAGCCGTCTCGAACCCCGAGGGGGTCGCCGTCTCGAGCAGGTCATCGAGAAACGCGCGCTGTCGTTCGTCCATACGTCCCATCCGGTGCCGCACGGTGTTAATCGCCCGGATTCGTCCGGTGCACAGCTCACACCTCGACCGGTGCGACGAGCCGTCGGACTGCCCCGTTCGCCTCGCCTCCCGCACTCAGTCGCGTCCCAAGGTGTAGAACTCCTCGTTCGGGCGCATGTCTGCGAGGTGGGCCATGCGGTTCGACAGGTTGTAGAAGGCGGTGACGTTCCCGATGTCCCAAATCGCCTTCCGGCTGAACCCGTGGTCCATCACGCGCTCGATGTCCTCGTCCTCGACGGCGGCGGGGTCCTCGGTCAGTTTCACCGCGAAGTCGAGCATCGCACGGTGGGCGTCGTTGATCTCCGCGGTGCGGTGGTTCGAGGCAACCTGCTCGGCCAACATCGGGTCCTCGGCGTAGATACGCAGAAGCGCGCCGTGGGCGACGATGCAGTAGAGGCAGTCGTTGACTCCGCTGACGGCGACGATTATCATCTCTATCTCCTCGCGTTCGAGGTCCGTCTCCTCCAACAGGGCGTCGTGGTAGTCGATGAACGCGCGGGCCTGCTGTGGCCGGTACCCGATGGCGGGGAAGACGTTCGGGGTGAACCCGGCGCGCTCTGACTCCTCCTCGATGCGGTCTTGGATGTCCTCGGGCAACTCCTCGATGTCCGGGACGGGAAACCGCGTCATCGGCTCGGTATCGTCTGCCATACCACTCGGTCGGGCGACGACGACTTAATCCTTGGCCGCGTCGCGGTCACTCCGCCAGCGCGTGTACCACAGGAGGACCCCGTAGCCGACGACGCCCAGCGCGAAGACGACGACGGGGATGACGAACGGGCCGACCTGTCGGAAGGCGTCGGAGACGAGCGCGACCATCGTCCACACTCGGGACCGCTGGGCGAAAAGTCCCACCCTTCGAACCGTGCGGCGGCACCACGCGGCCCCGCCCGCAACGTTCATTGGGTGTCCGTGCCGACGCGGTGACGTGTATCGCGCAGGTCACTTCGGCGTCGCGCTCATCGTCTACGCGCCCGTGGGAACCGCGCTCCTGTTCGCCGGGCGGGCGGACCTCGCGATTCTCGGGGAAGTGGCGATGCTCGCGCTGGCGATGGTCCCCGACTACGACTTGCGCGTCCCGTTCGTGAAACACCGGGGCATCACACACACCGTCTGGTTCGCGCTCCTCGTCGGCGTTGTCGGCAGTGGGGCAGGGTGGCTGCTGGGCGGCCGCCCGGAGGTACCCACGTCGAACGAACTCGTGGTCTTCGGGTTCGCCATCGGCACGCTCGCCGTCGGTGCCCACCTCCTCGCGGACGCCTTGACGCCGATGGGCATTACGCCGTTCTGGCCCCTCTCCTCGCGGAACTACACGCTCGCAGTGGCGCGAGCCAGCAACACCGTGGCGAACTACGGGTTGCTCGGTATCGGCGCGCTCGTCACCGCACTCGTGTTGGCCGTGGCCGGACAGCCACCCTGAAACCCCCCGACTCCGGGCAGGTTAGCAGGCGTACACTTTTGGTACCCGAGTCTGATGATAACTATCATGGAGTATTACGACGGCGAACCACTCCGACACATGGGGGACCTGCCAGCGATGGCGGCCCATCGGTACGGCCCGAAAACCGCATTCGAGGGGTTCGGACAGGAACGGACGTATGGGGAAGTCGACGAACGCGCCAACAAGGTGGCCAACGTACTGGTAGACGAGGGGGTCGAACCCGGTGATAGGGTGGGGCTGTTCATCCCGAACACGCTCCAGTTCCCGGAGTCGTACTTTGGAGCGATTCGGGCCGGGGCCGTCCCGGTGCCGCTGAACCTGCGGATGGACCCCAACACGCTGGTGTACGTCGTTCAGAACGCGGAGGCCGACCACATCATCGGGTCGCCACTCCTGCCAGAGGAAGTGCAGAACCTCGCGTCGGCGGCCGAAGTCGGGACGCTCCTCCTCCCGGGCGTCAGCGACGACGGCGTGGTCAACTACTCACACGCCGTCGAGGAGGCCAGCACCGAGTTCGACCGGCCGGAGCGAGACTACGACGACGTTGCTTGCCAGCCCTACACTTCCGGGACAACGGGCGACCCGAAGGGCGTTCTGCTGACCCACGAGAACCTGCTCTCGACCATCGAGTCCTACGACGCCGGCGGATTGGCCGTCGACCCCGACGACAGCATCCTGCTCGTCCTCCCGCTGTTCCACATCTACGCCCTCAACGCCATCATGGGGAGTTACCTGTACAACGGGGGGACGATGCATCTCCAGCCACGGCCGGAGGCGGTGCCGATGCTCGACGCCTTGGAACAACACGAGATAACGCAGTTCGCTGGCGTCCCGGCGATGTACACGATGATGTGGCGGGAGTACCGCGAGAACCCCGAGGAGTACGACCTCTCCTCGCTCCAGCAGGTGACGTGTGCGGCCGCACCGCTTGCCGACGAGGTGCGCCGGACCATCGAGGACGCGTGGGACATCCCGATGGGCGAAGGCTGGGGGATGACCGAGACAGCCCCCGCGGGGACGCTCGAACCGCTCCGGGGCGTCCGCAAAGAGGCCGGGTGTATCGGGACGGTACTCGACAACATCGACATCAAACTCGTCGACCCGGAGACCCGAGAGACGAAAGTCTCGACCGACCAACTCGAACCGCGCGTCGACCCGGACATCGACTTCGAGGACGAGGACGCCGTCACCGGCGAAATCGCCATCCGCGGTCCCAACGTCTTCGAGGGGTACTTCAAACTCCCCGAGAAGACCGAACAGGTGTTCGACGACGAGGGGTTCTTCTACACGGAGGACATCGCCCGTGTCGACGAGGACGGCTACTTCTGGATGGTCGACCGCGCCGACGACATGATAATCGCCGGCGGCGAGAACATCTATCCCGCGGAGGTCGAGGACGCACTCTACGAACACCCGGACGTGGAGGAGGCCGCCGTCGTCGGCGCGCCTCACGAAATCAAGGGCGAGGCACCCGTTGCTTTCGTCGTCGTTCAGGAGGGAAGCGACCTGACCGAAGGGGACCTCCGGGAGTTCTCGCTCGAACACGTCGCGACGTACGCGCACCCGCGCCGCATCTTCGTCGTGGACGAACTGCCACGAAGTGCGACCCAGAAGGTCCAGCGGTACAAACTGGAGGAGGCGGCCGACGAACGACTCGACGGGCCGCTACAGCCCTCGGACGAGGAGCTATAGGCACGTCCGTGTCGTCCGGCGCAAAAATCTAGTCCGTTCTGGCGGCGTGCGGTTCCCGGCGGACTTCAGACGAGGTCCTGGTCTTCGAGTTCTTCCATGATGTCGTCCACGAAGTCTTCCGCGCTGTCGTAGGGGAACTCGCCGCCGCCCAACTTCGTGTTCAGTTCCATCGCAGTCATCGAGAAGTCGCCGGACTCGAACGTCGTGGAGGGACCGTCCGGAAGTGCCGGAACGAGGTCCATCGGACTCGAAATCGGGTAGTCGGCACCCTCGAACGCGTCGACCATCTGTTGACGGAGGTCGTCTTTGTCAACCATATGCATTACAGTACTCGTACCAAGGAGGTAAAATCATTAGGGACTCGGGAGTCAGCAGGCCCGTGCTGTTCGGTGAGTGAACGAGGCGCAAACCATACCTATTTGAGTGTGGGATAATTTACCACTGCCATATGCGCCGAATCAGCAACTTTCAACGCGTAGTTAGTTTCAATCAGTGGTGTCGAGCGGTCGGAGGGCGGTGACACCGATGGACATCCACGTCGACACCGACGCGGACGAGGAGACGGCCCGCGTCATCGCCACGGCCGTCGCCGAACACCTCGGCCGACCGGTCGAAATCGTCGACGAGAGCGGCGGCCGGGTCGCCGCCGACGAGGACGAGTGGACTGAAAGCGGAGCCTTGGTCACGGAGCGAGAGGAGCAAATCCGCGAGGAGATTCAGGAAATCATGGAGGGTGGTCCCGAGCGGGGCCACGACAAAATCGAGGACCTCGGGAAGATGTTCGTCCGGGACCGCCTCGACATGCTCTTCGACGAGGTGGCCTACGAGGACGGAACCTTCGCCCGACACACCGACGACGATACCCTCTCGGCGGACGGCCTGCTCACGGGTGTCGGCCGCATCGACGGCCGCGACGTGTTCTTCACCGCCAACGACTACACGGTCAAGGCAGGGTCACTCGGCCAGATGGGTGTCGAAAAAGAGATACGCCTCTCCGAACGCGCCGCCGAAGCGGGCGCACCCATCGTCCGCCTCATCGACTCGACGGGGGCACGGCTGAGTGCCGACGAACGGGAGGAGGGCGACACGCACATGGACCGCTATCGGGGCGGGAAGATGTTCTACAACCAGTGTCTCCACTCGGGACAGATTCCCCAAATCGGGGTCCTCTACGGCCCCGACATCGCCGGGTCTGCCTACACGCCCGTCTTCTGTGACTTCCTCATCATGGTGGACGACATCTCGGGGATGGCTATCGCCTCGCCGCGCATCGTCGAGGCGATGACCGGGGAGAGTACCGACATGGACGGCCTCGGTGGGCCGGAGGTCCACGCCAAACACTCCGGGAGTGCCGACTTGGTGGTGCCCGACGAGGAGACGGCCGTCGAGGCAGTCAAACAACTGCTCTCCTATCTCCCGCAGAAGTACGACGAGCCGAACCCTCGACAGGAACCACAGCCACCCATAAAGAACCCCAAGGGCCTCGACCAGGTCATCCCCGACGACCCGAACGTGGCCTACGACGTGCACGAGGTCATCGACCGCGTGGTCGACCGGGAGTCCTTCTTCGAGACGAAAGCGGAGTTCGCGCCCGAAATCGTCACCGGGTTCGCCCGGATGGGCGGCCGGCCGGTCGGCATCGTCGCCAACCAACCGGAACACGTCTCGGGTGCCATCTTCCCGGACTCGGCCGAGAAGGCCGCCGAGTTCATCTGGACCTGTGACGCCTACGAGATTCCGCTCGTCTACCTCTGTGACACGCCCGGCTTCATGGTCGGGTCGAAAGTCGAGAAGGAGGGCATCCTCCAGCGTGGCCGGAAGTTCATCTACGCCACCTCGAACGCACAGGTGCCGAAGTTCTGTGTCATCACGCGCAAGGCCTACGGTGCGGGTATCTACGCGATGTGTGGCCCCTCGTTCGGCCCGGACGCGACGCTCGCCCTCCCCAGTGCGGAAATCTCCGTGATGGGGCCCGACGCCGCCGTCCACGCGCTCTTCGGCGGTCAGTTAGAGGAGATGGAAGGCGAAGCCCGCGAGGCGTTCATCGAGTCCGCGAAACAGGAGTTCGAGAAGTACGTCGACGTTCGCAAGCAGGCCTCGAAGATGCAAGTCGACGAACTCCTGCCCGCGGGTGACCTCCGCGAGCAACTCCTCGCCCGTCTCTCGGCCTTCGAGAACAAACGCCGCCGCGACCCGGACCGCCACCACGGGACGATTCTGTTCTGAGGCGGCCCTCCCTGCCGGGAGTCATCGGTGCCCTCCCGTGTCCGAGAACCCAAACAGCAGGGTGTCCCGTCAGCGTTGGCGGTGGTTACCAATACCCCCCATATTAGGGGCTCTAGGGTGTGTAAGAGGTTAAACGAAAAACTTGATGTACGGTAATATATTTCTTTCAGACACACTCATGGGGGAGCAAACAACTGCTGCCGTGCCGACGACGTGGAGTGACCCGAACGTCTGCCCGTTCTGTGAGATGCACCTCGACTCGCCGGGTGCCGGTTTCATGGACCACCTGAAGTCCAACCCCACGTGTGAGGCTGGCTTCGAACAGTGGCGTGGTAACATCAACAGCGACATCCGTGGCGGCTGGTCAGGCTAGCCGCTTCCGCACTCCGCTTCGCGAATCTGTTCGTCCCTCCGGCGTGGCAAAACAGTCGGTAGCCGTGGTGATGGGCCGTACTGTCGCTCAGTCCAGTTGCATTATCTCGCGGGCTTCGTCCGGCGTCGCGGGTTCCCGGCCCACGTTGTGGACCATCTCGGCGGCCTTCTCGACGAGTTCGGCGTTGCCCTCGGCCATCTCGCCGTTCGGGAGGTAGAAGTTGTCTTCGAGGCCGACGCGGATGTTCCCTCCCATCGCCAGCGAGGCGGCGGTCAGCGGCCACTGGTCCTCCTGAATCGGCGTCGTCTGCCAGTTCGTGTCCTCGGGGAGTTGCCGCACTTGGTGTGCGAGGTTGTCGACCGTGGCCGGAATCCCGCCCAGCACACCCATCACGAGGTTGATGTCCATCGGGCGGTTCAGCTCTCCCTTCTTGAGGATGGGCTGTGCGTTGTTGATGTGGCCGGTGTCGAAACACTCCATCTCGGGTTTGACGCCCGCGTCCTGCATCGTCCGCAGGAGTTCCCGTATCTCGTCGAAAGAGTTCTCGAACACCATGTCGAACACGAAGTCGTCCCGCGATTCGGAGTACTTCGCGTAGTTCATCGACCCCATGTTCAGCGCGGCGATGTCCGGCTGAATCTCCTCGATGTAGGTGAGTCGCTTTTCGAGGTTGTCGAACGTCGACCCCGTCGAGAAGTTGATGAGGATGTCCGTCCGGTCGCGCACCTCGTCGTATATCTCCCCGTACACTTCGGGTTCGAAGCTCGGGGTGCCGTTCTCGGTGCGCGCGTGGATGTGCGCGATGGCCGCACCCGCTTCTCGTGCGGCGGCGGCGTCCTCTGCGATTTCCTCGGGCGTGTACGGAATCGACTCACACTGGTCACGGGTCGTCAGCGCGCCCGTCAGGGCCGCAGAGATAATTGCTCTGTCGGGGTCGTTGCCTTTGATGGAATCCTGTGTTTCGTAGGTCATGATTGTAGTGTCGTGGTAGTCGGTGGTCGGTTACTCTTCGTCGTCCGGTCGTCCCTTCCAGTCCGGTTGCGAGTCGGTGAGGTAGGCGTTGAACCCCGCCTCGGCATCGTCGCTCATCGCCAGCAGCGTCACCATCTCGCGCATGTAGTCGAGCGACTCCGAGAAGTTCATCTCACGCTGGTTGTAGAACGCTTCCTTCCCCATCTCTATCATGAACGCGGAGGGCGTCACGAGGTCGTCGACGATCCCGTCGAGTTCGTCCTCGAACTCGTCGGCGGGCACGATGTCCGTCGTGAACCCGATTTCGTGGGCTTTCTCGGCGTCGATGTGTTCGCCGGTGAACAGCAACTTCAGTGCCTGCTTCTCGTTGACCGTCCGCATGATGGGGACGAGTGCCTGCGCGGGGAAGATGCCGATATCGACCTCCGGCGTGCCGAATGTGGCTTCCTCGGAGGCGACCACCACGTCACACGCCCCGGCGAGCCCCATACCCCCGGCCAGACAGTAGCCCTCGACGGCGGCGACGGTCAGTGCCGCCGTGTCGACGGCTGTCTCGATGAGGTCCTTCATGCCCGCGAACCCCTCCCGGTAGGCTTGGGACCCTTGGCCGATGGCTCCCGCCATCGACTTGATGTCGCCCCCCGCACAGAACGTGCCGCCAGCACCGCGGACGACGACAACACGCGTCTCCCCCTCGTCGGCGCGCTCGAAGGTGTCGAGCAAGCCACCGATGACGTTTTGATTCAGTGCGTTGCGTTCCTCGGGGCGGTCTATCGTCGCCCTGAGGACGAGGCCGTCCTCGCTCTCCGAGACGGTGAGGTCCTCATTTGATAGGTCTGTGACTGGTTCCATGCAATGTCACCCCATGCTCCCGCCGTGGGGATGAGTATTTCGGACAACAATAAATCCGTTAGTAGTTTTATCGGCGAAGGCGGCCCACAGCACCGCGGTTTCGTCACGGCAGTGGACCCAGCGTGACCCGCATCCGCGGCTACAGAACGGCTGTTTCGGCCCCCAGTCGGGACAACGGCCGTGGGGCTATCGTCGTTCCACCACTGCCACGCGCCGTCGAGTTGCAGGAGGTTCCGGCACGCACTGGTATTAATAACCGAATATCTGAGGGTCAACAGGCACCCCGGAGGGCGTGTACCGTCTACCATGGACGGCTACGAAGTCGTCGACACGGCAGACGTACCGCGCATGGACATGGGGGACTTGCTCGACGGGATGCTCGATTTGGACGCTCGGCGGGTCCAAGCCGCGCTGGGGACGGACGAGTCCGTCGTGAGCGTCTGGTATTTCGAACCCGGCGACGAGATGCCCCACCACATCCACACGGACCAGGAAGAGGTGTTCTACGTCCTCGACGGCGAGTTCGAGGTTGCACTCGGCGAGGCAGGCGACGTGGAGCGACGGACGATCGACGAAGGAACGTTCTACGCCGCCGGCCCGGAGGTGGGCCACGGGCACAAGTACGTCGGCGACGACGAGGGCCGAATCCTCGCCATCGGCGCGCCCAACGTCCCCGACATCAACACCGACTCGTGGACGCCGGTGGACGAGGCCTGAACGGGTCCGAGACGGTGAGTCGTGAGCCGCGTTTTTATCCACCGGGGTACAACAGCAAGTCATGGCAACGTCTGACGACCCAATCGACTACAGTCAGTTCGAGGCGGGACGGGACCTCAACTACTGGGACCTCGACCCGACACTCAGAGCCGAGGCAGAGCGTGTCTATCCCGACGCGGAGTTCGCGTGGGCGGAGCCGGAACTCGCCGACCTCGGCGAACTCGCGGGCCACACCATCGACGAGAATGCCGAGATAATCGACCGGGAGGGGCACGAACTCCGCACGTACGACCGCGACGGTGAGATACAGAACGAGGTGCAGTACCACCCGCTCCAGCACGAGAACGACGAACTCGTCTACGAACGCGGTGTCACGCACGATATCTTCCACGCGCCGCCGGACCGGGACGACCCGCTCGGCTTTCAGCACGTCCTCACCCAGCAGACCATCCTCTCGTACGTCGACGGCGGGTTCGTCTGTCCCGTCTCGATGACGACGGGCGCGGCCATCGTCCTCGACAAGTACGTCGACGAGGACCACCCGAACGCCGAGATTCTCGACGACTACTTCCGGCGGTTGACCTCGCGTGACTACGAGGACCACATCGAGGGAGCCATGTTCCTCACCGAGAAGCAGGGCGGCTCCGACGTGGGCGCGAACGAGACGACGGCCGAACCCACCGACGAGGAGGGCGTCTACGAACTGTACGGCGAGAAGTGGTTCTGCTCGAACATCGACGCCGAGGGGACGCTGGCACTCGCCCGCCGCCCGGATGCCCCCGACGGCACCGCGGGACTCTCGCTGTTTCTCGTCCCCCACACCAAGCGCGACGGAAGCCTGAACGACCAACTCTACCGCCGCCTGAAGGACAAACTCGGGACCATCTCCGTGCCGACCGGCGAAGTCGAGTTCCGCGGCGCGGAGGCGTTCGTCGTCGGCCAACCCGAAAACGGGTTCAAGTTGATGGCCGAGATGATGAACTTCGAGCGACTCACGAACGCCTGTGGGTCCGTCGCCGGGATGGGGCGGTCCCTGCTGGAGTCGAAGATTCAGGCTGCCGACCGCGAGGCGTTCGGCGAGACGATTCAGGACTACCCGCTGATGCGCCGTGACCTCGTGGACATGCAGACCGACTACGAGGCGGCGGCCGCCTTCACGTTCGAGGCGACCCGCCACTACGCCGACTACATGGAGAGCGAGGCGGCCCTCGCCGAGGACGCCGAACGGTCGCCCGAAGAAGAGCGCGCGTTCAAACTGATGCGGTTGCTCGTCCCCATCGCGAAGTACAAGACGGCCCGGATGGCCGTCGACACGGCCTCGTACGCGTGTGAGATACAGGGCGGGAACGGGTACGTCAACGGCTTCCACACCGAGCGGATGCTCCGGGATACGCAGGTCCTCCCAATCTGGGAGGGGACCTCCAACATCCTCTCGCTCGACGTGTTGCGCGTGCTGAACCGCGAGGCCGCCCACGAAGCCCTGTTCCCGTTCGTGCGGGAACGACTCGCCGCTACGGAGCACCCCCACTTGACCGACCTCGCGGCGACCGTCGAATCCGAGTTCGAGGCCCTGCAGGAGGCGATGGTTTCGCTGGCGACGGCCGACCCCGAGTACGCCCAACACGAGGCCAAGAAACTCGCCGACTACATCTTCGAGGTCGTGACGGCCGCACTCCTCCTCGAACGCGCACAGGACGAAATCGACGCCGAGGACGACGCCCGCCGCGCCCTCGTCGCCGAGTGGTTCGTCGAGACGCGGTTCGCCGACCGAGCCGCCCGCGGAATCACGAACGGTGAGAAGATGCCCGACGACTGCTTCGACGAGGTGGTCCGATACGCGCGACTCGACCCCGACGCGTTGGCCGAAGCGGCCCCGGCCGACGACTGACTACTCCCCGGCGTTCGGGTTCGGAACCACCGTCGCACTCGCCACGGTGTCGCCCTCGTCGAGACCCATGACGGTGACGCCCATCGTGTTGCGGCCGACGGTGGAGATGTCACCGGCACGGATGCGCATTATCTGGCCGGCCGCGCTCATCACGACGAGGTGGTCGTCGTCCGCGACCGCTTTCACGTCCGTCACGGGACCGTTCCGGCCCCCGGTTTTGATGTCGATGAGGCCCTTCCCGTAGCGGGACTGGCGGCTGTACTCGCTCAGTTTCGTCCGCTTGCCGTACCCGTTCTCCGTCACGGTCAGCAGACTCCGCTCGTCGGAGTCGTCGGTCGCCACGAGGCCGACCACCCCGTCGCCCTCCTGTAGCTTGATGGCCCCGACGCCGCGGGCGGTGCGCCCCATCTGCCGGGCCTCCGTCTCGTCGAAGCGGATGGTCATCCCCTTGCGCGTGGCGATGACGAGGTCCTGTTCGCCGTCGGTGACCTCCACGTCGGCGAGTTCGTCGCCCTCCTCCAGTGAGGTGGCGATGATACCCGAGGCGTTGATGTTCTCGAACTCGGTCGTACACGTCCGCTTGACGTACCCCTGTCGGGTGACCATCGTCAGGCACCTGTCGGGACTGAACTCGCCGGTGCCCACGACGGCAGTTATCTCCTCGTCGTCGTCGATACCGGTGACGACGTTGCGGATGTGGTTGCCCCGCGCCGTCCTGCTCAGTTCCGGGACTTGGTAGGTCTTGATTCGGTAGACGGTCCCTTGGTTGGTGAAACAGAGCAGGTAGTCGTGGCTGTGGGCGCGGAACACCTCGTGGACGCGGTCCCCCTCCTTGGGGTCGACGCCGATGATGCCCTTGCCGCCACGGCCCTGTGGCTCGAACTCCTCGACGGACATCCGCTTGATGTAGTCTTCCTCGGTGATGACGACCAGACAGTCCTCGCGGGGGATGAGGTCCTCGTGCGTCACCTCGCCGTCGTCCGCGACGATGCCGGTCCGGCGCTCGTCGCCGTACTCGGCCTGTATCTCGCGGAGTTCCTCCTTGATGACCGCGAACAGTTCGCTCTCGTCGCCGAGAATCTCGTTCAGCCGCTCGATGCGGGCTTGGACCTCCTCGTACTCGGTCTCTATCTCGGCGGCCTCCATCGAGGTGAGCGAGCCGAGTTGCATCCGGACGATGTGTGCCGCCTGCTCCGTCGAGAAGTCGTACGCTTCGCGGAGCGTCGCCTTCGCGGCGTCGCGGTCCTCGGAGTTCTGAATCAGGTCGACGACGTCCTCGGCGTTCTCGACGGCGGTCAGGCGGCCTTCGAGGATGTGTGCGCGGTCCTCGGCCTCGGCGAGTTCGTACTCGCTGCGCCGCCGGACGACTTCCTTGCGGTGGTCGACGTACTCTTGGAGGGTCTCTTTCAGCGTCAGGACGCGCGGTTGGCCGTCCACCAGCGCGAGGTTGATGACGCCGAAGGTGGATTCGAGGTGGTGTTCCAGCAGTTGGTTCTCCACCACGTCGGCGTTCGCACCGCGCTTGAGGTCGACGACGATGCGCACCCCGTCGCGGTCGGACTCGTCACGCAGGTCGGAGATACCCTCTATCTGCCCCTCGTTGACGTTCTCGGCGATGCGCTCGACCATCCGCGCCTTGTTCTCTTGGAAGGGCAGTTCCGTGATGACGATGCGGCCGTCCTCCTCGTCGACTTCGTACTCGGCACGGACCGTCAGCCGACCGCGACCGGTCTTGTAGGCCTTGTGGATGTCGTTGCGGCCGACGATGTTCGCGCCCGTCGGGAAGTCCGGCCCCTCGATGGGGCCGGGACTTCCGTCGGTGTGGATGAGGTCCTCCACCTCGCAGTCTGGGTTGTCGATGAGGTGAATCGTCGCGTCGATGACTTCTCGGAGATTGTGCGGCGGAATCTTCGTCGACATCCCGACGGCGATGCCGGTCGACCCGTTGACCAGCAAGTTCGGGAAGGCGGCCGGCAGGACCGCCGGTTCCTGCAAGCGGTCGTCGTAGTTGGACTGGAAGTCCACCGTGTCTTTCTCGATGTCCACGAGCAGTTCCTCGGCGATGGGACTCATTCGGGCCTCCGTGTACCGCATCGCCGCCGCGGGGTCGCCGTCCATCGACCCGAAGTTCCCCTGCCCGTCCACGAGCGGTTCCCGCATCGAGAACGTCTGGGCCATCTTCACGAGGGTGTCGTAGATGGCCTTGTCACCGTGTGGGTGGTAGTCACCCATCGTCTCCCCCACGACGGAGGATGACTTGCGGTGACTCGACCCGCTAGAGACGCCCATCTCGTGCATCGCGTAGAGGATGCGCCGGTGGACCGGTTTGAGGCCGTCCCGCACGTCCGGGAGGGCACGGCCCGCGATGACGGACATCGCGTAGTCGATGTAGCTCTGTTCCATCTCGTCTTCCACGCGGACACGCTCGACGTTCGCCGCGGGGGCGGTCACGTCCTGTCCGTCGGGGACGTCGGAGCTCATATGTCGACCCACTCCGCTTCCGGCGAGTGTTCCTTGATGAACTGTTTGCGCGGTTCCACGGCATCACCCATCAGCACGGAGAACATCTTGTCGGCCGCCGCCGCGTCCTCGACAGTAATCTGCTTGAGGTACCGGTTCTCCGGGTTCATCGTCGTCTCCCACAACTGCTCGGGGTTCATCTCGCCGAGGCCCTTGAACCGCTGGACCTGCGTGGGGTTGCCGTCGCACTCCTCGGCCACGATGCGGTCCCGCTCCTGTTCGGTCATGGCGTCGTACGTCTCGCCGCGGTACCGGATGCGGTACAGCGGCGGTTGCGTCGCGTAGACGTACCCCGCCTCGATGAGCGGGCGCATGTGCCGGTAAAACAGCGTGAGCAGGAGCGTGCGGATGTGCGCGCCGTCGACGTCGGCGTCCGTCATGATGAGGATGCGCTGATAGCGCGCGTCCTCGATGTCGAACTCGTCGCCGATGCCCGTCCCGATGGCGGTTATCATGTTCCGAATCTCGTCGTTCTCGAGGATTCGGTCCAACCGGTGTCGTTCGACGTTCAGAATCTTCCCGCCGAGCGGGAGGATGGCCTGAAACTCCGGATTGCGCCCCTGCTTCGCGCTCCCGCCCGCCGAATCCCCCTCCACGATGAACAGTTCGGACTCGCTGGGGTCTTTGGTCTGACAGTCGGCGAGTTTCCCGGGGAGTGCGGTCGATTCGAGGGCGTTCTTCCGACGTGTCAGCTCTTCGGCCTTCTTGGCGGCTTTCCGTGCCTTGGCCGCCTCGACGGCTTTCGAGATGATTGCGTCGGCAGTGTCCGGGTGTTCCTCGAAGTGGGTCGTCAACTGCTCGTGAACCGTGCTCTCGACGATGCCCCTGACTTCGCTGTTGCCGAGTTTCGTCTTGGTCTGGCCCTCGAACTGCGGGTCGGGGTGTTTGACCGAGACGACGGCCGTCAACCCCTCGCGGATGTCCTCGCCCGTGAGGTTCTCGTCCAAGTCGTTCAACATCCCGTTGTCGTTGGCGTAATCGTTGACGACCCGCGTGAGGGAAGTCTTGAAGCCCGTAAGGTGGGTCCCGCCCTCGCGTGTGTTGATGTTGTTGGCGAAGGCGTGTATCGAGCCCTGCAGTTCGGCGGTGCCCTGCATCGCAACCTCCAACTGCACGACGCCCTCGTCTATCTCCGACTCGTCCTCGAAGTAAATTACGTCCTCGTGGAGCGGTTCCTTCGTCTCGTTGAGGTACTCGACGAACTCCCGGATGCCGCCCTCGTACCGGAACCGCGTCTCGCTCCCGTCGCGTTCGTCGACGAGCGAGATTTCGACGCCGGAGTTGAGGAAGGCGAGTTCGCGGAGTCGGTTCTCCAGCGTCGAGAACTCGAACTCCGTGTGCTCGAAGATATCGTCGTCCGGCCAGAACCGGATGCTCGTCCCCGTCTCCTCGTCCTCGTCGAGGTCACGAACCCGTTCGAGTTCGTACTCTGGTTCGCCGTGGTCGAACCGCTGTTTCCAGACCGCACCGTCGCGACGAACCTCGGCTTCGAGCCACTTCGAGAGCCCGTTGACGACAGACACCCCGACCCCGTGAAGGCCCCCCGAGACCTGATAGGACTTGTTGTCGAACTTCCCGCCCGCGTGGAGGACAGTCATGATGACCTCCAGCGCGGGGGCGTCGTGTTCTTCGTGCTGGTCGACTGGGATACCGCGTCCGTCGTCGCTGACGCTGACGGAGGCGTCCTCGTGGATGGTGACCTCGATGGTGTCACAGTGTCCGGCGAGTGCCTCGTCGATGGCGTTGTCGACGACTTCGTAGACGAGATGGTGGAGGCCACGGGAGTCAGTCGACCCGATGTACATCGCGGGCCGCTTCCGTACGGCCTCCAACCCCTCCAGGACTTGTATCTGCCTGGCTCCGTAGTCTGACTCCTGAGACATGAAATCTACTCCAGCGTAAGGTACAGGTACTGATAAAACCCCCGCACGCGAGCGCGCGTGTGAAAGTGGAGTGGGGGACTGAACAGTCGCAGTTTCACTTCCACCACGCTGGCGTGCAACATTTAACCCCTGCGGGGATACAGAGACACCAGAGGATGACCTCGTTTCAATCGACGCTCGCCGAGGGGGACACCGTCGCCGAGGAGTTGGCGGCCGACCAGCAGTCTATCTCTATCGCCGAGTTCTTCGAGAAGAACCGGCAGATGCTCGGGTTCGACTCGGGTGCCCGGGCACTGGTGACGGCCGTCAAGGAAGCCGTCGACAACGCACTCGACGCCTGTGAGGAAGCCGGGATTCCGCCCGACATCTACGTCGAAATCGAAGAAGTCGGGGACTACTACCGCCTCGTCGTCGAGGACAACGGTCCCGGTATCACCAAAGAGCAGATTCCCAAGGTGTTCGGGAAACTCCTGTACGGCTCGCGGTTCCACGCCCGCGAACAGACGCGCGGCCAACAGGGCATCGGTATCTCCGCCGCCGTCCTCTACTCCCAACTCACGAGCGGCAAGCCCGCGAAAATCACCAGCTGTACCAGAGGCAAGCAGGCCAAATACTTCGAACTCACCATCGACACCGACACCAACGAACCCGAAATCGGGTCCGAGGACACGACGACGTGGGACCGCCCCCACGGGACGCGCATCGAACTGGAGATGGAGGGGAACATGCGTGCCCGCGGCCAACTCCACGACTACATCAAACACACCGCCGTCGTCAACCCCCACGCCCGCATCGAACTTCGCGAACCCGCCGAACACTTCAAACACGAGCGAGCCACGGACCAACTCCCCGAGGAAACTGAGGAGATTCGCCCCCACCCCCACGGCGTCGAACTCGGGACGCTCCTGAAGATGCTCGACGCCACCGATTCCTACTCCGTCTCGGGGTTCCTACAGGAGGAGTTCACCCGCGTCGGAGGCAAGACGGCCACGAAAGTCATCGACAACTTCCGTGACCGCCACTTCGGCCGCGAGATGGCGTGGCGACCGCCCGAAGCGCACGAGGACGCCGACATTAAAGACAGCGTGAGTGCGGCAACGTCGAACAAGAGTAAGGCCGCAACTCGTGACTTCTCGGACAGTATCAAGGCCCAAATTCACGGGGAGGATGGCGTATCACACGCCGAAATCGTCGCCATCGTAGACGAAGCCGCCGAGAACATCGAGGACGAGTACGGCACGACGTTCGGCGACACCGTTCGGGAGAACGCCGTCGCCGCCGCGTGGGAGGCAGTCACCGCCGAGCGGACGGCCGACATCTACGCGCTCGTGGACGAGGCGACGACCAAACGCAAGGACGACGCCCACGTGCAGGGGTTGGCTGAACGCATCGCGGACAAGTTCGGTGCCGAGGACAACCCCCGTGACAGGGTGACCCGCGACGCGCTCGCGGAGTTCGTCCGGCGCGCGGCCGACGCCGCGGCGGAGTACGACGACGCCACCTTCGGCGAGACGGCACGGGAGAACGTCGTCGAGACGCTGTGGGCGCGCATGCGGACCGTCCCCGACGACGTGCCGAAGGTGTCGGCCATCGCCGACGACCGGGATACGGCGAGTGAACTCCACGAGTCGATGCGGGAGACGGACATCATCGCCCCGCCGACGGACTGTCTCTCGCCCATCTCCGAGGAACTCGTCCTCGAAGGGCTGAAAAAGGAGTTCGACGCCGACTTCTATTCGGCCACGACGCGGGACGCCTCTGTCCACGGCGGCGACCCGTTCATCGTCGAGACGGGCATCGCCTACGGGGGCGAGATAGAGGACGGCGGGAAATCCAACGTGATGCGCTTCGCCAACCGCGTCCCGCTGGTGTATCAGCGTGGAGCCTGTGCCATCACGGACGTGGTCAAGGACATCAACTGGCGCAACTACAAACTCGACCAGCCGGGTGGCCGTGGCATCCCCAACGGCCCCGCAGTCATCATGGTTCACGTCGCCTCTACGAACGTCCCGTTCACCAGCGAGTCCAAAGACGCGGTGGCGAACGTCCCCGAGATAGAGGACGAAGTCGAGCGCGCCATCCGGGAGTCAGCCCGCGACCTGAAGTCGTTCCTCAAGAAGCGTCGCTCGATGCAGAAACGTCAGCGCAAACAGGACAAACTCGCCGACATTCTCCCGGCGATGGCCGAGAAACTCGCGGAGGTGACGGGCGACGGCGAACTCGACATCGACGATTCGCTGGCCCGCATCATGAACAACGTCCTCGTCGAGCGGGCGTACGAGGACGGCACCGTGCGCCTCACGATAGAGAACAACGACAGCACGAACGCCGACGTGGACGTGACGGACATCGTGACCGAGGACCCCGGCGACGTGGCCGACGCCACCGTCGTCGAGATGGACGGCGAGTGGTTCGTGAAGTGGTCGCCGACGATACCGTCCGGTGAGTCGGCCACCTTGGAGTACGAGGTGAACGGTGACGCGTCCTTCGACGTGCAGGTCGAGGGCATCGAAGACGAGAAACTGACGGTGAACACATGAGTACCGACAGCGACACCACGGCGGCCGAGGGCGACGCGCGGGAGCGACTCGTCGACCTCGCGGCACAGTTCTACGACCAGTTCGCACAGGGCGACGTGCCCACGATGTCGATTCCGACGCGGACCAAGGCCAACATCGAGTACGACGAGGACAAGGACGTGTGGGTGTACGGCGACCGGCAGAGCACCCGGACGGCCAAAACCGTCAGCGGCGCGCAGAAACTGCTGAAGGCCATCTACGTCATCGACTTCCTCGCCCAACAACTCGAAGAAGACCGCTCGTCGACGCTGCGTGAACTCTACTATCTCAGCGAGTCGTGGGACCTCACCGAGGCACAGTTCAACAGCCAAGACGAGTCGAACCAACTGGTCGAGGACCTCGAAATCGTCTCGGACGTTCGCCGCGAGGAGTTCCACATGCGCCCCGAGGAGTCGGGCGCGACGGTGATGGGGCCGCTGTTCATCCGCGAGCAGACCCGGCGTGGCGAGCGTGAAATCCACTGTCAGAAAGACGTCGGCGAGGGCGGCTACCAGATTCCGAACGACCCCGACACCATCGAGTTCCTCGACAACGACGCGGACTTCGTGCTGTGTGTCGAGACGGGTGGGATGCGTGACCGCCTCGTGGAGAACGGGTTCGACGAGGAGTACAACGCGCTCATCGTCCACCTCAAGGGACAGCCGGCACGGGCGACTCGGCGACTGACGAAACGCCTGCACGACGAACTCGGCCTCCCGGTCACGGTCTTTACCGACGGCGACCCGTGGTCCTACCGCATCTACGGGTCGGTGGCCTACGGGTCTATCAAGTCCGCCCACCTCTCGGAGTACCTCGCCACCCCCGACGCCCAGTACATCGGCATCCAACCCGCCGACATCGTTGAGTACGACCTCCCGACCGACCCGCTCAGCGACTCCGACATCAACGCCCTCGAATCCGAACTGGAGGACCCCCGCTTCCAGACGGACTACTGGCGCGAACAGATAGAACTCCAACTGGACATCGGGAAGAAGGCCGAACAGCAGTCGCTCGCCTCCCGCGGTCTGGACTTCGTGACGGATACCTACCTCCCGGAACGACTGACTGCGATGGGGGTCCTGTAGTCACGTCGAGTCGTCCAGCGCGACCGGGACGCCACGTCCCGCTACGTCGGCGGCGAACGCGTCGGCATCCGCCTCTATTTCCTCGAAGGTATCGTAGTGGACCGGGACGACGAGGTCCGGGGTCAGCAGTTCCGCGAGGTCGGCGGCACCCTCGCGGTCCATGGTGTAGGTGCCGCCGATGGGCGGGAGGAGTACGTCGACGTTCAGCTCCCCGAACCCGTCGAGGACGTCCGTGTCGCCCGGGAAGTACACGCGGGTCCCCTCGATGTCGAGGAGGAAGCCACAGCCGAACCCTTCCGGGTGTATCGGCGTCCCGTCCGGCCGGGTGTGCGGGCCGTCGGCGTGGTTGTACGCCTCGATGGGGTGGACGATGACGCCGTCGACGACCACGTTCGCCTCCGTGTTCACCCGCCGGGTGTCGAACGGCAGGTCGTGGACGGGCGTCACGTCGCGGTCGGTTTCGCTGTGGTGGACCGCGTCGTACACCAGCACCGTCGCGTCCTCGCTCGCGACCCGACGGATACCCTCCGGGTCGTAGTGATGGGCGTGGGAGACACAGACCAAATCGCCGTCGGACCACTGGCCCGACGAGGCCCCACTCGCTTCGCTCGTAGGACCCTCGTCCCGTGCGTCGTCGTCCAAGACACCGTAGCGACCGGGGTCGACGTAGACGACGGTGCCGTCGGAGGACTGGAGTCGGACCGTCGCGTACCCCAACCACTCCACCTGCAATCCATCGTAGTGAACTGTCATGGACGCGCGTAGCGTCGCCGAGTGAAAGTCCCTATCGGTCAGTCGCTGCCGGTCGCTGCGTGGTCGGCCAGTCGTTCGACGCGTGCGAGCGAGTCGGCGTCCTCGAGGTCTTTGTCCGCACGGACGCCGAGGAACCGGGGGAAGCGGAGCGCGAACCCCGAGGAGTACGTCGGGGAGGTCTGAATCTCCTCGTACCCCACCTCGAAGACGACGGCGGGGGCGACGTCGACCGTCTGCCCGTCCTCGCTTCGGACGTGTGGTTCGAGGAGGTCGGTCAGGTCGGCCAACTCCTCGTCGGTGATGCCCGTCGCGACGTTCCCGATGGTCTCGAACCCGTCGGGTGTTCGGACCGACAGCTCGAACGTGCCGAGGAACTCGGCACGCCGCCCCTCACCCCACTCCGCACCCGTGGCCACGAGGTCGAGGGTCTCCACGTCGGGTTTGCGCTTGAGCCAGTGTTTGCCCCGTCGTCCCGGCGAGTACGTCGACTCCGGGTCTTTGAGCATGATACCTTCGTGTCCGGCGTCGAGTGCCGCGGTCTCCACCGCGGCCACCTCGTCGGGGTCGTCGGTGACGGCCACCTCGGCGACGCCCGCCGACAGCAGCGAGCCGAGTCGGTCGTGGCGGTCGGTCAGTGGCGTGTCCAGCAGGTCCTCGCCGTCGGCGTGGAGACAGTCGAACGCCCGCAACTCGACTTCGACCTCTTCCCGGGCCTTCGCCACGTCGTGTTTCCGCCGGAACCGACGCAGGACCGCCTGAAACGGCAACGGGTCGCCGTCGTCGTCCACGGCGACCACCTCGCCGTCGAGAATGGCCGGAGCGCCGAGGTTCGTCTCGACGAAGGAGACGATTTCCGGGAGCGGGTCGGTCACGTCCTCCATGTTCCGGGAGTACAGCGAGACGGAGTCGCCGTCGTAGTGGACCTGTACCCGCGCGCCGTCGTACTTCCACTCGACGGCGGCCCGGCCCCAGTCCCCGAGTGCCTCGCTCACGGTTCCCGCTTGTGCGAGCATCGCCTGAACCGGACGACCGATTTCGAGGTGGATGTCGTCGAGTCCGTCTTCGCCCTCGTCTCGGGCGACTGTCGCGACGAGGCCGTAGTCGTTCGAGACGTGGAGGGCGCGTTCGACCGCCTCAATCGGCACGTCGAACGCCGCCGCGATGGCGTCCCTGACGGTGCCCTCGCCCACGCCGATGCGCATCTCCGAGAGAACGATGCGGGCCAGATAGCGCGCTTCGTCCGGGTCGGTCCGGTTGAACAGGCCGAACAGCACGTCGAGTTTGCGGTCCTGACTGCCACTGCCGTCGAGGGTAGCCAGCGTGTCGAGTTCGGCCGCCACCTCGCCGACGGTGAGGGCTTCGCGGCCGCCGCCGCCGAACGACCCGAGTCCGCGCTGTCCGCCGAACTCGTAGTCGGCCGCGACTTCGCCTACGTCACCGACGGTCGCGACTCGGGACTCGACATCGGCGGCGGAGACGTTCTGCCCGGCGGCGCGGGCGATGGCCTCGTAACACAGTGCCGGTCCGATGTCGAGCGTCGTCGACTCGTGTGCCGGGAACACCCGGCCCTGCACGAAGCGGGTGACCGTCGGCAGGTCTTCGCCCGCCGCCTCGAAGAGGTCTCTCACCGACTCGACGATGGCGAGGTCCGCGGACTCCGCCTCGATGGCGGCGGCGTCCTCGGCGAAGGCGGCGAACTCCATCGGCGGCGGCTACTCTCTCGGGTGGAATAAATCGCCCGAAGAACGAGTCCGTCGCTACTGTGCGGTTAGCGGCTGTCCGCCGTCGCCTCGTAGGCGTCTCCGAAACGCTCGACTGCCCGGTGGATGGGGAGCGTGATTCCGGCACGCCGGGCCACGAGTGCCACGGGCAACAGCATGATGGCGAGCATGAGGCTCAACTGGTACAGTGCGAACACCGCGCCGCGGTACAGGCGAGTTGCCATTGTCTTCGGCTAACCACGGACGACACCAGTATTTAAAATTTCTCATAGCTAAGAAATCATAATGTTCTTTTTATCGGTTAAGGGGTGCCGCTGTCTGGTGGTTTCGTTCGAGGTTGGGCTATGACAGTTCTCGGAGGGTATCGGGCGCGCCGATGGTAATCGGTGGGTAATCAACGCCCGTGGGAGCCATAAGTTATGACCAACATCGGCGTGACGTGCGCACGGGGCGACGGCGGCGACGGAAATCACAAGACACGATAGGCTGGGGGCTGGAAGGGGTAGTATGAACTATCTCGTGGCGATGGAGGCGGCGTGGTTGGTTCGGGACGTAGACGACATCGACGACGCCATCGGCGTGGCCGTCAGCGAGGCGGGGAAGCGGCTCAACGACCAGGACCTCGACTACGTCGAGGTGGAAGTCGGAGCGACCGGCTGTCCCGCCTGTGGGGAGCCGTTCGACTCCGCGTTCGTCGCCGCCGACACCGCGCTGGTCGGCCTCGTCTTGGAGATGAAAGTCTTCAACGCCGAGAGTACCGAACACGCCCAGCGCATCGCCAAGAGTGAAGTCGGCGGCGCGCTCCGCGATGTCCCGTTGAAAGTCGTCGAAACCGTCGAGTTCGCCGAGGAAGACGAACCGAACGCCGACGCCTGACCGAAGCTTTTTGTATTACCTCTGGTAATCCGGCAGTATGGAACTGCCGACGCCCGCCGATTTACGTGAGCGGCGGACGGAACTCGAACTGACCCAGAGCGAACTCGCCGACCGGGCGGACGTGTCACAACCCCTCATCGCTCGCATCGAGGGCGAAGACGTGGACCCGCGGCTCTCGACGCTCCGGCGCATCGTCAACGCCCTCGAAGAGGCCGAGAGCGGAATTCTCCGCGCGTCTGATTTGATGCACAGTCCGGTCTACAGCGTCGAACCCGACGACAGCGTCAACACAGCCATCGAAATCATGGACCAAGAGGGGTACTCACAGTTGCCCGTCGTCCGGGACAACTACCCCGTCGGCATCGTCGGCCACAGCGACATCCGCCACGCCGACGACGACGACCCGGGTGACCTCCCCATCGCCGACGTGATGCGTGAGTCTATCACGACCGTGACTGCCGACGCCACTGTGGACGAGGTGGACACCCACCTCGACCACCACGAGGCGGTCATCGTCATCGAGAACGGCGACATGGCGGGTATCATCACCGACGCGGACGTGGCGGCGAACCTCTCGTAAGCAAATGCGGAACCCGCTTACCTTCTACGGCGGTATCGGCTGGATACTCGTCGGCCTGACCCTCCTCGGCGGTGTGCTGGCGGTCGATTCGGTAGCGTCACGCGTGATTCTGGCTGCTCTCGGTCTCGGCTGTGGGATGTTCGGCCTGCAGTTCTTCCGAGATGACGACGAGAACTCGGGCTGACGGCTCAGGCCAGTTCTAACCCACGAACCGCGACGCATTCCTCACCCCCCCGGACTTCGCCGATGAGACGGCCGTCAGTCGCCGCGGCGACTGCCTCGGCGTCGTCCGGTGCCAGTGCCGCCACGAACCCGGTCCCCATGTTGAACGTCCGGTGCATCTCCTCGTCGGCGACGTTCCCCTCCGCCTGCACGAACTCGAACACTGGCTGGGCGTCGAACGGGTCGGTGATGTCGTAGTGGAACGCGCCCATCCGCGAGAGGTTCGTCCACCCGCCACCGGTGACGTGGGCCGCGGCGTGTGTGTCGTGTTCTCTGAGCGTGTCGAGCAAGTCCGTGTAGATGCGCGTCGGTTCGAGGAGTTCCTCGGCGATGGTCCGCTCGGAGTTCGGCGGGAACGGGTCGTCGTACTCGTGGTTCCGCGTCACCGCCTCGCGGGCGAGTGTCAGGCCGTTCGAGTGGATGCCACTGGACGGAAAGCCCACGAGCGCGTCGCCGGGGTCGGCCTCACCGGGGAACAGCGCGCCCTTCTCCGCGAGACCGGCGCAGGTTCCCGCGATGTCCAACCCCTTGATGACGTCGGGCATGACCGCCGTCTCGCCGCCGACCAGTGCCACGTCCGCCCGCTCTGCACCCGCGGCCAGTCCGTCGCCAATTTCCTCGCTCGTCCGTTCGTCGGGTTTCTCGACGGCGAGGTAGTCGACGAAGGCGACCGGTCGGACCCCTGCTGCCACGAGGTCGTTGACGTTCATCGCGATGCAGTCGATACCGATGGTCGAGTAGTCGTCGGCGGCTTCGGCCACGAGGAGTTTCGTCCCGACGCCGTCGGCGGCCAGCGCGAGGTAGCGGTCGCCGATGTCGAGCAGGCCCGCGAAGTCACCCTCGAAACCCTCCGTCGCACCGATGAGTGCCGCCGTCGCCGCCTCGCTGGCGTCGATGTCCACGCCGCTCTCGGCGTAGGTCAGCCCCTCCTCGTCGTCGGTGTCCTCGGTCATGTCCGAGTGGGGGCGTGGCGGGCGCAAAAGCGCGTCGGTCCTCAGAGGAAAACCTGCCAGAGGATGTACACCGACAGCCCCGCGGAAGGGGCGAAGATGGCGAGAAAGACTGGCTTACTCCACGACAGAACCGTCTTGCCGTCCAGCGGACCGAACGGAATCATATTGAAGCCGGCGAGGAAGACGTTGATACCGACGCCGAACAGACCGACGGTTCCGACGAAGCCGCTGGCGAGGAACGCGAGCGGTGCGAACACCACGGCGAGGGCGATGTTCGTCACCGGACCGGCCAGCGCGATGAGGCCGTTTTGTCGCTCCGTCGAGTACCCGGCGTGATACACCGCGCCCGGTGCGGCGAAGAAGAAACCGGCGAGCGCGGCGGCCACGGCGACGAACAACATCCCGTAGTCCGCCCGGAACTCGGCGCGCTTGCCGAAGCGGATGGCGACGACCTTGTGTGCGAGTTCGTGCAGCAGGAAGCCGACGCCGACGGTGAGCAGCGAGAGCGTGACCCACCGAACCGCCACCGCGGAGAGGAACACGCTCGGGCCGCCGCCGATGAGCAATGCGAAGGCGGCACTGAGTGCGACCCACGCCGCGGCCAAATCGAGCAGTTCCCGCCCGCTGAACGTGACGTTCACGTCACGAGCCCCCAGATGAGCGTCGCGCTGTTCTGGGCACCCTGTACCATCAGTCGCACGACACCCTCGATGCCACCCACGTCGGCCGCGATAATCGGCAGCAGAACCGCCGCGAACATCGCGCTCGCGATGATGCTCCCGATGTTCGTCATAGCGACGATGAGGATGAGCCGAAACAGCGGGACCGCTCGCAGTCGCGAGACTAGCTCGCCGATGGGAGCCTCCTCGTCGCTCAGAATCTCGTTGAGCGTCTTGATGTCGCCGACGTTGACCGTCGTGTACCGCAACTCCACGTAGCCCGCGAACCACCCGGGCGCGAGCAGCGGGTTGACGCTCGTCAGCCACGCGACGGCCCCGCCGACAGTCGCGCTGGACCAGCGTGCCCCCGCGAGTTTCGCCAGCGAGAACGAGACGATACCGTTGATGAGGAACCACGCCCCGAACAGGCGAACGAGAAAGCCGGTCGAGGCCCCTTCGACGCCCGTCGCGACGGCGATAGCGAGCAACACGAAGAAGACACCGAACCCGACCGTGAACAGGTAGCCGAACAGTTTGAACAGGGAGAAGCGACTCCCTTGTTCTGTCCCGACCAGAGACTCCATCGGGGGCAGGCTGTCGGGGTCGTCGAGGTAGCGTTGAATCCCCTCGCGGTGGCCCGCGCCGACGACGGCCAACACGTCGTAGCCCGCAGACCGGAGGCGGACGAGGTTGTGTGCGATGTAGGCGTCACGCTCGTCGATGAGTGCCTCGGCTCCGCCCGGCGAGAACCGACGGAACTCCTCCATCATCGCCGTCACCACGTCCGCGTCGGTCAACTCTTCGAGGTCGAGTTCTGCCGGGTCCGTCCCCTCCGTCGAAACCGCCAACGCGGCGGCCAACGGGACTCCCACGAGGGCCCCGATGCCCACGGCCACGATGAGGCCGTCGAGGACGGTGAGTACCACGCCAGCCACGCCACCGAGGACGCCGAGGCTGCCGGGGACGGTCACCGCACCCGTCACCAGCGGGCCAGCCAGAATCTCGACGGGGATGGCTAGAATCAGGCCCAGCGACATCCCGAGCGTCAGCCCCGCGACGGCGGGGTCAGCTGCACCAGTCAGGAGGCCGCCGACCAGTTTCAGTTTCTCCAGTCCCGAGAGACGTTTCCAGAACCGCTGGATGGTCGTCTGGATGTCCCGGTCGACCAACGCGATGCCGAGGCCGTGTTCCTCGGCGGCGTCGACTGCGGCCATCATGTCCGCACCGGGTTTGATGTCGAAGCGGTCGCCGAGTCGCGCCTGCACGTACGAGAGCAACCAGTACGCGAGGAACTGAAAGACCGTGTTGCCTTCGAGCAGGTCGCTCGCCTCGATGTCGTCGGGCGTCTCGCCCTTGAGTTGACGGTACCGCCCCTCGTCGAGTTCGACGGCGACGACATCCGGCCGTTGTTCCTCGATAGTCCGCTCGACTTCATCCACACTGTCCTGTGAGACGTGTGCCGTCCCGAGGACAGTCACGTCCCCTTCCCCCGACGGCTGTCCCGGTGGATTCGGCGTCGGTGCCGACCGTTCGCTCATTGGGGGCTTGTAGACAACCGCCCGGTTTACGATTGTCGGCACACTCCGGGCGGTGTCGGCACCTTCTTTCGCCCCGACAGTGAAGCCGGTCGCATGGCCGCGCTGATGGACACACACATCGAGAACCGAGAGATCGTACAGCCACACCACGCCAACACCCACGGGACGGTCCACGGGGGGAACGTCACGAAGTGGATGGACGAGGTGGGCGCGATGGCGGCGATGCGTTTCGCCGGGAGCAACGTCGTCACCGCCCGGATGGAGCAGGTGAACTTCCGCCGCCCCATCCCCGTGGGCGATACCGCACTTATCGAGAGCTACGTCTACGACGCGGGCGAGACGAGCATCCGCGTCCGGTGTCGGGTGTATCGCGAACACATCGAAACCGACGAGACGGAACTGACCACCGAGTCCCACCTCGTGTACGTCGCCGTGGACGAGGACGCCGACTCGGTGCCGGTGCCGGAACTCGAAACCGAGAGCGAACGCGGGCGTGAACTGTTGGCCGCCGCTCGCGCGAGCGACGAGACGCACTCTGACTGACGGTGCCCACCGGCGAGGCTCAGAAGTCCGGCAAGTCGTCCGGCGGTTCGTAGTCCGTCTCCCAGTCGATGTACTCCTCTTTCAGCACCTCACAGACGAGTTGACCCAACTCAGTCAGTCCCGCGTTGATGGCCGAGGTGGTCCCCCACGAATCGATATCCGGGTGGATGTCGCGCTCTTTCCAGTCCTGTGGGAGTCCCGGCGCGTGGTAGCCGACGCGGTCGGCGTGTGAATCCCAGAAGAAATCGAACTGTGAGAGCAACTCGAGGTCACGGACGATTTCGAACTCCTCGTCGGTCACCTCCGTCCGTGCGGCCCACTCCTCGAAGGCCGACCGCCACGCCCCGTCCCGGAGAAACGCCTCTATCTCGTCGCGCCGGTAGTCCGTATCACCGACGACCTCCGCGTCCTCGTACTCGTTGGGGTCGAATGCCTCTAACGTCGGCGGTTGCGGCACGTCTGCCGATATACCCATACCGGAGATGGGTGCCTACAGAAGCAAAACTGTTTGTGACTGCCGACTACACGCTGGCCGCCAGCACGAACGTCTCGCGCCGGTCCGTCGCCCGTTCGACGGTGAACCCGGCGGCTTCGAGGTGGTCGGCGGCCGTCGCGGCGTCGTACCGCTCGGCGACCGGTGGCCCGTCCGCGCCGGTGCCGGCCGCACTCCAGTCCGCGATGGCGAGACGACCGTCCGGCGCGAGGACGCGGGCCAGTTCCGCACTCGCCGCCTCGCCCGCGAACTCGTGGTAGGTCATGGTCGAGAAGACGGCGTCGAGTGCCCCGTCCCGGACCGGGAGCGCGTCGCCGACGGCGGTGAGCGGGTGGACGTTCTCCGGGACGCCCTTCGTCCGGTATCGGTCGTGCATGGCTCGCTGAACGTCGATAGCGAGGACACGACCGACGTGCGGTGCCACGTCGTCGGTGTAAAATCCCGTCCCGCTCCCGAGGTCCGCCACTACGTCCTCGGGGTCCGGTGCGAGCAGTCCGAGCAATTCGTCCACGGAGAGATGCTCGTAGCGTGACCGGTCTTCGAGCGCGTCGGCGCGTTCGACCGGGAACGTGTGAAAGCCCATACTCGGTACGACGTGCCCGACCCGCTTAACGCTACGGCGGGCCGTCGTTTCACCGCTCGTAGGTTCCCGTGAGTCGGGCAGTGGCGACGACGGACTCCGCCATGGCATTCGACAGTGCCCGGCGTCGCGCGCCGGCCTGTACGTTGACGGTCGAGTCGAGGGCGTAGAGGGTGAACCGGTACGTGTGTGGTCCGTCCCCCTCCGGCGGCCGGGGACCGCGGTAGCCGAGCTCGCCGAACCCGTTCGTCCCCTGTCGGGCGTCACCGAGCGACGGGACGCGCCGGGCCTGCGGGACGTGTTCGGGAATCTCCCTCGTCTCGGGCGGAAGTCCCCAGAGGAGCCAGTGGACGAACGTTCCGTCGGGTGCGTCCGGGTCGTCGACGACGAGGGCCAGCGACGCGATGGCCCCGGGAACGCCAGCGAGCGACAGCGGCGGCGACACGTCCGCCCCGTCGCCAGTGTGTTTCGTCGGTATCGTCTCTCCGTTCGCGAACGCCGACGAGGTGAGGCGCGTGTCCGACCCCGAATCGACGGTTGTCGCCGGGTCAGCGGTGTCCACGCCGTCACCACCGTCGAGCGTGGTACACCCGGCGAGCGTGCAGAGAGCACCCGTGACGCAGCCGAAAACTGCACGACGAGTCGGCATGGATTCGGATTCGCTGCCGCGACACCTCAAGGTACGGGTCGCGAGGAGTCGGGAGGTTCATTACGCCTGCCGGGCCAACGTGTTGGTATGGCAGAGGTCATTCCTCCCGGCGAGCGCGTCTGCGAACGGTGCGGTCGGCACGACGTGTGGGACGCCGATACGTGTGCGTGGGTCATCGCTACCGAGGACGGTGAGAAAGCGGTCGGCAACCCCCACTGCCTCCACGAGTGGGACATCAACGGCAACTACAACCCCTTCGAGGGGTGACGGGACTCGGCGGCAGTCCGTTCGCCGTTTCGGTTCCCGTGCTGTTCGAACGGGAACATCTCCCGTCATCGCCAATACGACTTATGCCCCTTTAGCCGAGACAGCGGCGTATGCGGAGTCGATGCAAACTCTGCCGGGGGCGACTCACCGACCGGTCACAGGACCAGAACTGTTCGTGTGGGTGGGTACTCGATGCAAACTGTGCCCACAATCACCGTCACTGGTGCCCGGACGACGGCCGGGACAACTGGGTCGGCGCGGTCGAACTCTGACCGGGCGGCAACCACAACGCGTTTTTTCCGACGACGCGACGACTACGGCGTGCCCACAGTGTACATCACCGCACCCCGTGACCACGCCGAAAGACTCGCGCGGACCCTCGTCGAGGAGCGACTCGCCGCCTGCGTGAACCGCGTGGCGTGCCAGTCAGTCTATCGCTGGGAGGGAACCGTCCACGAGGACCCGGAAACCGTGTTGCTCGCCAAGACGACTGCGGACCGCTACGAGGAACTCGTCGCCCGCGTCCGTGACCTGCATCCACACGACGTGCCCTGTATCGAACGGTTCGAGGAGGCCGACATCGCCGACGCCTTCGCCGACTGGCGCGCCCGTGCCACCGAGTAACCGGCGTGTGACACCGCGCGCACCCCCTCACTCGTCCGTCTCGGGGATGTGGTCCTGCGCGACGACCTCGTCGGAGTCGGCGTGTTCCCGGGACAGTTGCACGTAGCGGTCGCCCGCGTAGGCCCACGGCGAGTCCTCGACCTCCTTGACGACTTCGGCGGGCGTCCCGGCGACGAGCACGGACTCGGGAACGTCCGTCCCCTCGGTGACGAGGCTGTTCGCGCCGACGAGGCTCTCGGCCCCGATGGTCGAGCGGTCGAGGACGATGGCCCCCATCCCGACCATCGCGCGCTCACCGACCGTCGCCGCGTGGACGATGGCGTTGTGGCCGACCGTCACGTACGGGCCGAGTTCGACGCCCTCGTGGAGCGTCGCGTTGTCTTGGACGTTCGCGCCCTCGCGGAGGACGATTTCCCCGTGATCTCCCCGGAGAACTGCCCCGGGCCAGACGCTCGCCTCCGCCGCTATCGTGACATTGCCGATAACCGTCGCCTCGGGGTCGACGTAAGCTGAGTCGGCGATGTCGGGTTCGACGCCGTCGAAAGACCGTATCATCTCGTGGTCGGGACTCGCGGCGACGGCATAAAACTGCGTGTCTCAAGCCCCCTTCTCGACCTGATACCAGTCGCCGTCCCACGAGAGGGCGTACTCGCTGAGTGCCTTGATTGCCGTCAAGCTGTACAGCGGGAGGACCAAGGGGACGACGAGCCACGCCCACCCGAGTTTGTTGACGGTGTCGTGGTACCAGTCGTGGACTCGGACGACGGCCGTCGACGCGACGACGACGACCAGCGGGAGCAACGCGAGTTTGCGCGCGCCCACGAGGACGAGGACGCCGAACTTCGAGATGAGGGACAGCATCAACAGGCTTCCCACGAGGGTGCCGGCACAGATGGCCGCCGAGGTGAGGTTCCGGTAGTCCGTCAGCGGCCGGGCGGTTGCGAGTAGCTTGTGGAGTACCTGCGCGTAGCCGGTCATCCAGCGTTTGCGCTGGCCCCACCAGTCCGACAGCGTGTGTGCCGCCTCGATGCGCGACGGGCAGGTCAACTGCTCGCGAACGTCCAACCGCGCCTTGTAGCAATCGTAGGCGAAGTCGAAGTCTTCGGTTAGCATCGCCGTGTCGTAACCGCCGACACGCTCGATGGCCGCCCGACGCATCACGACCGACCGGCTGGCAGCCATTCGGAAGTCCGTCACGAGGTACAGCAACCGTCGGCTGACGTAACTCAACAGGACCGATTCGTAGTATGCTAGCTCTTCCACCACGCCGTCAGGTTCTGGGACCGTCCGTCCCTGCACCACGTCGCACTCGCCCAGTCGCTCGACGGCCGTCCCGACGAACTCGGGGTGAACGCGCTCGTCGGCGTCGAAGACGGCCACGTGGTCGCTGTCTGTCTCCTCGACAGCGTAGTTGATCGCACCCGCCTTCGACCCGGGGTAGCGTGTGTTCACGAGGCGTGAGACGCGTGGGTGCGAAGCGAGTTCGCTCGCACGCCGCTTGCTCGCCTCGTCGTCCGGTTCACAGACGATACACACGTCGAGGTCCTCGTACGAGGTTGCGAGCAGACTTTCGACGCTTCGGTCGAGGACGTTCGCGTCACCGTACACCGGGACGATGGCGGTGACCGAGGGGCCGACACGGGAGGGCGGAGACCGGTCTTCCGACCGGAGGGTCCACAGGAACGCGGCCGTCGACGTCGAGATGAACCCAGCGAACATGAGACTCGACACGACGGCCTGCAACAGGACGACACCGAGGACGATGAACGCGAGGTCGAGACGGAACGTCAGGGGGTAAGTCCCCTGGACGAAGCCGAACACGAACACGCCGCTGGAAACGCCCAGAAACCCCAGACGGTCCAGCCATCGCCGTATGACTCTCATCGATACAACGCCTCCGGTGCGAAGTGTCGAGAGAACGCTAAATGTATTTACCGATTGACCATCCCGACACCGCCGCCTCGTACCGGCGAATGGCCCCTGCCGTTGTGAACCGTATCGGACGCTTAATTATCGGCTTTGATTCCCTATTGATAACGCTTAGCACGCTTTTTGAGGATGATTGGTGGAATTATTCGGCTAAATTATTTCATATGATAACTGCGGAGTATGGTTTATCTATCGCCTCCACGTCCCGTTAGATATGAACCCCTCGCTGGACGACATCGCAACGTTCTTCAGCCATCTTGTGGTGGCTGGGGCGGTGCCAGTCGTTCTCCTTCCCGGGATGAGCATCTCGTCGCTCCTCGGGACGGCACAGACAGCGGTCGGTACCCTCCCACTGGAACACGTCGGCTTCGCCGTCCTCCTCGGTATCCTCGCCGCGGCGTGGTTCAGCACCACCGAGTCACCGCCAGCGCGGACCGAGACGAGCATCGAACGAGCGGATTGACCGTCGGTCTCGGCACTCGTCGAGTGCCAGCTTGTCGGTCGAACCCGGCCGACACGCGGGATGCCTCTCACTGACCCGTCGACTCGAATCAGAAAATATCACCGAGCAGCCTACGGCGTCGCCACGGTCCGCTCCGGCCCGGCGACGCGTGACTGCTCGCTCGTCGAGTTACCGTCTGTTCCCGAGTCCGTGGAACCGCCGTCTTCGGACGGTTCTCGGAGCACTTCTTCGGACAGTTCGACCTGTACCGTACTGTCGTCTTCGCCGATGACCTGCGCCTCGCTGACGCTCGCACTATCGGTGTACCGGACGACAGACCCGTCGTCAGCCCGCTGAATACCCGTGGTGAACTGGTAGTCACCCGTCGCGCGGGTGCTGACGTTCGTGTGCCCGTTCTCCGGCCCCCACTGGTCGTACCCGGTGGTGGAGTACGGGACGGTCATCGTGAACGTCCCGTCCTCACCGGTTTCGGCACGCTGGGTGTAGGTGAACGTCTCGTTGTTCGTCGGTGCGTTCATCTCCACCCTCGCGGTGACCGTCGTGTTCGTCGGTGCCGTTCCTTCGATGGTGGCACCGTCCACGCGCTCGAACACCTTCACCCACGGCGGGGACGCACCGGTGGGGAGCAGCAGCGACTGAATCTGTCCCTGGGTCTGTGCCAACTCCTGCTGGCTCATCTGCTGGGTGTTTCCGGCGAGTCCCGTCAGCGTCCGCCTGAGCGAGAGGAGGTACGGACTCCCGCGCTGAATCGCCGAGGTGTTCGAGTTGTGGACCAGCCGGTAGTGTTCGAGCGCGTCGACGTACTCCGGCGGGTTCGGGCCGATTCCGCCCACCTGCGCCGAGCCGTCCTCCTCGACGAACTCCCGTGCCTGTTGGACCGATTGCTGTGGCGACTGGAGGGGATTGCCGAACACCCGGTACCGGGACTGGTTGCCGGTCGGAGTCGTCAGGAACCGCTGGCCCCGGACGACCCGCTCGTCGTAGTTGGCGACGACTGGCGTCGGCTGTCGGGCACTCCCGTGGAAGTACCACAGCCGGTTGACCATGCTCTCGTAGTACCGCTGACTTCGGAGGTAGTAGGCCTTCTGTGCCTGTTGGCCCTGTATCTGGAGCACGCGGCTGAAGAAGTCACCGCGGTCGATGTCCGCCTCGTCGTAGAAGATGATGGGTGCGAAGAACTTCCCGTTGGCCTCCGGCCACTCGTTGACCATCTTCCAGTCGACCATGACGTACTGTGGCTGGCTGTCGTTCTCGCTCATCTCCCCGACGACGCGCTCTGCCTGCGTCTCGTTGGGTGCGAGCAGGAAGTTCGCCGCGTCGGTGGCTCCCTGCTGGAACGGGTTGGCCGTCGGTATCCGGCCGCTGCGACTCGTAATCCAGTGCCCGTAGTCCCACCACGAAATGACGCCGTACGCCCCCGGCGCGTAGTCGTAGTCGTCGGTCCGTTCGTTGGTGCCGTACAGCTCCATCGCGTTGTCTTCACCGCCGTACGTGCCCGGTGTCGGTGTGTTGTCGCCCATCCAATCGAGGCCGCTATCCCAGCCGACCACGCCGGAACTCGGCGCGTTCGCGCCACCGCGCTCCCACGCCGTCGTGGGCCGGTCCGGGGCACCGACGGCCAGCGGCGCGACGAGGATGATGAGGACGGTGAGAACTGCGAGGACTTGGAACGTCTGGACGCCTTCGGTCCCTTCACCGGGAGAGATGTACGTGAGAACTAGTCTGACCACGTACGCGTTGACTAGTGCTATCGGGAGGACGAGGTAGTAACTGAACCGCTGTTGGGTGAGCGTCGCCAGCAGAATGATGACACTCCAGATGACGACGAGGAACCACTCGGACGAGGCGTCACGCCGACGGAGGTACGCCCCGAGCATCAGCAACGCGCCGACCCCGGCACTGACGAACGCCAGCCCGTAACTCGAAAACAGCGTTACGAACGGCCGCGGGAGGGGCTGTGCCTCACCGATAGTGCCTGACTGTGCCCCGCCGCCGAGGCCGACGACCCGGCCCGTGTTCTTCACGATGTACTGGAGGAAATCCGGGACGAGAACGGCCGCCACCAGCGCGACGGCGGCGATAGCACCGAGTACCGCGAACGGGTACGTGCGCGGGTCGAGGTCCCTGTCGTCGAACTCCCGTGCGAGGTAGGCCATGAACACACACCCACCAGCGATACCGAACGTGAGGAACGGTTGGAGCAGCGAGAAGTCCGTCGCCGTGAACGCGAAGGAGTTGAGCGGCAGGAGCATCAGCACACCAGTCACGCCCAAGGCGACGGCACCGACGAAGGCGACCGGTTCGGGACTGGCACCGCGGACGTAGTCGAGCGTAATCTGGAGGAGGAAGAAGATACCGAGAATCCCGACCAGCAGGACGCCCGGCGGCCACGTCCAGAGATACAGCGCGAGTGCGACGCCCGCGAGTGCCGCCCACCCGGCGGACTTCCTGAGGGCACCCCACTCGCGGTTCGCGACGAGTTCCCAGACGGGGTACTCGGACTCGGCGACGCCGAGCGCGGTCATGAACGCGACGACGGCCATCATCTGCAAGAACACCTCCGCGATGTGGTGGTCGGAGAAGCCGACTAGCCCACGGCCGAGGAACCCGCCCGTCGAAAGCGCGAGGACCAGTACCCCCAACACCCCGCCGAAGCGACCGCCGAGACGCTTGCCGCCGAGGTAGACGGGGATAGCGACGAGCGTCCCGATGACTGCGGGCGCGAACAGGAGCGTCATCGCGATGGTCTGTTGACTCGGGTCGCCGAGGCCGACGACGAGAGCAGCGGTGGCGACGACTTGGTCGAACAGCGTCCCGAACTGGCTGTTGGCCGTCCCGTACGGGAAGTACGTGTGCGCGTCGAACGGCATCGTCTGTGGCCAGTTCTGGACCGTGTAGGTCGTCTGTCGAAGGTGATACCACGGGTCGTTCCCGGAGAAGAGTACCTGTCCGTCGCGGACGAAGTTCCCCCAACTCCGGGCCCTGACCCAGAACATGAACGCCATCAACACGAGGAGTGACGGGACGTGGTACCAGTCCCGCAGGTCCTCGAGTGCGGCGTCGAAGTCGTACTCTGTGAGTCGCCCCCTACGCTGGCTCATTGGGCGGGACAAAAACTATTGGCCGCATAAACTTTGTCAAATTACGCCACCCAGAGCGTCGTCTGGCACCGAGGGATGGGAAGGAAAACGACTATCCCCGACGGCCGCACAGCCCTGCGTATGCGGGTCTCGGTCGTCCTCTGTACTCACACGCTCGACCGGTACGACGTGTTCACGGAGGCAGTCGAGAGCATCCGCGACCAGACCCACGACGATACCGAACTCGTCCTCGTCAGCGACGGCTCACAGGCCGTCTGCGACCGTCTCCGGGCGGATTGGGGAAGCCGAGACGACGTTCTCGTTCACTGTAACGACGCGAACGTGGGCCTGTTGGAGAGCCGAAACAACGGCGCGCGCGCCGCGACGGGTGAGGTGGTCGCCTTCATCGACGACGACGCGGTTGCAGACGCCGAGTGGGTCGAACGCCTCGTCAGAGCCTACGAGGAGGAGGACGCGCTCGCGGCCGGCGGCAAGATGGCACCCGAGTGGGTGGCGGGCCGCCCCGCGTTCCTCCCGGCGGAGTTCTACTGGCTGGTCGGCGTCACCCAGCGCGGGTTCGCCGACGGCCCCGGCGAAGTCCGCAACACCTTCGGCTCGAACATTTCCTTCCGGCGGGACGTGTTCCTCGAACTCGGCGGGTTCGACACGGAAATCGGGGGCCGCCAAGGCGACGCGAACCTCCAGGGCGGCGAGACGGAACTCGCCGCACGACTGCAGGCCGAGTACGGCCACGGCGTCTACTACGACCCGGACGCCGTCGTCGCTCACAAGGTGTTCGACTTCAGGACTCGGCCGCGCTGGCTGTTGGACCGGGCCTTCTGGCAGGGGTACTCCAAACGAGGAATGGAGGTGTTGACGCCCGAGTCCTCCGACGAAGAGTTCGATTTCCTCGGCCGCCTTCTCACCGAGTTCGCGCCTGCACGTGCGAAGAACCTCATAATCAACCCGTCGGTGGAGCGGTTCCTCCAGTTCGTGATGCTGTTCGTGTTCACCGGCGTCGTCGGGGCAGGGTATCTCTACGGGATGACGAAGTGGCGGTGACGGTAGCGGCGGGGTTCGGGACACCCACGGCGACACGCTTATACCGCCGCCGTCGGTCGGACAGATCATGACAGGGGCGGGGCCTGAGGACGGGGTGGAACTCGCTGACCTCGACGTAGCCGTCGCTCACTGGCACGTCAACGCCTGGGGTGGAGCCGAGTATCTCGTGACCAGACTGGCCGAGGCACTCGACTGTGGGCAGGTGTACACCGTCGGGTCGCCGGACCCGGACGACCCCAACCCCTACGGAGACGTGGCGTTCGTCGACGTGACCGATGGCTTGTCGCCGCGGCCGCTCCGGAAACTGCAGGCCCGCGCCGGCCGGGTGTTCGAGTACGCGCTCTGGGAGGACGTGGACTGGCGCGACTACGGCCACCCGGACGTACTCGTCACCTCGGGCGCGACGACGCGGGCGGTCATCACGCCAGACGACACGCTCCACGTCAACTACTGTCACTCTCCGCCACGGTGGTTCTACGACCTCTATCACGACCGGAAGGACTCGCTGACGGGGATACTCGCGCGGCCGCTGGTTCGGTACCTGCGTCTCCGAGACGCCACCGTCGACCGCAGAGTGGACCGTTACTTCGCGAACAGCCCCGTCATCGCCCGCCGGATTCGGAAGTACTACCAGCGGGAGTCCGAAGTGCTGTACCCGCCCGTCGATATCGACGCCTACGACGATGCAGGCGACGACGGGTTCTACCTGCACCTCGGCCGTCTCGACGAAGAGAAGGGCGTGCCGGCCATCGTCGACGCCTTCGCGGAGTCCGACCACGAGTTGGTCCTCGCGGGCGGCCGCGGCGACGTGAGCGAGGCCGTGATGGACCGGATTCGCAGGAGCGAGACCATCGACTACCGTGGGTTCGTCTCGGAGGGCGAAAAGCGGGCGTTGCTCGGGACGTGTCGTGCCGTGGTGTTCAACGGCCGCAACGAGGACTTCGGTATCGTCCCCGTCGAGGCGAACGCGAGCGGGAAGGCCTGTCTGACACGCGACGAGGGGTTCCCCGGCCAGTTCGTCACGGACGGCGAGAACGGGTACTGTCACGACGGGTCGCCGGACGATATCACGGCCGCAGTCGAGCGGTTCGAGGGTCAGGGAATTGCCGGTAGTCCGCGGGAACACGTCGAGACGTTCGCGTTCGACGCGTTCCGCGAGCAGTTGGGGTCACGGGTCACCGCGTGGTACGACGAGTTCAGTCTCGTGTGAGCCGTCGGACTGTCCGGTGAAACGGAAAGTATTTGCGGGAGAGTTGGGTTGTCACGGCAAAGGGTATGTCGAACGACGTGATTCTGGTCGGCGTCGACGGCGCGACCTACGACCTGCTCGACGACTGGGTGGCTTCGGGGGTACTACCCAACTTCGCGGCCATCGCCGAGAGCGGCGTCTCGCACACACTCGAATCCGTCGTCCCGACGCAATCCGTTCCCGCGTGGCCGTCGTTCAACTCCGGCAAGAACCCGGCCAAACACGGCCTGTTCGCGTTCAACGAGGACGTGAAGGGGGACGGCGACGTACTCGTGGACTCCCGACGGCTCCACAGCCCACGGTTCTGGGACTACCTCGCCGACGACGGAATGGCTCCGGGCGTCGTCGGGTCCGTACTCACGTACCCGCCCCGTCACCTCGCGCACGGTTTCGAGATTGCGGGACCGCTGACACCGAGCGATGCCACGGAGTTCACCGCACCGTCGTCGCTCGGTGAAGAGCTCCGGGCAGAGGTGCCGGACTACTCCTTCGGGCCGGACCTCGGGGGGTCACGCGAAGACATCCAGCGAGCGTGCATAGACAGCGTCGACCACCGTGCAACGGCGAGCAAGCACCTCATGACGGAGAAGGAGTGGGACTTCTACTCGGTGCTGTTCATCGCCACCGACCGCGTCCAGCACAAACTCTGGGACACACCCGAGATGATACGGCCCGTCTACGAGCGTGTCGACGAGTTCTTGGGCTGGGTCCGCGCGGAGTTCCCGGACGCGAACCTGCTCGTCGTCTCGGACCACGGGTTCACCGCACCGCCCGAACGGGACTTTTTCCTCGATACGTGGCTGGCCGAACGCGGGGACGACGACGCCGGGGCGGGTGCCAGCCGAAAGTACGCGCTGGCAAAGCGCGTCTACTCGACAGTTCGGCAGTCGACGGGCATCAACCTCCGTGGCGTCCTCCCGGCGGCAGTCGAGTCGTGGCTCACCGACTCGGGCGACGGCGGGGGCGACGAGCCATCCATTCGGGCCGCGAGTAACACGCACTTCGACGGCGTGTTCGTCTCCGACGCGCGCGACGATTACGAGCAGGTCCGGGAAGAACTCATCGAGGACTTGCTCGCGTTGCGGCACCCGCAGACTGGCGACCCGGTGGTCAGCGAGGCGTGGAAACGCGAGGAGCGATACAGCGGGGAGTACCTTCACCTCGTCCCGGACGTGGTGGTCTTGCCACACCCGAACTACAACGTCAACGCCAACCCGTACACCGACACGTTCGGTCAGTTCCCCGGCATGGAGAACGAAGGGACCCACGACGCGGCTCCCGACGGAATCCTCCTCGGTGCCGGACCGGACATCGCGGCGACGGACGAACGTGGCCGGGTGTCTCTTCTCGACGTGCCGCCGACGATACTCCACCTCCTCGGGTCGGCCGTTCCCGAGGACGTAGACGGCACCGTACTGACGGATGCCCTCGCTGGAGGACCGGCCGACCGGTCGGTGGAGTATCGGGAGCCACTCGCGTACACGCCCGAGAGCGACGAGGGCGACTTGGACGAACGGAACGACGTGGAAGACAGACTGGAGGACCTTGGATACCTGTGACGAACTATCGTATCAACGACCTGTTGTCGATAGCGACAGACACGAACGTACCGGTTCCCGAATACTACGAAGTCCCGCAACTGGAGGAGCACCCCGACGTGCGGTTCGTCGTCGGTGACCTCGACGGCTGGGACGCCGAGGCGGCACCGCGGCGAATCGGCTCGCGCTACCGCTGGGACCCCGACGGCACGCTGTATCTGGAGTGGAACCTGCCACTCGACCTGCGTGCGTCCATCACCGGCCTCGGCGACGCCGACAGCCAGACCGTCGTCAAAATGACCGAACAGTACGAGAAACGCGGGGACATCGGTTCGCTGTTCACCTCCGTCCTCGCAGTCGAGCTGTTGGCCCGCGACGCGACGCTCGTCCACGGTGGGTGTGGCTCCCGACCCGACGGCGGCGCGCTCATCACCGGCTGGGACGACATGGGCAAGACGTCGACCTGTCTCTCCGTCCACGACCGGGGCGGCTTCTCGTTCATGGGCGACGACGCCGTGTTGCTCACAGCCGACGGACAGGCTCACGCGTGGGACTACGCCGTCGGCATCAGCCCGTACACGTCGATGGGGAACATCCCGATGTCACGGAAAAAACGCCTCCGTATCGTGGCGAAACGACTCGCCAAGGGCGTGCCCGGTCTCGGCGTCCTCCACTCGGCCCGCGAGAAAGTCGACGTGACCGGCATCATCGGCGACCGGCGCACCACCTGTCCGCTCGAGACGGTGTACTTCCTCGAAGGCGGAGAGGCGGGCCCGCGAGAGATTTCGGCCACGGAGGCAGGGCGACGACTCGCGGAGACGACCACCGCGGACAAGGAGATGGTCACCCACGATGCCATCGAGACGTACGCGTACCTCGACCCCACGGTCTCCGGCGTCACCGCGGCCCGACGCGAGGTTATGGAGGCGGCAATGTCCGAACTGGAAACCGTCGAACTCTGCTCCGAGGACAAGGACGTCTACCCCGACTGGATAGTCGAGACGTATCCGGAACCCTAAGCCAGCCCCAGCCGCTCCCAGAGCCGGTACCACCGGGCGTTCTCGCGGAGTTTTTCCAGCGTAATCTCACGGCGTGGCGGGTACGCCCTGAGCTTTCGGCCCGCGCTCATCGCCAGCACGGCGGGCACGACGACGAGGAGGCCCAGCACGACGCCGAGCGGTTTGGACCACGTTCGATACACCAGTACCGGCACAGCCAGCGCGAGCGCGCCGCCCACGAACAGCCCTGCACCGACCAGTCGCTCCGTGTCTCGTCCCATCTATATCACCTGATTCGCGAGGATGACGTAGTGAGTCAGCGTGCCGTACAGCGTGTCCGCCGGCGACATCGACCCGAGCGACCGCCGGAGGTAGTGCCCCGAGGAGGAGACGCAGGCGATTCGGCGCGGCACCTGCAACGGCAACACGAACGGGTCGGCCGCCGTCTCGAACCACGCCTCGAGTTTCTTCGAGGGGCGTGACGCCCGGAGGTCCGAGAGTACCCACTCTGGCACCGGGTTCTCGGCGCGGTACGCCTCGGCGTAGGCGTCCATCGCGCGCACGAACAGGTAGACGCTGTCCATCGACCCGTAGGTCCGGGCCATCCCGACGACGCGCTCCCAGTCGAAGTCCGCATCGACCATCTCGAAGCCGTGGAGTACCTCCGCGAGCGTGAGTCGCATGTGGGCGTAGGCGTGGGTAGCGACGAGGTGGAAACTGTCCTCGGGGTCCGGAACGGGGACCGTCCGCCCGCCGAACTCGGTCGTCTCGCCTCTGTCGAGTACCGCTTGGCCCTCACAGACCTTCTTGCGTACCCAAATCGCGTCGGGGTAGATGTCGACCGGGTTGTTCTGCCCGTCGACGTACTTGTGTGCGTTGACCTTCAGCGGGTGACAGAGCAGGCGAGACTGCTTGAGCGTGAACTCCTCGGCGACGAGTTTCTCCGACATCTCGACCACGTCGTCGGCGTCGGTGACGAGCAGGTCGATGTCCGCCATCACGCTGTAGGGGTTCCTGAGTTTCTTGATGTGGAGATACTCCCACCCCTCGCCGTCGAGGAGGTCCTCGACGACGCCGATACGGTCCTCGTGGATTTCGAGTTGGCGCGCGTGGGCAGACATCGACTCGGCCAGCGGTTCCTGATTGGCCAGCGAGGTGGTCACGTCGGCGTCGGCCAACGCGGATGTCGCGAGTTTGTTCTTGCGGAATCCCCGGTCGAGCCCCTCGGCGGTGACGCCGTCCGCGACGTGCGGGTCGAGCGTCGCCGCCGAATCAGTAAGAGATAAAACACTCCGAAATGCCCCTTGAGACACGCTGGTCGGGTCGGCCATAGTCGGCCATCACCCGGCATGGATAAATAAAATGCGCATCGGGGTCTACAATCCCGCAGTCGGGACACGGTACTCGGGTGGCACGGAGACGTTCCTCCGAGAGATGATTCGTCGCCTCCAGACCGACCACGAGGTGGTCCTCTACACCGGGGACGGGGATATCCTCCCCGAACTGGACTTGCCGAACGTCGACGTGACGGGCCTGCCGTGGCTGGACAAGTCCCGCCGGGCGACGGACCTCCTGCGGACGGCGACGGCAGGACAGATGCTCCCGGCGGAGGTGGAGTCGCTGTCGCTGTTCGGCGGCGCGCGCTTCGGCCGGCGTATCGACGCCGACGGCATCGACGTCCTCTCGACGCACTACTACCTCGACAACCTCCTCGTCTCACGGGCAGTCGACGTGCCGACGCTCTTTCGCTTCCCGGGCATCCGGTCGCCGTCGATTCGCTGGCGCGTGATGGCGCGCCACGCGGACCCGTCGCTGTACGTGAGCAACAGCGAGACGACGGCCGGGCGCGTGGAGACGTGGCTGGACCTCGATATCGCGGGGACGGTGTACGCGGGCGTCGACACGGACAGGTTCCACCCGGACGTGTCCCCCGCCATCGACCGCGACGAGTTTACAGTGCTGTTCGTCGGCCGTCTAGACGCCGGGAAGGGGCTGGCAGAACTCGTCGACGCCGTGGCGCGCCTCCGCGAGTCGACGCCGGCGCGTCTCCTCCTCGTCGGCGACGGGACGCTCCGCTCGGACCTCGAAGCCCGCGCCGAAAAGCGCGGCATCCGCGACGCGGTGACCTTCGCCGGGGAAGTCGAACACGGGGAGATACACCACTACTACGCCTCGTGTGACGCGTTCTGTCTCCCCTCCGAACACGAGGGGTTCCCGGTGGTCAACGTGGAGGCGATGGCCAGCGGGAAACCGGTCGTCAGCACGCACATCCCGGCAGTCGAGGAGCAAATCGTCCACGAGGAGGACGGCCTGCTGGTCGACGTTGGCGATGTCGACGCGCTCGCGGCCGCACTCGAACGCCTCGCCACGAACCCCGGACTGCGGGAGCGACTGGGCGAGGCCGCCCGCGAGAAGGCCGTCGCCGAGTTCACGTGGGGCGTGCAGGCCGACCGGATGGCGACACTCTACGAACGCGCCCGGGACGAGGGGACGCGACGATGACCGCCGACCCGGCCGTGGACGTGGTCATCTGCACGATGGACCGCCGGGAGAAGTTGGAGACGTGTCTCTCTCGTCTCTCGGAACTCGCCTACGACGACTACCGGGTCGTCCTCGTGGACTCGGGCGACGACGCCGACGTGGTCGAGACGGTGCCGGGCCTCCCAGTCACGTACGTCAGCGCGCCGCCGGAGGGGTTGCCGAACGCACGGAACCGCGCGCTGGAACGCTGTGAGGGGAACATCGTCGCGTTCCTCGACGACGACGCCTACGTCGACCCGGGGTGGCTCCGCGCAATCGTCGCCGAGTTCGAGGACGACGGCGTGGGCGGCGTCGGCGGGCCTGTCCTCGACCCGGGCGAAGACCTCCGTGCGGTGACGCCGGTGGCGGAACTCCGGGCGAACGGCGAGGTCATCGACAACTTCGACTCCTCAGTCCGGGCGTCCGTCGACCACCTCCGCGGTGCGAACATGAGTTTCCGGGGGTCGGTTCTCGAAGACATCGGTGGCTTCGACGAAGGCTTCGGCCGACGAGGTGAGGGTCGGGCACACTTCGAGGACACCGACGTGAGCCACCGCGTCAAGCGGGCCGGCTACGACCTAGTGTACACGCCCGCCGCGCCGGTGGTCCACGACCACGGTTTCCGCGGGAGTGACAGTTATCACGAGTGGCGACTGCGCAACTGGCTCCGCCTCTACCGGCGCGTCGACCACGGCACGCTCGACGCCGTAGACTTTCTCTGGCGGTACCTCGCCCGCTGTGGGTACTTCAGCGTGCAGGCCCGTCGCCCTCTCGTCGGGAACGTTCTGTCTCTTCTCTCCGGGCAACCGCCGGTCGAAAACTCCGTCCGAGAGCGGTAGCGAACCCGAAAGCGTATGTAGAGCCGTGCCCCAGCCATCGGGCAATGAGACCTGTCGTCATTCTCGGCCTCGACGGTGCGGCCATCGACGTTATCGACGGGTGGGTGGACGACGGCGAACTCCCGAACCTCCGCCGCGTTCGCGAGGAGGGGGTCTACGAACCGATGCACGCCTGCCTGCCGCCGGTCACCTCTCCGAACTGGAAATGCTACGCGACTGGCCGCAACCCCGGAGAGTTCGGCATCTTCTGGTGGCAGAACGTCGACTTCGAGGGCGAGCGCATCCACTACCCGAACGACCGGAAGTTCATCACGCCGGAGATTTGGGACTATCTCAACGAGAACGACCAGTCCGCCGGTGTGGTGAACCTCCCCATCCAGTACCCGCCGCGGGAGGTAGACGAGTTCATGATAGCCGGCGGCCCCGACGCCGAGAACGAGGGGTACACCAACCCTGCGACCCTCGAAGACCGCCTCGAATCCGAGTACGACTGGAAGGTGCGCGCCGACACGTCCATCAACGAGCAGGGGATGGACGCAGTCGACGAGATAATCGACCTCATCGGCCTCCGCTTTTCGGTCGCGGCCGACCTGTTCGAGGAACGTGACCTCGATTTCCTCCACGTCACGACGTTCCACATCAACCAACTCCAGCACTTCCTCGGCGACCACGAGAAGACGCTGGAAGGCTGGAAGCGAATCGACGACGCGCTCGGACGATTTCTGGAACAGGACGTGAACGTGCTGTTGATGAGTGACCACGGGTCCGCACCCATCGAGAAGATATTCCACGTCAACACGTGGCTCGAACGGAACGGCTTCCTCGAACTCGACATGAACGAAGCCGTCACTGGCTTCTTCGAGCGAGTCGGCCTCACGCGGACACGGGTCCGAGCCGTCGTCAACACGCTCGGCATCGCCGACGCGCTCAAGCGGGTGACGCCGGATTCGATGGTCAACAGCCTCCCCGAGGAGACCGGTGCCATCAACCAAGCGTACGCGACGGACTTGATAGATTGGGACGCCTCGGTGGCGGTAGCGAGCGGACAAGGCCCCATCTATCTCAACCCACAACTGAGTGACTCCGGACGGGAACGAGCGATCACGGAGATTACCGAGGGGCTCGAATCGCTGACGCTCCCCGGGTCGGACGCGCCGACGGTCCGGGAGGTTCGACGTGGTGACGAGGTGTACAGCGGTCGGTTCGCGGCGGAGGCACCCGACCTCGTATTGGACCAAGGTCCGGGCGTCCACGTCGACGGCGACTTCGGCGGTGAGGACCTCTACCGTGACCTCGGCGAGTGGAGTATGCTGAACGCCCGCGACGGCATCTTCATGGGCCACGGTCCGGACGTTCAGTCGGCATCGCTGGACGACCACGCCGAGATTCTGGACCTCGCCCCGACGATTCTCCACTTACTCGACTGTCCGGTACCCGAGACGTTGGAGGGGCGAGTCGTCACGGAGATGTTCGCCGAGGGGAGCGACCCCGCCGAGCGTCCCGTCGAGCGAGTCGAACCGGGTCACTACGACATCGCCGCCAGCGGGCGCGGCGACGGACAGGCACTCGAAGAGCGCCTGCAAGACTTGGGCTACCTCGACCAGTAACCGTGGCGAGCAGAGAGTCTCTGCGGACGCTCGTCAAGGGTGCCGGGTTCAGCCTGTTCGGGTCGGTGTTCTCGAAGGTCAGTCACTTCGCGTTCTACTGGGTCATCGCCCGCGTCGCCGGTGCCGACGGGTTCGGGGTGTTCTCCGTCGCACTCGCAGTGCTGGGCTTCTCGCAAATCGTCTCTCTCCTCGGCCTCCGTGGCGGCGTCAACCGCTACGTCGCGTACTATCGTGGCCAAGACGACGAGGCACGCGCCCGTGGCACAGTCCGTATCGCCGTCGTCGCAGTCCTCGTATCGAGTCTCCTCGTCGCCGTCGTCGTCGCTGCAGGCCACGAGTACCTCGCGGACCTGCTTCTGGACCCCGGCACACCCTCGCGTGTCCTCTACCTGATTGCGTTCGTCGTCCCCTTGGAGGCCCTTTCGTCGGTATTTATGGCGACGCTCCGGGGACTCAAGCGCATCGACTTTCAGGTCGCCGCACAGAACATCCTGCAGGGCATCCTCAAGATAACCGGATTTCTCGCCTTCTACTTGGCAGGGTTCGACACGCTGGTCAGTCTCGTCTTCGGGTACGCGACGGCGATGGTCGGCACACTGCTCGTCGGTCTCTACTTCGTCGAGGGTCGAGAATTCCCCGTGCTACGCGGTGGGGCACGCTACGAGCCACGGGAACTGTTGGTGTTCTCGATTCCGTTGTTGTTCACGGGCGCGCTCAACCTCGTGGTGGACTGGACGGACGTGTTGATGCTCGGGTACTTCGGCGTCAACGCCGACGTCGGTATCTACAACATCGCGTTGCAGGTGGCGATGGTGATGCAAATCGGGTTCACGGCGTTCGGAGCAATCACGGGACCCGTCCTCTCGGAACTCGTCGGGAAGGACGAACTCGGAGAACTCGAATCGGTGTTGAAAATATCGAACAAGTGGGTGCTGGTCCTGACAGTCCCGATGGTGGCGTTCGTCTTCCCGTTCGCCTCCGATGTCGTGCGACTGTTCGGGACGGAGTTCCGACAAGGCGCGAGCGTGGTGGTACTCATCGGCATCGCGATGCTTGTCAAGACGACGTTCAGCATGAGTGGCACGGTCATCAAGAGTATGGGGCACTCGAACATCATCCTCGCGAACCACGCCGTCGCTGGCGTGTTGAATTTCCTGATGAACCTCGTCCTCATCCCGCAGCTCGGCATCGTCGGCGCGGCCATCGCAACCAGCGTCGCAATCGGATTAGACGGCATACTTCCGGGCGTCGAACTGTACCTCTGGAAGCGTATCTCGCCACTCAGGCCGGACTTCGTGGAACCGGTCGCCGCCGCCGCCGTGTCGACGGTAGCAATCTTCGTCGGTCTCGGGTGGGCGACTGACATCCACTACCTGATGATTCTCCCCGTCGGGACGGTCTATCTTTTCGTCTACGGGTTCGTTCTGATGAGCATCGGTGGCCTCAAAGAGGAAGACGTGTACATTCTCGAAGCGATGCGGGACCGAACGGGCTTCGAGAGTCCACGTATCGAGCGGTTCGTCCGCCGCTTCGTCTGAGCGTGCGGTGTCACCGCAGTCCTGCTGGGGCGGGGACGCCCGTCAACTCCGAGACGGCTTCCGTGAGCGTCATGAACTCGTATCCCTCAGCACGGAGACGGTCGACTGCCTCCGCGAGGTGGTCGTACTCCATCATGGCCTGTCGCTTGGGGTGCATCTGGAAGACGACCGGTTCCGCGCGGTCACTCGCGCGCTCGACGTGTTCGAAGAACTGTCGCCGATACGCCTCGTTGTCGCCGTCCGGGCTGACCATCTCGTCGGTGGGACCGACGATGGTCGCTTGCCAAAGGTCGCCAGTCTGTCGATACACGTCGAACTCGTCGGCGCGCACGTCGCTGACGGCGAAGAAGCCGTGATGGTCGAGTGCCTCGAAGGTGATGTCACCGCTGTCGTACCCGTGCGTCCGCCACGCGGTCGGTTCGACGCCGGCCTCTCTGAGCGCGCGGACCGTCCGGCCCACGTTCCACTTCTGATACCACAGCGGGCCGTAGAACGACCCCCAGATGGCCCACATCAGGTAGTGGTGCCCCTGTCTGAGGTCGATGTTCCACGTCTTCCCGTTGTAGTCAACCGGGTACCCGCCGCGCGGTAGTATCGTCGGTGCGATTTTGAACGCTTGATAGGTGTGGGCACCGACCTCCATGCAGTCCATCGCGGCGATTTCGCCGATGGTTTCGGCACTCCGGCGGGCGCACTTGCCGGTGACGAACACCGTTCCCTTCGCGTCCTTTCTGTCGAGGAGGCGAGCGTATTCGAGTGCGTGTTCGGGCTCGTCGCTGTCCCACGGGGTATTCCCGAGGTCGTGGTGAACGTCGCCGGTGATGCAGGCGATTTTACTCATGACGAAGCTCCGCGCGCGTCTCCACCGTCGACATCAGCCATCCAGCGAGTACTGTGTCCGGTCGTCCGCCACAAACCGGTTGACGAGGTCGTTGACCCCCTCACGGACGGACCATTCCGGCTGAAAGCCCGTCTGCTTGACCTTGTCGAAGTTGACGTTGTAGGACGGTCCGGGGTTCTTGTCGCCGAGATAGGTTATCTCCACGTCGCCGACCTCTTCACGGACGATTTCCGCGATTTCCTCGACACGGTAGTTCTGGTCGTTCAGACCGACGTTGTACACGTCGTCGTCCCATTTCTCGGGGTTTAGCACGGCGTGTTTGTACGCCCGGGCCGCGTCTCGGACGTGGATGTAGGGTCGCCAGTTGCTCCCGTCGCCGTACACGGTCAGCGGTTCCCCTGTGAGAGCCCGGAAGACGAAGTAGTTGATGACGAGGTTGAACCGGATGCCGGGCGCGTAGCCGTAGTTCGTACTCATCCGGAGAGAAATCCCGTTGAAGCCGTGTTCTTCGGCGCGTTCACGGACCAACTGCTCGGATTCGTACTTCGTCTCGGCGTACGGGCTAAGTGGGTCAGGCTCTATCGTCTCGTCGAGGTTGTCGCTGGCTGCCCGCCCGTAGAGGTTACAAGTCGAGGCGAACACCACGTTGTCGAGGTCGTTCTTGGCCGCGGCCGCGAGGACGTTCTCCGTTCCCTCGTAGTTGACTGCTCGTGTCTCGTCGGGTCGGTCGTGGGTACTCGGCGCGCCCGTGATGGCCGCGAGGTGAATGACACCGTCGGCGCCGGCGAGGCCGTTCTCGACCTCACCGTAATCCCGGACGTCGACCTCTCGGAAATTGAAATTGTCGCTGAGCGCGACCGCTTCGAGGTTCGTCCGCGACCCCGAAGAGAGGTCGTCGAGAACGGTCACTTGCGATACGTCGTCGTCGTCCTGGAGTAGCGGCAGCAAGGCACTCCCGATGTAGCCGGCCGCACCAGTGACTGCGATGTGTTCTGTCATTTATCTGTCTCCGTATCGATTAGTTCGATTACGTGTTCGGCTTCTGCCTTCGTCAACCTTGGATGCATCGGTAGCGTCAATAGCTCGTCGGCCAACTGCTCAGAGACGGGGAGCGTCGGCGTGGGGCCCTGCTCGTCGAACAGTTGGTGGTGGTGGAGTGCCGGGTCCCAGTGGACGCTGATACCGACATCCGCGTCCATGAGTTTGTGCGCGAGTTCGTCCCGGGAGAGAGGATACTCGTCGGTGACGCGGACAACGTAGTAGAGATACGTATGCCGCCGATTGTCGGTTACTGGCGGCGTCTCGATGCCGTCGACATCGTCGAAGGCCGCAGTGTACTCGGCGGCACGCTGGCGGCGGTGAGCGATGAAGTCCTCGACTTTCTCCAGTTGTGCCAGCCCCATCCCGGATGCAACGTCCGAGAGGCGGTAGTTGTGGCCCAGTTGTGGGATGGAGTACTGCCACGGCTTCGGGTCCTCTTCGCGGTTCCACGCGTCGGTGTCCATCCCGTACGACCGCAGCGTCTCGACGTTGTCCGCGACATCCTCGTGTGGTGTCGTCACCATCCCACCCATCCCGGTCGTTATCATCTTGAGTGGGCCGAAACTGAACACCGTCGCGTCCCCGTGAACACCGATTTTCTCGCCTTCGTACTCGCTCCCGAGTGCGTGAGCGGCGTCCTCGACGACCCGGAGGTCGTACTCGTCCGCAACGTCCATGATAGCGTCCATGTCACAGGGATAGCCGCCGTGGTGTATCAACAGAACAGCGTCCGCCTCCGCCCCGCGTTCGGCGATGGCGTCGGCAGTGATGTTGTACGTCTCCGGGTCGACATCGACGAACAACGGTTCGAAACCGTTCTGTCCGATGGCGATACCGTTGGCGATGAACGCCTGTCCGGGGACGATAACCGTCGCGTCCTCGGGGAGGTCCAGTGCGTTCAGTGCCATGTCCATTCCCGCCGTACAGTTGACGACGCTGACAGCGTGTTCCGCACCGACGTACTCCGCGAATTCATCCTCGAATTCACGAGTCGTCGGACCGTTCAGGACCCAGCCCGTCTCGAACACGTCCGCGATAGCGTCGAGTTCGTCTTCGCCGACAACGGGCGTGCCGAGTTCGACTTGGCCCAGTTCGTTCGACCCAGTCATCGGTACCCCTCTGACGCGACACGACTGTTCGACCGTGACCAGAAAACCAGACCCCGGACAGTGTCGCCCCCCGGCACACTGCCGATGAGAGTTCGAACACGGGAATACGACATTACTATCGTATTGCCACACAACTACATAAAAACATTCAAATCCCGACCGGCCACTCACTCCGTGGCGTCACGGACCGCCGTCTCGTAGTATCCCTCCTCCACCGTTCCGTCGACGACGAGCGAGTACGGCGGGATGTCACCCGAGACAACTTCACCGGCACCGACGACGCTGTGGTGGCCGATGGTCGTACCGGGTTTCACGACCGTCTGTGTCCCGATGAAGACGTTGTGTTCGAGTTCGATGGCAGACCTGTCCACCTCCTCGGTCAGTCCGAGACACTTGCGGTGGGAGTCGGCACAGTTGAGCGAGACGAACGGCGCGATATCACACCCATCTCCGATGCGTATCTCCGAGTCTTTCGCGTTGACGACGCTGAAGAATCCGAGGTAGACTCCCTCCCCGATGTCCGGGTCCCCGTTCAACCAGACCAACGGATGGAACCGGTTTTCCTCGAAGTCGATCCACTCCAAGAACTCGGCCTTGTCCATGGCGGTTCAACCGAACGACTCCTCTTATTTTTTCCCCTCAATTCTCCGGCGAACGGTCCGACAACGACCACTTCCGTGCGAGAATGTCGACCAGCGCGTCGGCACGCCGCCAGATGCCCGCAGTTCTGGCGAGACCGGAACCGGACTTGTACAGGGGGTAGAGCAAATAAAACGACTCCCGGTCGGAAATATCGACGGCGAGCGGTGCATCGCGGCCGTACTGTAGGAGGGGGATACACAACAGGAGTGCCGCGAGGGACCGAAGTTTCGAGAACCTGAGGGACGCCACTGCCACGGCAGCGAAGACGGTCCAGAACAGCGGTCCGCGCATCTCTGACAACGAGAAGTTCTCTGGGCTGTGTCGACACTCGACGATGTACAACGTCCCTGACTCGTACTTGCGACGGAGAACTCCTTGCAAGTCGGTCGGAAAGTTAGAGTAGACGCCCACGTCTTCGAGTGTCGTCACGTCGACGTCGAGTGCTTCGACTTGGTGCTTGGGCCCGAGGTACTTCATCTTCGGCCCGATACCGTCCACCTCCTCGGTGCCGTCCGACAGCAACCCCCGCCGCACACCCATGCAGGCCCCACCCCACCACGTCGCGCGGCCCTGTTCTTTCCCGACTTGCGAGGCTGCCGGGTGGAGCGACTGGGTGTTTGCCACGTCGATTTTCCCGTAGACGATGTCCGCACCGGCGTCGAAAGCCTCCGACAGTGCCTGTACGGTTCCCGGCTTCATGTACGAGTCGGCGTCCATTCGGACGATTCGGTCGCTCTCTGCTGCGTTGACCAACCGTTCCGAAGTGGGGAACATCCCCCGGTTCTCGTCGTTTTCGAGGACCCTCAGGGCGTCGTACTCCGATTCGAGCGACCGGAGAATCGAGCGCGTCTCGTCGGCTGACGCGTCGTCACAGACGACCATCTCGAAGGGCACGGACGCCTCCTGTTCGAGGACGGACCGGACACACTGTTCGATGTAGTCGGCCTCGTTGTAGGCGGGGACGACCACCGACACTTGCGGCGACTCACTCATTCGGGTTCGGATGGACAGTCCCGGGGCTTCAATCCTCGGGTCCGTGACTCACGGAGTACTACCGTCGGCCTCGAAGCCGGAACGCAAGCAGTTGCCCGAGCGAGGGGGGCGTGTTGACGGGGCGTTTCTCGCCGTCCCAGTCTCTGGGTTCAAGCGACCCGTCGGCCAATCCGCGGACGGAATCGACTACGAGGTCGGCCGTGATTCCGTGCTGTTTCGCACGCACGTCCGCGAGTGTGTCGCCGGGGTCGATGGCGACCGTCTCCTGTTTGACTATCTGTCCGGCGTCGAGTTCCTCGTTCAACTTCTGGACCGTCACGCCCGCCTCGTCCTCGCCGTAGTAGAGTTCCCAGAAGCCGGCGGGGCCGCCACGGTACTCCGGTATCTTCCCCGCGTGGACGCCGATGGAGCCGTCGGTCGGAATGTCGAAGATACGCCGTGGCAGAATGCGCGTCCCCCAGACGATGGCGAGGTCGGGGTCCATCGCCCGTATCTCGCTCGCCGCACGGTCGCTCAGCATGTCGGAGACTTCGCGGACAGGGACATCGGCGAGCGGGTCGTCGTCCGGGTCCGTGTCGCCGTCGCCATCGCTCTCGGTCGGTGAGAGCCGACTACGGACCGTCTTGGCGATGTCCCGAGCGGCGTTGAAGCCACGAACTGGGTACCCACTGCCACGACGGCGAATCACCTTCCGCAGAAGGTCCGTGACGTACTCCGGGAGCGACCCGTGTATCATGTCTTCGACGACGACACCGGCGACGGTGATGCCGTCAGTGTCCGCCAATCGCGCCAGCGTCTCCCGCTTCCCCCCACCTACCCCTGCCTTAGAGAGGAGGACGACGCCGTACTCGTCGTCCGACTGGCCCGCACCGCTCATGGGTGTGTCGCTGCGTTCTCGACGACATCGTCGACCCCGTCGCCGAGTCGGTGAGTACACCGCGAAAGATACTGTTCCAGCCGTCTGTAGTCGTCGTCGAGGTCTAGGTTCTCGTTCCCGAAGACCATCGGGTGGAGGTTGAGCGTGCCGCCGAACGCCGCACTGAAGACGTGATGGTACGGTTTCAGCCGGTTGTGTTCCGCGCGGTGGATGTACGCGGGGTTGAGGACGACCGGCGTCTCTCGGAGGCCGAGGCGGCGAACGCGGAGGTACAGGGGAATCTTCGCCACGTCCTTGGCGATGGCCATCCGAATCGAGTGGTCGTGTGTGAGTCCGAGGGCTTTCAACTGTCTGGCGATATCGAGGGAGAAACTGAGGTTCCCGGCCCTGAAGTGGTCCGTATCGACCCCCGCCTCCCGGAGCATATCGTAGTCACGGCCAATCATCGTGTGGATGTCCGGACTGTCGTAGTCGGCCAGCATTCCGGCGTCGAGGTCGTTAACGTGGTCTCCCTCGAAGGCAGGATGTAACTGTGGGTGCGTGTGGACTCCGAGGTCGTGGCCCGCCGCGTCGATGTCACCGACCAGCCCTGGGTTGTACTCACAGAATTCGCCGGTCACGAAGAAAATCGCTTTGACGTCGTGTGTCCCGAGGAGGTCGAGTAACTGCGGCAGTGCGCGCTGGTCCATCTCGTAGGACGGCGACCCGGATTTGGGAAAGTCGGGGCCTCTGCGCCGCTCTTTCTCCGCCTGCGAGAACTCGTGGGCGCGCCAGTCCCGTTCCGTGTCGAACGTCGGGTAGATGGAGATACCGTCGGCCCAAGGCGTATTCATTACCTTACGGGTGACGTGGCACGGGTATAAATCTTCCAACCTCTTCGCCGGACGGTGTCACGTGGCTGTGCCCACTCGGTCGGCCTTCGACGTTGCTGTCGTGCCTACCGACAACGAAAGGTATAGACCGGCTTTCCTCGAAGCGGTACGCATGTCTGAGCGCCCGGACATCGTCGTCCTGATGCTGGACTCGGTGCGAGCGGACGCGCTCTCCTGTTACGCCGGCGGTGACTTGACGCCGAACATCGACGCCATCGCCGATGACGGCCTCCTGTTCGAGAATGCGTTCGCCCCAGCGACGTGGACGGTGCCGACGCACGCGTCGCTGTTTACAGGTGCCTACCCCGGTGAACACGGTACCGACAAGGGAAACTCCTATCTCAACCCCTCGTACACGACGCTCGCCGAACGCCTCTCGGGTGCGGGGTACGAGACGGTGCTGTACTCGAACAACGTCCACCTCACCGACGAGTTCGGGTTCACCCGCGGCTTCGACGTAGCGGAGAGCAGTCACGCCGTCTCCGACGACGAGAACGTTATCGACTGGAACGAGTTCATCGCCGGCCGAGACCACGACTCCGGCCCGCGGAAGTACCTCGAAATCCTCGGCCACGTCTGGAAGAACCGCGACAAAGACGTAGTGCAGTCGCTTCGCAACGCCTCACAACTCAAGTACAACTACCACTTCGGCGACAACGGCGCACGGGCCACGAACCGCTTTCTTACGGACTACGAGTTCGACAGCCCCTCGTTCGTGTTCGTCAACTACATGGAGGCCCACAATCCCTTCGAGCCGCCGGATGGGTACGGCACGGACGAGGGTTCACCGGACGTGGAAGGGTGGAAATACGACAGCGGGATGCCCGGTGCGGACCTCACCGACGAGCAGAAAGAGACGCTGAAGGAGAACTACCGCGGCGAGATAGCCTACTTGGACGAGCGAATCGGCGACGTGTACGACGAACTCGTGGACGAGAATACGGTGTTCGTCGTCACGGCGGACCACGGCGTCGCCATCGCCGATCACGGCTACCTCTACCACGGGACAGGGCTGTACAATCCCGTGACGAAGGTGCCGCTCGTGGTCGCTGGGACCGACCGGAGTGGCCGTATCGACCACTCCGTCGGCCTCATCGGACTGTACCGGACGGTCTGCCAGCTAGCGGGCATCGACCCAGAGGAAGGCGTCGACTCCACGATACGCGGGTCGGACTGGCTCTCGGTCGATGCGAACCGAGACGTATACATGGAGCGACAGGGACAGGCGGCGGATTTCGTCGAGCAGGTCCGGGCGGTGCAGGGTAACCGCGCGGCAGCGGAAGCCGACAAGTACGAACGCGCGCTCGTCCGCGGCCGCCACAAGTACATCAGAGAGTGGGACCCCGAAACGGAGTCGTGGGCGACAGAAGGCGGCGAACTCTACGACTACGTCGAGACACCGGACGAGTCGACGGAACTAGACGACGAGGACGTGCGGGCGACGATGCGAGCGGCACTCGACGATGTCGCCGACTCGCTCGAACCGCGAGAGAACACTGGGGGCGTCTCTGACCTCGATTCCGACGTCGAGGACCGCCTGCAGGAACTGGGGTACATCACCTGACGGGGTCGCTCTCGTACTCCCACGTCAGTTGGAAGTACCGCCACAACCCGGCCACGAAGGACCCGTTGTCGGTGATGGCTGCCTGCCGCATGTGGAGGGGCACGTCCTTCTCCTCGACGAGGAAGATGGCCCGCCCCGTCTCGTAGTCCATGCTCGGGTCGACGACGGTGCCGCGCCACGGGAGTTTCGCCGCGCTGAACCGCAGGTCGACGGACGGATACTGTTCGGTGAGTCGGTCGACCATCCGCTCCTGTACCGGTCGGTTCTCGGCACTCAGGTGGTCGGGGTCGAGCAGCAGCACGTCTACGTCAACGCCCCGGTCCAGCGCGTCCTCGAAGGCAGGGCGGACGGCGTCGAAGTACTCGAAGCTCTTGGTGATGACGCGGACCCGCTCTCGGGCGTCGTGGTACAGTTCCGTCGTCTCGCGCTCGCTCGGCCCGCCCACGTCGACGACGTGGAACAGTTCCTCGGTCGGCGTGATGTCCTCGCTCGCCCGCTCGAACCGGGGGCCGAACTCCGCGAGGAACTGTTCGCGGACGTCCTCCAGGTCCTGCCGGAACTGCTCGTAGTCCTGTCGGCGGTTCTGGACGGCCCTGTCGAGGATTTCTTCGGGGGCTTTCGGCTGGTACTCCTTGGGCCGGCCCGGAATCATCTTGATGTACCCGCGGTCCGAGAGCGATTCGAGGACGCCGTAGATACGCGCCTTCGGGATGCCCGTCGCCTCCGCGAGGTTCGGGGCCGTCGTGCGCCCGAGCGTCAGCAGGTTCGTCAGTGCCGTCGCCTCGTACTCCGTCAGTCCGAGGTGGTCGAACACGTCGGGCACGTCCTCTGCCATACCCGCAGCTATCGGTGTGGGGGTTTGTAAACGGGTGGCCTCTCCGGACGCGTGTCAGTCGCCGTCTGTGCCGCGGGGTGGCGCCGAGGAGACCACCAGCGGCCACGGAGGTGGCGAGGAACGTCCGTCGGCCGAACCCCGTCCGTCCGGTTCACAACGTCGGTCGGTCACACCAACACGTCCGGTGTCGTGGCTGTAAGTGCTTTCGAGACTGGCAGGCGGCATTGGAAAATCTATTTATACGAGGAAGCCACTACAGTTACTCAGGAACCGAGTAACCATGTCCGACGAACACTCTCAGGAACCCGTGGACGCGCATCTCGAAGACGTCGAAGACGGTTGTGGGTGTGCCGAGATGTGGGAACACACCAGTGACCAGCGGGCCGACGACTGACGGCTGGCCCGAACCCCCGGTGTAATCGGACCACGGGAACCGTACCTTTTTGCGCGCGTGGTGACCATACAGCCACGATGCCCGACCGCTCGGACGTGTGTGTCCTCATTCCAACGCTCAACGAGGCCGAGACCATCGGGTCCGTCATCGAGGACTTCACCGACCACGGCTTCGAGAACATCCTCGTCGTGGACGGCGATTCGACCGACGGAACGGCCGCTATCGCCGAGGACCGTGGTGCGCGCGTGGTCACACAGTCCGGCCAAGGCAAGGGCCAAGCCGTCAGGGAGGCGATGGACTACGTGGACGTCCCGTACGTTCTGATGCTCGACGGCGACGCGACGTACCGGGCGGCGGACGCGGACGCGATGCTCTACCCGCTGTTCGCCGGACGGGCCGAACACGTCATCGGCGACCGGTTCGCGGACATGGAGGACGGAGCGATGAGTCGCCTCAACCGCTTCGGCAACCGCATCATCAACGGCGGGTTCCGCTGGATTCACGGCCGTGAACTCGGCGACATCCTCAGCGGCTACCGGGCGTTCACCCGGGAGTCGATGGAACGCCTCAACCTCGACGCCACCGGCTTCGGCATCGAGACGGAGTTGGCCGTCGAGTGTGTCAAACACGGCGTCCCGACCGAAGTGGTGCCGATAACCTACAAGGCGCGCCCGGACGAGTCCGAGACGAACCTCAGCCCGTTCCGGGACGGGGGTGTCATCATCCTGACGCTCTACCGGATGGCGAAGACGAACAATCCGCTGTTCTACTTCGGGAGCGTCGGGGGGTTGAGCACTCTCGCAGGCCTGTTGCTCGGGACGTACGTCGCTGTCGACTGGCTGACACGTGGCGTGTCACACGAGGTCATCGCCGTCGTCAGCACGCTCGGTATCATCTTCGGCGTCCAGCTGTTGATGTTCGGCGTCCTCTCGGACATGATAGTGACACTCAACCGGGAACAGACCCACCGGCTCGAAGACCTCGCGGAACAACTTCACCGCGGGAACCCACCGGGAGAGGACGGCGGTCCCGGGACCGGCCCGGCACCCCACGACACTACGACAGAGCGACGCGAGCAGTCGGACCCGAGCGTGACCGCACGCGGCGACACCGAAGACTAGAACGGGACCAACGCGCGCAACTGCATGAGGATGCTGGAGGACGCCGACTCGCGCATCTCCTCGAAGATGGGGTGCAGCGTGTTCAGGAGGTCCTGTTCGGACTCGAACTGTGACCGTCCCGCCCTGTCGATGGCCTCACCGATGGCGACGGTGTTTCCGGCGGCGTTGTAGGGGATTTCGGTCCCGCCGAGTGCGGTCACGAGTGTCTCTCTGTCCGCGGGGTACCGCACGTCCGCCTCGGAGAGACGGGCGTCCAGTGCCGCGATGCCGAACTCGATGGCATCGGGTTCGTCGTCGTCCTGTTGCGGTGGCCGAACTCCCATCGTACTCGTGTTTCGTCTCTTGCCGGGAAAATACCTATCCCTTCGCGCCGGCCCTGTAGACACAATACCTATCCGCCGGCCTCGCCTTGCTTGGACCATGACAGATTACACGACAGTCTCGATTCCGACGGACCTCGCGGACCGCGTCGAGGACACCATCGAGGGCACGAGTTTCTCCAGTACGAGCGACCTCGTCCGATTTCTCCTACGGAGTATCGTCATCCAACACCAACAGCGGGGCGAACTCACCGAGTCGGAGTTCGCGTCGATAGCCGAGCAACTGCAGGACCTGGGTTATCTGGAGTAGGGCCTCAGAACGAGACGGACTCCTCGGGCGGCGCGGCGTCGACCAGCGTCAGGTCCTTCCGGCGGCCGCTCCGGTCGAACGCTGCGAGGTCCGAAACCTCCCACGGCGGGACGCCGACGAACACGACTTCGTGCAGGTCGTCCGTAATGGACACCGAGAGGTCCCCCTCGGGGTGTGAGACGAACCGACCCTCGGTCTGACCGACCGGCGTCCCGAGGTCCATCCCGAACACTGCTTTCACCGAGCCACCGGCGTCCGGCAGGTAGAAGTCGCTGAACACGGGGGTATCGTCCGGGAGCGTCGTCCGGTCGAGTTCGGCCGCTCGGACCACTGAGAGCGGCACCGTCACCGTGTCGGGGTCACGCTCCGACCCGAACCGGAGCAACGTCTCGGCCAGACCGCGAGTGATGTGAACCACGGTCAGGTTTGGGGGCTGACTGGTATAACAGCACCGCCGTGGGCCGCCACCGAACCGGAGGAACTGGCCGGTTATTGAGTGGCATCTACCCGAAAACGAAGGGATTCTGCCAATACTGCTATCCTTGTCAAAACACGACATGTATCATACGATGCACGACCTCAGTGCGTTCCAGCGTGACGTTCTCTACGTCCTCGCGGGACTCGAAACCCCGTACGGGCTCGCTGTCAAGTCCGAACTCGAAACCTACTACGAAGGCGAGGTGAACCATGGCCGACTCTACCCGAACCTCGACGAACTCGTGGAGCGCGGCTACGTGGAGAAAGGCGAGATAGACCGCCGAACGAACTCCTACGACTTGACCGACGAGGGGTGGCAGCTGCTCGCCGACCGTCGCCGGTGGGAGACGGGGAACCTCGAAAACGAGGAGCGCGCGGCCGTCTAAGTCACCCGAGGACGAACTCTTTGAGCGTCTTCGCGTACAGCCCCGGTGACTTCGTCCGCGACCCGCGGAGTGCCGTTTCGAGTGCCCGCGTCGCGTCCTCGTGGACGCCCGCGCCGTGTCCAACCAGCACACGGTCCGGCGAGAACTGGCGGAGTTTCTTCGGCGGAATCAGGCGCAACATCGGGTGGACGCCGAGACGTTCGCTGGCCGCTCGGAAGTACGACGCCGTCCCGACTGACTCGGGGACGACGAGCGTGTTCCGGTCCTCTATCAGCAGGGCCGCCTCCTGCCAGAACGCGTTGTCGACGAGTTTGTGGACGCCGACGCCCGTGTCACCGAGTTCCCGGTACACGCGCTCGACGGGCGCGTCGAGTTTCCCCGCTACGCCGTCCATCCACTCCGGGACGTACACGGACACGTCGTGGCGGTTGGCCACCGTGTCGGCGTCGCGCTTGTGCCGGTCCAACAGCGTCACGACGCCGGCCACGTCGCCGAACTCGGCGAGCAAATCGTCCAGTCCGTCCACGTCGACGGGGTCGACGACCCACACCTCGCCGTCGACGGCGAACGCGTGACTCGCACGCTGCATCCGCTCGTCGGGGTAGGCTATCCAGCCCACGCCCTCGTCACGCCGGTCGATTTCCTCGAAGTCCGTCGCTGGGCCGGAACCTTTCATCGGCATACCCCGAGACACGGGGGCCGCAACCAAAAAGACACACATCCTACGTCGCGACGGCAGGAGAGCTAAGGCCGACCGCATCGAAGTCGGGGTATGCTCGGTGGCCCACGCTGGTTGGCACTCGAAGTGAAGTACCTCGACCGTGCCCGGTCGTTCTACGAGACGTTTCTCGGCCTCGAACCGGTGCGGGAGACGGACACGGAGGTGGCGTTCGCGGCGGGCGAGACGGACCTGATTCTCCGCCGCCCCAGCACGGTCCCACGGGGCGGCCTCCACACCCACTACGCGCTTGCGACGCCGTTCGAGGCGTACGACGGCTGGGTCGACCGACTCTCCGAGCGGTTCGACCTCGTGGAAGAGCAGTTCGGGTCGGCGAAGTCCCTGTACTTCTACGACACGGAGGGCAACTGCGTCGAAATCGGCCAGCGCGAGGGTGAGGGCGACGGCATCACCGGCCTGTTCGAGGTCGTGCTAGAGGTCACCGACCTCGACCGGGCGGAGTCGTTCTACCGCGCGCTCGGGTTGGACGTGATGGGACGGGGCGACGAACGGCGCCGGGTCAGACTCACCGCTGGGGCGTTCGACCTCGAACTCTGGGAGCCACAACTTGGCCTCGCGGACGGGCGCGGCGGGGTCCACGTCGACCTCGGGGTGACGGCTGACGACCCGGCGGCGGCCGCGGACGCGGTCGCTGAGGACGCTCGCTCGGTGACGACGCTCGCGGAGGGCGTCCGGGTGACGGACCGGGACGGACACTGCCTGACGTTCGTCTCGCCCGAGTAACACTCCGCCGACCGACGGCCTACAGCCGGTCGGTGTCGATGACGACGCCGGGCGGCGTGACGAGGAGGAAATCGCGGAACTTCATCAGCGTGCCCCCCGCGTCGGAAATATCGCGGGCGAACCCGGCGGCGAGTTCGTTCACGTCGCCCTCCACTGCGAGGACGAGCACCGCACCGCCGTCGACCTCCGCCAGCCACTCTTCGTCGGCCGTCGTCCCGTCGAGAACGCCGAGGACGATGCGGCTCCCCTCGCCTCCTTCGCTCTCCATCTGGTCCTCGACTGCCTGCAAGTCGAGGTCGATGTCGACCATAGCGGTACCTCGGCGGGACACCGCAAAAACCCTCGCCTCTCGGGCGTCGAACTCCCCTCGGACGGGCCGTGTTCGGCTGTCCGTCCCGGAGACCGACGGACAGGTTTATATACTGTGCCCGGACTTGATACAGACGCAATAATGTCCAACAGTAACGAGGGCACGTCGGAATCTCCGGCGGATCGAGTTCTTCCAGGGCACACTGGATTCCACTTCTGAGATACAAGAAGCACGGATTTTCGACACCACGCTCCGCGACGGGGAGCAGTCACCACGCACGTCGTTCTCGTACGACGACAAACGCGAGATAGCGACGGTGCTGGACGACATGGGGACCCACGTCATCGAGGCGGGGTTCCCGGTCAACTCCGACGCGGAGTTCGAGGCTGTCCGCGACATCGCGGCGGACGCCACCCGCAGTACCGTCTGTGGGTTGGCGCGTGTTGTCGAAGCAGACGTAGAGGCGGCGCTCGACTCGGGGGTCGACATGGTACACGTCTTCGTGTCCACCAGCGACGTCCAACTGCAGGACTCCATGCACGCCACCCGCGAGGAGGCGAAGGAGGCCGCAGTCGAGTCAGTCGAGCGCGTGAACGAGGCCGGTGTCGAGTGCATGTTCTCGCCCATGGACGCGACCCGGACCGACGAGCAGTTCCTCGTCGACGTGGTGCAGGCGGCCGACGAGGCCGGTGCGGACTGGGTGAACATCCCCGACACCGTCGGGGTGGCCACGCCGCGGCGGTTCTACGACATGGTCGGGAAAGTCGTCGACGCCATCGACGCGCGCGTCGACGTTCACACCCACGACGACTTCGGACTGGCGGGGGCGAACGCCCTGTCGGGCTACGAAGCGGGCGCGAGTCAGGCCCAGGTGTCGGTCAACGGCATCGGCGAGCGGGCCGGCAACGCGGCCTACGAAGAGGTCGTGATGGCCCTCGAGAGTCTCTACGATGTCGACACAAAAATCGACACGACCCGCATCACGGAGCTGTCGCGGCTGGTCGAGGACCGCTCGACGATTCCGGTCCCCGCGAACAAGCCCGTGGTCGGCGAGAACGCCTTCTCACACGAGAGCGGCATCCACGCCGCGGGTATCATCGAGAACTCCGATACCTTCGAGCCGGGCGTCATGACGCCGGACATGGTCGGGGCCGAACGCGAGTTGGTCCTCGGCAAGCACACCGGGCACCACTCCGTGCGCGAACGGCTCGTCGACGCCGGGTTCGACCCGACGGACGAGGAAGTCCGGGAAGTGACCCGCCGCGTCAAGGACTACGGTGCCGAGAAACAGCGGGTGACGATGGACGTGCTGGAGAAGTTCGCCCGCGAAGTCGGCGTCAAAGAAGAGGAGGTACGGGTCTGAGATGACCCTCCCCTCGGTCGCAGTGACCCCCGAGCCACGGGTAAACCGGACGCGTAAGACTCGGAACAGTTATACTGCTCCGCAGTCCTACGTTCGACTCGATGACACCACGGAGCGGGTTCGCGGACGCACCAACGACCAGCCCCGTGGCTGCACTTCTCGCGGGTATCGTAGGGGCCCAATAGCCCCGCACACCTCTCACACCGACGGTTTCCCGGGAGCGTTCACAGACCGAGTACGGAGCGTATCAGACATGCACACAATGGAGACAGGACAATGAGCGAACAGGCAAAGAAGCCACACGCGGACGAAGTCGAGACGGAAGCGACCAGAGAGTCACGCACCCAACCGGAGGGCGAGAGCCACGTCGAACCCGTCGAGACGGGTGCCGACGCCGTCGTCAAGGCGTTGAAGACGGCGGGCGTCGAGTACCTCTTCGGCGTTCAGGGTGGGGCTATCATGCCCGTCTACGACGCACTCTATCAAGAAACTGATATGAAACACATCACGATGGCCCACGAGCAGGGGGCGGTCCACGCGGCCGACGCCTACGGCATCGTGACGGGCGACCCCGGCGTCTGTATGGCGACGTCCGGCCCCGGGGCGACGAACCTCGTCACCGGCATCGCCGACGCCAACATGGACTCGGACCCGCTCATCGCGCTGACGGGGCAAGTGCCGACGGACTTGGTGGGCAACGACGCCTTCCAAGAGACAGACACTATCGGCGTCACACAGCCGATAACGAAGTTCAACCACTTCGCCGCCTCGCCGGACGAGGTGGGCGACGACGTGGGTACCGCGTTCGCGCTGGCGAACGAGGGCCGGCAGGGGCCGACGCTGGTCGACCTACCCAAGGACGTGACCCAACCGGAGACGGACGTGGAACCGGGCAAGCCGGAAACCCCGGACACGTACAACCCGCCCGAGGAAGCCGACGAGGAGAGCGTCGAGGCCGCCGCCGAGACGCTGATGGACGCCGACCGCCCGCTGATTCTGGCGGGCGGGGGCGTCATCAAGGGCGAGGCCAGCCACGAACTCACCGAGTTCGCCACCGAGTACGGCATCCCCGTGGTCACGACGATGCCGGGCACGGGCGCGTTCCCCGAGACGAACGACCTGAGCCTCGAAATCGTCGGGATGCACGGCACCGGCTACGGGAACCTCGCAATCACGATGACCGACTGCCTGCTGGCGGTCGGGACGCGCTTCGACGACCGCTTGACCGGCGGCGTCGATTCGTTCGCGCCGGACGCGGGGGTCATCCACGTCGACATCGACCCCGCCGAAATCAGCAAGAACGTCCACGCGGACTACCCGCTGTTGGGCGACGCGGGAACGGTCATCGAGCAGTTGGACGACGAGATGACCCGGGACCCGCCCGCCGAGGCGTGGCGTGAGCAGTGCCAGCAGTGGAAAGACGAGTATCCGATGGACTACGAGATGCCCGAGGACCGACCGCTCAAACCGCAGTACGTCGTCGAGCGGTACGACGACGTCGCGCCGGCGGACACCATCGTCACGGCCGGCGTGGGCCAACACCAGATGTGGGCGTGGCAGTACTGGACGTGGACCAAGCCCCGGACGTGGGTCACCTCCCACGGCCTCGGGACGATGGGGTACGGCTTCCCGGCGGCCATCGGCGCGAAGATAGCCGAACCGGACCGCGAAGTCGTCGCCTTCGAGGGTGACGGCTCGTTCCTGATGACGAGTCAGGAACTGTCCGTGGCCGTGCGGGAGAACCTCGATATCGTCATCGTCGTCCTGAACAACGAGGCGGTCGGGATGGTCCGCCAGTGGCAGGACGGCTTCTACGAGGGCCGTCGGATGGCCTCGGAGTATCCGTGGGTTCCCGAGTTCGACAAACTCGCGGAGGCGTACGGTGCCAAGGGCTTCCGACTGGAAGACGAGGAGAACGTCGACGACGTCATCGAACAGGCACGGGAGTACGACGGGCCGGCAGTCATCGACGCCATCATCGACCCCGCGGAGAACGTCTACCCGATGGTGCCAAGCGGCGGTGACAACGGCCTGTTCGCGCTCTCCGAGGACCAACTGGACGATATCTAACAATGACAGGAAAACTCCCCGGCCCGGCCCCCGACGAGCGAGCACGACCGGAGGGGCGGCGCAACGACCAAGGGATTCGCATCGACCCGGAAGCCGAAGCCGAACACGAACCGCGCATGGCGGTGCTGTCGGCACTCGTCGAACACCGCCCCGGCGTCCTCGCCGAGGTGTCCGGCCTGTTCAGCCGTCGGCAGTTCAACATCGAGAGTCTCACCGTCGGCACGACTGTCGACGACGAGCGGGCACGGATGACCATCGTCATCGAGGAGCCGGAACCCGGCATCGAGCAGGCGAAAAAGCAACTCCGAAAGCTCGTGCCGGTCGTCTCGGTGCGGGAACTCGACCCCGACGCCATCGAGCGCGAACTGGTCATCCTCAAGGTGAACGGCGAGGACCCGGACAAGGTCCAAGCCATCACTGAGATGTACGACGGTGACACTCTGGACGCCGGACCGCGCACCATCACCGTCGAGATAACCGGCGACGACCAGAAGATAGACGACGCCATCGACGCGTACAAGCAGTTCGGCATCCGGGAAATCGTCCGAACCGGCTACGCGGCACTGGCGCGTGGCGAACAGCCGACGGCCGAGATAGAGGAGACGGTGAAGCTAACTGCGGACAGCAAGGAGGTTCCAGCGGACGATGACTGACGAATTTACCACCGAGATTTACTACGACGAGAACGCGGACGTATCGCACATCGAAGACAAGACAGTCGCCGTGCTCGGCTACGGGAGTCAGGGCCACGCACACGCCCTCAACCTCTCCGACAGCGGCGTCGACGTGCTCGTCGGCCTCCGCAAGTCGTCGTCCTCCCGGGGGGCCGCCGAGGACGAAGGGCTGACCGTCACGACGCCCGCGGAGGCCGCCGCCGAGGCGGACGTGGTGATGCTGCTGGTGCCGGACACGGTCCAGCCAGCCGTCTACGACGACATCCGCGATGGTCTCGACGCGGGTGACACGCTGATGTTCGCCCACGGGTTCAACATCCACTACGGCCAGATAGAACCACCCGAGGACGTGGACGTGTCGATGGTCGCCCCCAAGTCCCCGGGCCACCTCGTCCGCCGGAACTACGAGAAGGGCGAGGGGACGCCGGGCCTGCTCGCCGTCTATCAGGACACGACCGGCGAGGTGAAACAGGAAGGCCTCGCTTACGCGAAGGCCATCGGCTGTACCCGGGCGGGCGTCATCGAGACGACGTTCCGCGAGGAAGTCGAGACGGACCTGTTCGGCGAGCAGGCGGTGCTGTGTGGCGGCGTGACCGAGATGGTCAAGACCGGCTTCGAGACGCTGGTCGACGCCGGCTACAGCCCCGAGATGGCGTACTTCGAGTGCCTGAACGAACTCAAACTCATCGTGGACCTGATGTACGAGGGCGGCCACATGGAGATGTGGAACTCCGTCTCCGACACCGCCGAGTACGGCGGCCTGACCCGCGGCGAGGAGGTCATCGACCGCGAGGGCATGGAGGAGATTCTGGAGGGCGTGCAGAACGGCGAGTTCGCACGCGAGTGGATTTCCGAAAATCAGGCTCACCGGCCATCCTACAAGCAGTACCGGCAGGCCGAACAGGACCACCAGATAGAGGCAGTCGGGTCGCGACTGCGCGAGTTGTTCGCGTGGGAGGCAGAATGACCGACGACGCGACCGACGAGACGGAGCAGATGGCGGACGTAGACCACACACCACCCCACGGCGAGGGCGTCAACCGCGCCTTCGAGCGGGGCACCGAAGGGAAGAACGAGACGACATGAGCGAGAACACACTGTACGACAAAGTCTGGGACAGGCACAAGGTGACGACACTCCCGAACGGGCAGGACCAACTGTTCATCGGTCTCCACCTCATCCACGAGGTGACGAGTCCGCAGGCGTTCGGGATGCTGAAAGAGCGTGACCTCGACGTCGCGCGTCCGGACCTGACGCTGGCGACGGTCGACCACATCGTGCCGACGGCGGACCAGTCGCGGCCGTACAGCGACGACGCCGCCGAAGAGATGATGTCCGAACTGGAGGAGAACGTCCGCGACGCGGACATCGAGTTCCTCTCGCCCGAGACCGGTGACCAGGGCATCGTCCACGTCATCGGTCCGGAGCAGGGACTGACTCAACCCGGCAAGACAATCGTCTGTGGCGACAGCCACACGTCGACCCACGGGGCCTTCGGCGCGCTCGCGTTCGGTATCGGGACCAGCCAGATTCGGGACGTGCTGGCGACCCAGACCATCGCGATGGAGAAACAGAAGGTCCGGAAGATTCAGGTCGACGGTGAACTCGAGGAGGGTGTCGAGGCGAAAGACATCATCCTCGAAATCATCCGCCGGCTCGGAACCGAGGGCGGCGTCGGCTACGTCTACGAGTACGCCGGCGAAGCCATCGAGGACCTCGGCATGGAGGGCCGGATGTCTATTTGCAACATGTCCATCGAGGGCGGTGCCCGTGCGGGCTACGTCAACCCCGACGAGACCACCTACGACTGGTTGCAGGAGACGGACCACTTCCAAGAGAACCCCGAGGAGTTCGAGAAACTGAAGCCCTACTGGGAGTCCATCCGCAGCGACGAGGACGCGGAGTACGACGACGTTGTTACCATCGACGCGAGCGAACTGGAGCCCGTCGTCACGTGGGGTACCACCCCGGGACAGGGCGTCGGCATCACTGACCCGATTCCCGCGCCCGAGGACCTGCCCGCGGAGAAACAGGACACGGCCCGCCGCGCACAGGAACACATGCAGGTCGAACCGGGCGACACGATGGAGGGCTACGACATCGACGTGGCCTTCCTCGGGTCCTGTACGAACGCCCGACTGCCGGACCTGCGCCGCGCGGCGACGATTGTCGAGGGTCGCGAGGTTCCCGACGACGTGCGCGCGTTCGTCGTGCCGGGGAGCCAGCGCGTCCAGAGGGCCGCCGAGGAAGAGGGTCTGAAGGACGTGTTCGAGGCCGCCGGGTTCGACTGGCGTAACGCCGGCTGTTCGATGTGTCTGGGTATGAACGAGGACCAGCTAGAGGGTGACGAGGCGTGCGCCTCCTCCTCGAACCGGAACTTCATCGGTCGACAGGGGAGTAAGGACGGGCGGACCGTCCTGATGAACCCCCAGATGGTCGCCGCGGCGGCCATCAACGGCGAGGTCACTGACGTTCGCGAACTGGAGGAGGTGGTCTCGGTATGACTGGCGACTCCGAGGACGCCGAAATTCCGGAAGTCGAGCGGGTCACCGGTACCGGCATCCCGATTCGCGGGAACGACATCGACACCGACCAGATAATCCCGGCGCGGTTCATGAAGGTCGTTACCTTCGACGGCCTCGGGCAGTTCTCCTTCTTCGACCTCCGGTTCGACGAGGACGACAACGAGAAGGACCACCCGATGAACGAGGACCGGTTCCGGGACGCCAACGTGATGGTCGTCAACCAGAACTTCGGCTGTGGGTCCTCGCGCGAACACGCCCCGCAGGCACTGATGCGGTGGGGCATCGACGCGTTCATCGGCGAGTCCTTCGCCGAAATCTTCGCCGGCAACTGTCTCGCGCTCGGGTTACCGACCGTGACGGCCGACCGAGAGACCGTCGAGGACATCCAGAACTTCGTCGAGGAGAACCCCGACGCCGAACTCGACATCGACATCGCGGCGGAAACCGTCACCTACGACGACACGACTGTCGACGTGACCGTCGACGAGGGCCAGCGGAAGGCACTCGTCGAGGGGATTTGGGACACGACGGCACTGATGAAGTCGAACCAGACGGCGATTCAGGAGACGGCCGACTCCCTGCCGTACGTGTAGTCACGCGGCGTTTCACGCTCGTTTTCGTTGTTCCGTACGCGTCCTGCTCGGGGCTTGGCGACAGGCCCGCGTACCGTGTGGTGGCGAGTGGGTCGAGCGTGCCGCTCCAGAGAAACCGTAACCCTATTCGCCCGCGGGGCCACCTGCAGAGGTATGTCAGAACGAATCGCGGTTATCCCCGGCGACGGCATCGGTGCCGAAGTCGTTCCGGCAGCACTCGACGTGTTGGACGCGCTCGAACTCGGATTCGAGTTCGTGGAGGGCGAGGCGGGCGACCACGTCCTCGACGAACGTGGCGAGGCACTCCCGGAAGAGACCTACGACCTCGCGGCCGAGGCCGACGCGACGCTGTTCGGCGCGGCGGGCGAGACGGCCGCCGACGTAATTCTTCCGCTCCGGGAAGCCGTCGGGTCCTTCGCCAACGTCCGCCCTGCTCGGGCGTATCCGGGTGTCGACGCGGTCAAACCCGACACCGACCTCGTGTTCGTCCGCGAGAACACCGAGGGGGTCTACACCGGCATCGAGAGCGAGCTAACCGACGACGTGACCACGCTGACGCGTGTCATCACGGAGGACGCGTCCCGACGTATCGCCGAGTACGGCTTCGAGTACGCCGCCGAGAACGGCTACGACGACGTGACAGTCGCGCACAAGGCGAACGTGATGCGGACGACGGACGGCAAGTTCCTCGACGCGTGTCGCGCCGTCGCCGACGACGGCGGGTACGACCACGACGAGGCACTGATGGACGCGCTGGCGATGCACCTCATCATGCGACCCGAGGAGTACAGCGTCGTCATCTGCCCGAACCTCGCGGGCGACATGCTCTCGGACCTCGCCGCGGGCCTCGTCGGCGGTCTCGGCCTGCTCCCGAGCGCGAACGTCGGGGCAGACAACGCCCTGTTCGAACCGGTCCACGGGTCCGCACCGGACATCGCGGGCGAGGGAATCGCCAACCCCGCGGCGACGGTTCTGAGCGCGGCCATGTTACTGGAACATCTCGACTACGGGGCCGAGGCCGAACGCGTCCGCGACGCGGTGGAGTCGGTCCTCGCAGACGGTCCCCGGACCCCGGACCTCGGTGGCGACGCCACTACCGACGACGTGACCGAGGCAATTATCGACCGGCTCTGAGCCGGGAACCACGGGAACGCGCCAGTCCCGGGACTTAAGTTCTCCCCCAGTGACGCTGTTCACATGGCAACCATAGAACTCGACGACGAGACAGTCGAACGTCTTGACGGCCTGCGCATCGAAGACGAGAGCTACGACGAAATCGTCAACGAACTCATCAACATCTACCAAGCAGAGGAGTTGACGCTGTTCCGCGGCGGCGACGAGGATTACTGAACAGGCGGTTCGGTGGCGGTGTCTCGCGCGGCGCGTGGCCTACTGGTCGGCCGCGGCGGCACGAACGTCGGCCCACTTCCCCCGCTCTTCGAGGTGCGTCTGTAACGTGTCGGCGTACTCTCCGACCAGTTGCTCGGCCGCGTCGAGTTTTTCCTCGTCGACGCTGTCTCCGCCGTCACCGCCCAAGCCGAGGGCGTTCGTGAGCGTGTCCACGATACCCCCGTTGTCGTTGCGCCCACCGCCCGGCCCCCCCGCAATTCCCGCCGGTCCCTGACCGAGGTTCTCCAGTTCCGGGAGGACGCTCGGGAGGTCGCTAGTGTCTGCGACCAGGGTCGCCCTGTCGGGGTCGTCCGGGTGTTCTATCTCGAACTCGACTGCCGTCATGACGAGGCCCCACTGCTGGTTGTCGAACCGTGACTGTGTGACGCGCTCGGCGAACTCTTGGTCGACGGTCATTCGGTCGCCGACGATGCGGTCGGTCCAGCGGTCGGTCATACGTCGGCGTAGGTACCCCTCCGGTATCAGCGTTGTCCGAGAACGAAACGACGATAGACGGCGAGACGTGCCACCCCCAGTGGCATGGGTCCCCACCCATAGTCGCGTCCCCACGTCGCGGCCCGCAATGCACCTCGGTTCTGAGCCCCACCCCAGTACCGAAGTAGCGAATAGTTGTAATCACCCCTAGGGGGCTGATGTTTTCGCCGGTCATTCACGGTTGTTTAAGACAGATACTGCTGTCGACCGTCACGAGCTTACACACGGACCGGCGAGAAACTGGGTTTTCAGGTCGACAAAAAACAGATGGCGGGTTACAGTTCGCCGAGGTCGACGGACTCGTCGCCGTCCAGCACGTGTACGTCGGCGTCGCTTCCGGTTCCAGCGACTTCGTTCACGAAGTCCTGCACGTCGATTTCGATGGGCGGGAACGTGTCGTAGTGCATCGGGAACGCGTGGTCGGCGTCGACCCAGTCGACGGCGATAGCCGCCTGCATCGGCCCCATCGTGAAGTGGTCACCACAGGGGACGGCGACGGCGTCGGGTTCGAGGTACGGGCCGATGACGTCGCGCATCTCGGTCATCAGGCTCGTGTCGCCCGCGTGGTAGAACGCCGTCGAGTCCTCGTCGCTGACCTGCGTGGGCTTGGTGTCGCTGATGACGTAGCCAGCGGGGACGCCGGCGTCGTGTTCGTAGCCCGTGTTGATGCCGTTGGTGTGCTGGGCCTGATGCATCGTCACGTAGGCGTCGCCACACTCGATGGTCCCGCCGAGGTTCATCCCGATGGTGTCGTCGGCACCGTGTTCGTCCTCGATGAATCCGGTCAACTCGGGTGTGCCGACGATGGTCGCGTCGGTGAACTCGCCGGCGTGGGCGATGTGGTCGGCGTGCCCGTGTGTCAACAGCACGTAGTCCGGGGCGTCCACGTCACTCGGGTCCAGCGACGTGTGTGGGTTGTCGAAGAATGGGTCGATGAGCAGGTCCGTGTCGCCGACTGTGACGTACCACGTCGAGTGGCCGTGCCAAGTGAGTTCCATAGCATCCCGTGGTTCGTCCGTGGACCACTTAATGATACGTGGACAGCGTGACCCGATGGGTACCCGTCAGGTCTGTCAAACTGCCGTACGGAGATGATAGGAGACGTGTAAACGCTTATCCGTATCCGTCGTGTCCCGAAGGTCATGAAGCGAGTTCGGTTCCGCGACACGGCCGGGAACGTCCGCGGCGGCCGCTGGACCGTCGAGGACGGCGAGGAACGCGTCACTGCGGCGGCAGGTCCCTACGGGCGCATCTCCTTCGGTGACGAGACGTTCTCACCGGCGGAAGTCGAGATTCTGCCACCGTGTGAACCCACGAAAATCGTCTGCGTCGGCCTGAACTACGCGGACCACGCCGACGAGCAAGGCAAGGAGATACCGGACCGCCCCCTCCTGTTCCTGAAGCCGCCGAACACCGTCGCCAGCCACGGCCAACACGTCACCCTCCCTGCGGGCAAGGAGCGACTCGACCACGAGGCGGAACTGGGCGTCGTCATCGGCGAGCGGTGTAAGGACGTGAGCGCGTCGGCCGCCACCGACGTCATCTCGGGGTACACCTGTGTCAACGACCTCTCGAACCGCGACGACCAGCGCGTCGAACAAAACTGGGTCCGCGGCAAGGCCTTCGACAACGCCGCCCCCATCGGCCCGCTCATCGCCACGCCGGAACACGTCCCCGAGGACGCGACCATCGAGTGCCGAGTCAACGGCGAGACCACCCAGTCGTCGTCCCGCGACCAATTCATCTTCTCGGTGCCGGAACTCATCGAAGAGATTACGACGTACATGACCCTCGAACCCGGCGACATCGTATCGACGGGGACACCCGCCGGCGTCAGCCCCCTCTCAGACGGCGACGAAGTGGAAGTCGAAATCGAAGGCATCGGCACGCTCCGCCACACCGTCGAGATTCCCTGACTGGCTCCGTCCCCGGACAGCAAGACATAAGTTTAGGTTCACCTAATCCCGGACAACCATGGAGTTGTCCCGCCGGGACGCGCTCGTCGCGCTGGCCAGCGCGGGCATCGCCGTCGGTGGCATCGCCACGCTGTCGGCCGACCGGGACCCCCCTGCCGTCGCGGACGATGGTCCCGACGCCGAGGCGATTCTCTCGACGCTCACCACGGTCGCAGGCGTCGTCTACCCCTCCGCTGTCGCGAACGTGGACACGTTCGTCGAGTCCTACGCGGCCGAACGGCTCCGTCGCCGTCCCGCGTACCGCGAAGGGGCACGGGCGACCGTTTCGGACCTCGACGACTACGTCGCCGTCCACACCGACAGCGAGCGGTACGCCGACTTGGACACAGCCACCGCAGAAGCCATCCTCCACCGCCTCGGCGTCGATTCGGCCGCCCCGGAGCGGGCGGGGTCGATTTCCGGTCGCGTCCGTTACTATCTGGTCAACGACTTGCTGTTCGCGCTCTACGCCTCGCCGACCGGCGGCGAACTCGTCGGCATCGAGAACCCACAGGGCCACCCCGGCGGGCGGACCCACAGTAGGAGGCCGGAATGACCGACCGCACGCCGAGCGAGCGCGCGGACGCTTGCGTGGTCGGGTCGGGACCGGCGGGCGCGCTCGTCGCCCACCGACTCGCCAGCGATGGCTACGACGTGGTGGTCCTCGAAGCGGGGCCGCGCTTCTCCCGTGACAGCCGCGAGGAGCGGATGGAGCGTGCCGTCCGGCCGGTCGACGGCGACCCCGACGTGTGGGACGTCGGCGGCGAACGCGACGCCTACAGGTCGACCGGCCGTCGGTTCTACCCGCTGAACGCCGCCCGCGTCAAGGGCGTCGGCGGGACGACGCTCCACTGGCAGGGGATGGTGATGCGGTACCACGAGGCCGACTTCGAGCGGACGACGCCCGACGGCGCGACGTGGCCCATCGACTACGCCGACCTCAGGCCGTACTACGCCGAGGCGGAGGCGGCGTTGGGCGTCGCTGGGGCGAGCGACAACCCGTTCGCGCCGCCCCGCGAGGAGCCGTACCCGCTCCCGCCGTTCGAGCCGTCGTACAGCGACTCCCTGTTCGCCGAGGCCTGCGAGCGACTGGGGGTCGTGACCCACTCCGTCCCCAACGCCCGCAACTCTGAGGGCTACGACGGCCGGTCGGCCTGCGTCGGCTACGGCACCTGCCAACCGGTCTGTCCCTCCGGCGCGAAGTACGACGCGAGCGTCCACGTTCGGAAGGCCGAGAACGAGGGTGCCCGGGTCGTCGACCGAGCGCCCGTCCAGCGACTCGAAACCGACGGTGACGGCCGCGTCGAGACGGCCGTCTACGCCACGCCGGACGGGGCCGAACACCGCCAGACGGCACGCCAGTTCGTGCTGGCCTGTGGCGGCGTCGAGACGCCGCGGCTCCTCCTGCTCTCACAGTCGTCGGACCACCCCGACGGCCTCGCCAACTCCTCGGGTGCGGTGGGCCGGTACTTCATGGACCACTGCTATGCGGGTGCGGACGGCCGACTGGACGAGGAGACACGGCAGAACCACGTCGGGTTCATCACGACCGAATGCCACCAGTTCTACGACGACCCCGGCCGGGCCACGCAGGGCACCGACGGGTCGGTGCCGAGAAGCGACGCCGACCTCTCGCCCATCAAACTGGAGTTCCTGAACTACGCCGGTCCCTCGCCCGTCGAAATGGCTCTGTCGGGCGAGGAGTGGGGCGACGACCTGCGGGACACGTTAGAAGCGGCCTACGGCGACCACGTGGGGATGGGCGGCCTCGTCGGGCAGACGCCGCGACCGGAGAACCGCGTCACGCTCGATACCTCGACGACCGACGACCACGGGAACCCCGTCCCGGACGTGCAGTGGTCACTCGACGCCCGGACCCGCCGGAGCATCGAGCGGGCCAACGAGATACAGACGCGCGTCTTGACGGAGATGGGCGCGCGGGCGGTCAGCACCGTCGGTCCCGACGAAACAGGGCCGGCGTACCACCACATGGGGACGACGCGGATGGGCGAGGACCCCGAGAAGAGCGTCGTGGACGCGCGCCTCCGGACCCACGACGTGGCGAACCTCTCCATCGCGTCCAGCAGCGTGTTCGTCACGAGCGGCGCGCTGAACCCGACGCTGACCATCGCGGCACTTGCGTTGAAAACGGCCGACCACGTCCGTGCGGACCTCTAGACGCCCGACAGCAGGAGACCGGCGTCCACGAGCAGGAGGAGCGCGAGGCCGGACGCGGCGAGGAAGAACGGGCGGCCCTTCCGTGCGGGTTCGCGGAGTTTCCGCTCGGCGAGGCCGTCGCTGATTTTGCTGGTGCCCACCTCGATGACGCCCGCGAGGAGGAACCAGATGACGAGCATCGCGATGACCAGATAGCCGCGTGTCGACCCGGTGAGAGACTCGACGGTGTAGAGGTTCCCCGCGAGGTGCCCACCGGTCAGGAAGAGGACGAGCGCGCTGACCCGCGAGAGCGTCAAGAATCGGCTCACGATGTGGGCGAACGGTTCGTTATCGATGTCGCCACTCCGGGCGATGGGGAGGACACCGTAGGTCACGAACAGGACGCCGCCGGTCCAGACGGCGGCGAACAGCATGTGTACGACGTAGCCGATGGTGATGTCGACCGAAGCCATTGGCGAGTGGTCGGGTGTCCGGGTCTTGAAACGTTCGACTCGTGGTAGCCGTACCGTGTGGGCACGCTTAAGAAGCGCGCGCGGTTTTCCCCGTACATGCAACCACGGGACCTCTCCGCCCACACCGTCTATCGCGCAGGCCGTGGCGTCGAGGAGGTCGCCCGCGACCTCGACCTCGACCCCGACGACCTCGTGAAACTCTCCTCGAACGAGAACGTCCTCGGTCCGAGTCCGAAGGCGGTCGACGCCATCCGCGACCACGCCGACACGGTCCACGTCTACCCGAAGGCCTCTCACACGGACCTCATCGAAGGCCTCGCAGACCGTTGGGACCTCGCGCCCGAGCAGGTCTGGGCCGCCAACGGCGGCGACGGCGTCCTCGACTGTCTCTCCCGCGCACTCCTCCACCCGGAGGAACGCGTCCTCATCCCGAACCCGGGGTTCGCCTACTACGGGATGAGTGCCCGCTACCACCACGGCGAGGTCAGCGAGTACACGCTCGACCGTGCGGACGGGTTCACACAGACGGCCGCGAACGTCCTCGACGAGTACGACGGTGAGCGAATCGTCGTCGTCACCAGCCCCCACAACCCCACCGGGTCCGTGATGCCCCTCGACGAGGTAGAAGCCCTCGCCGAGGCCACCGACGAGGAGACGCTCGTCCTCGTCGACGAAGCGTACGGCGAGTTCACGGACGTGCCGAGCGCGGTGTCGCTCGTCCGCGAACGCGACGACGTGGCCGTCCTGCGAACGTTCTCGAAGGCCTACGGGCTGGCAGGGATGCGGCTCGGCTACGGCCTGATTCCCGCGGACTGGGCCGACGCCTACGGCCGGGTCCACACGCCGTTCGACACGGGGGAACTCGCCTGTCGGGCGGGGCTGGCGGCACTGGCGGACGACGACCACCTCGAACGGAGCGTCGAGATGGTCGAGCGCGCTCGGGAGTACCTCTACGAGGCACTCGACGCGCCGACGTGGGAGAGCCACGGGAACTTCGTCCTCGCAGATGTCGGGGACGGGAGTGCGGTCGCCGAGGCCGCCCAACGCGAGGGCGTCATCGTCCGCGACTGCGGGAGTTTCGGCCTGCCGGACTGCATCCGGGTTACCTGCGGAACCGACGAACAGATGGAACGCGCGGTGTCAGTCCTCAACGAGGTGACCGACGGGTGAGAGTCGCCGTCACCGGGACGCCCGGCACGGGCAAGACCACCGCCACGGACCGCGTCGAGACGGCCCTCAACGTGGTTCACCTCTCGGACGTCATCGACCGCGAGGGCTTGGTCACCGGCACCGACGAGGAACGCGACACCCAAGTCGTCGACGTGGACGCCCTCCGGGAGTGGTTCGAGGGACAGACCGACGTCCTCGTCGAGTCACACCTCGCCCACGAACTCCCGGTCGACCGGGTCGTCGTCCTGCGCTGTCACCCCGAGGAGTTGGAGCGACGCCTCCGAGAGCGCGACGAACCCGCGGCGACGGTCACGGAGAACGCCGAGAGTGAGGCCTTGGACGTGATTCTCTCGGCGGCCGTCGACCGGCACGGACTGGAGCACGTCTACGAAGTGGACGCGACTGACCGCACGCCCGACGAGGTGGCCGCCGAGATAGCGCGTGTGGTCGCGGGCGAGCGCGAACCGAGTGCCGGCGACGTTTCCTACATCGACTACCTATGACGCTCGACCGGTTGCGGCCGCTGGCCGACAAGATGCTCGCGCCGTTCGTGACCGCCGCGGCCCGTCTCGGTCTGACGCCCAACGCGGTGAGCGTCGTCGCGTTCCTGTTGGCAGTCGGCGCGGGCGTCGCGTTCGGGTTCGCGGGCGACGCCGTCGTCTACTACGCCGTCGGTGCCTTCCTCGTGTTCTGTAACGGCTGGTTGGACCTCGTGGACGGCGCGCTGGCCCGACGGTTGGAAATCGAGTCCGACGCCGGTGACCTCCTCGACCACGCGCTGGACCGCTACGCGGACATCGCCATCATCGTCGGTCTCGCGGCCGGTATCGGTCGGTACCCCCTCGGCCTCGCGGCGGTGACGGGCGTGTTGATGACCTCGTATCTCGGCACCCAGTCACAGGCCGTTGGACTGGACCGCGTGTACGGGGGGGTACTCGGCCGTGCGGACAGGCTGGCACTCACGGGGCTGGCGGCCGTCCTCGCGGCGGCGGCCCCCGGCAGCGTGTACGGACTGACCGTCGTCGGGTGGTTGCTCGTCGTGTTCGCCGTCGTCGGGCACCTCACCGCGCTCCAGCGGTTCCGTGGCGCGTTCCGGGCACTCTCCTGACGGCCGACTGGCGTACGATTTATGCCCGGGCGTGGTCAAACGACGGTATGGTCCAGTGTGAGATGTGCGGAGCCGATACGGCCTCGCCGAACACCGTGAAAGTCGAGGGAGCCGAACTCGACGTGTGCGACGACTGTGCCGACTTCGGCACGGAGGTCCGCACCGAGAGCAGTTCGAGTTCCTCGACGAAGTACTCCACGGGCAGTTCCTCCGGGAGCAGTTCGGGGTCAGGGTCGTCCGGGTCCGCGAGTGGGGGGACGAGTTCGGGGTCCGGCGGCGGCCGCCGCAGGGACATGTTCGACGAGATGGACGAAGTCGCTCAAGACTACGACCAGCGCATCCGGACGGCCCGCGAGAGCCGCGGGCTGAGTCAGGAGGAACTCGCCAAGGAACTCAACGAGAAGGCGAGCCTCATCCGGAAACTCGAACAGGGAGACACCCTCCCGAGCGACGGCGTCCAGCAGAAGCTAGAGAGCGAACTCGGCATCACCCTCACCGAGGGTGGGGGCTCCGCGGACGACACGGAGTGGAGCGGCGGCTCCTCGGACGGCGAGTACACGCTCGGCGACGTGGTCCAGCGCAAGGACTCCTGACTCCGTCTCGCAATCTATTTTGCCCGCGGGCGTCGCTCTTCCAGCATGTTCGTTCTCGTCAACCTGAAGGCCTACCCGTGTGACCCGGTCGCCGTCGCGAAAGCGGCCCACGCCGTCGGCGAAGCGACGGGCGTCCGCATCGCCATCGCCCCGCAGGCGGCCCACCTCGCCGCCGTCGCCGAGACCGGCGTCGAGACGTGGGCCCAACACGTCAGTCCCGTCGACCACGGAAGCCACACCGGGTCGACCCTCGCAGAGGCGGCCGCCGACGCCGGTGCGACCGGGACGCTCCTGAACCACTCGGAGAACCGACTCAAACTGGCCGACATCGACGGGAGTCTGGCGGCCGCCGACCGCGCCGGCCTCGAAACGGTCGTGTGTGCGAACAACCCCGCACAGGTCGGTGCCGCCGCGGCACTCGGCCCCGACGCCGTCGCCGTCGAACCCCCCGAACTCATCGGAACCGGGACGCCGGTCAGCAAGGCGGACCCGGACGTGGTTCGAGACGCCGTCGACGCGGCGGCGGCCGCCGACGAGTCCGTCGACGTGTTCTGCGGCGCGGGCATCTCGACCGGTGCGGACGTGACAGCGGCAGAGGAGTTGGGTGCCGGCGGGGTCCTCCTGGCCAGCGGTGTCGCGAAGGCCGAGGACCCGCGGGCGGCACTGGAGAATCTGGTCGAACCGCTCGTCTGAGGAGACGACGACGAGAGCGCGACGGAGAACGCTACTCCTTGACGAACGCCGTCTCGATGTCGGTGACGAGCGCGTCCAGCACCGCGTCGTCGGGCGTCTCCGCGCACTCCTCGGCGACGAGGTCGGCGAGACGGTACTCGTAGTGGCCGCGGCCCACGTGTTCGACGAAGCCGTGCGTGCGGAGCGTCCGGTTGTGGGCGTAGGCCTTCGTCCGGTCGCCCTTGCCGCCGCCGGCGAAGTGGGCGTCGAGTGGTTTCGCCGGCCCTTCCGAGCGGTAGTACCGGAGCATCCCCTGCTCGCGTGGTTGCATCGACTCGACGACACTGCGGAGTTGCTCGGCCACCTCGCGCTGTGCTTCGGTCGGGATGGCGGGTTCGGTCGGCGGGTCCACCGCCTCGGCGACCGTCGCCTCGCCGACGCCGTCGCCCTCGGCGGTGACCGTCGCCATCGCCGCCATCATCTCGTCGTCGCTCGCCGCGTCGTCCTCGGGAGCGGTGCCGTTGCCCGCGTTCGGGGGCGGTGCTGTCTCGCCTCCGGTGACCGCTACATCGTCGGTCTCGGCCGGCGCGTCGTCACGACGGGTCCGCTGGCGTCGCTCGCGCATCCGCTCCTGTTCGGTCTTGCCGGGGTTCGTGCCGTCGACGGTATCGAGCAGGGCGTCGACGAACTGGTCGGCCATCCGACTCATGTCGCGGGCGTCCTGCAGTTCCGTCTCCAACTCCGCGATGCGGGAGTTCTTCTCGTCCAACTGTTCGCGGAGTTCCTGAATCCGGTCCTCGGTCCGCTGTTTCTCGTCGCTTATCTCCTCCAGTTCCGAGACGAGGTCGGAACTGACGGACTTGAGGTCCGGGCGGTCCACGTCTTCGAGGCCGGGTGTCGCGCCGGCGTCGAACGTCTGCTTGCGCTGGAACTTGACCCGCCGGACGCTCTCGGACCAGTCGGTCATCATGAACGCCTCACCGTCGTCCAAGTCCTCGACGGCGTCGGCGTACGTGCCGTCGAGGATGCGTCTGACGACCTTGGTGTCGTTGTTCCACGTCAGTCTGTGCCACACCAACCAGTCGCACTGCGTGATGAAGTCCTTCTTCACGTCGGCGGGTCGCTGGCTGATGCCGACGATGCCGAGGCCGTGTTTGCGCCCGCGCTTCCCGATTTTGATGAGCATCTTCCCGCACTCGCCGACGCTGCCCTTCTCGGGTATCCACTCGTGGCACTCCTCGACCAGCATGAGGAACGGCTGTTTCAGTTTCTTCTCCTTGGCGAACAGTTGTTTGGCGGTTTCGGTCAGGAGTTCGCCAGCCACGTCCTCGTCGAGGAACGAGGACACGTCGAGGATGATGGGGACGTTCTGTTCGAGCGCGAGCGAGGCGATTTTCTCGGCGTGTTCCACCGTCACCTGGATGTCACACTCGTCGTCACCGCCGACGTGGAGTATCTCGTACTCCTCTTTGAGCCCGTAGTACTCGCCGTCGATGTCGACGATGAGGATGCCAAAGCCCGCATCGAGCAGTTTCTCGGCGACGACGCTCGCGGAGTTGGACTTGCCCGACCCGGACTTTCCGGTGATGAAGCCCCGTCCCGTCAGTATCTCGACCACCGGTAGGTCGACGGCCGTGTCGGGTTGACTCCCCAGCGGCGGCCCGTCGCTCAGGTTCGCCACAGTGATACGCTCTGTCTCGTCTCCCATACGTGGCCCAAAGAGGTACCTCTGCACACATAATCGTCAGTCAGCCACCTGTCAGACGAACGGTGACGAACTCGCCCGAACCGATTTGTCCGTCGGCGTCCAAGTCGAAGGCGGAATGCGCCGCTACGAAACCGTCGTCGAGGACGGCACCATCTACATCGACGCGCCGGACGGGCATCTCCCCGTCGGTGACCTCGACACGGTTATCGACGCCGTCGGCGGGCACGCGTGGACCATCTCGTATGCCGACTGGGAACGCGAGCGATACGAGAACATGGACACCTCCGACGCCGGACTGACCGTCGACGTGGTGGACATGATGGAGGCGATGACCCACACCGAGGCGTTCGTCGAGGCACTCGAGACACACCCGGCGGACGCACCCGAGGGAACGGACACGCTCTCGCCGCGACTCGGTCTGTTCGTGGGGAAACTGCTGTCGAACCTCGAAAACGGTCTCGACTGACTACTCGAAGTCGGTGAGGGCCGTCTGACCGGACCGCTCGTCGGTCGTCCGTTCCTGCCCACCGTCCGCGAACTCTCCGAGCGAGCGGTTCTCCCGCGGTTCGTCGCGCCCCCAGCCGTCGAGGTCCGTCTGTTCGCCCGCCGGGAACGAGAGGTTCGACACGCGGACGCCGAGTTTCCGCACCTCTGCCTCCCGGAACTCTTCGAGCAAGTCGAGCGTCACCTCCCGCACGAGGGCAGGGTCCGAGACGGGGCCGGGTAGGGAGTCTGCGCGCGTGTTCACGTCGAACGGCGGCGTCACGACTTTGACGCCGATGGTGCGGTAAATCGCGCCCTCGCGCTCGGCCCGCTCTGCCACGTCCGCGGCGAGTGCCCGAACTCGGTCACGCTTGCGCTCGTGGTCGTCGGTCGCCTCGGTGAATGCCGACTCCCGCGAGAGGCTCTTCGGTTGCCCTTTCGGTTCGACCGACCGGTCGTCCTCGCCGCGGGCGTAGTTCCAGATTTCGCGGCCACGCTCGCCGAACCGCGATTCGAGGGTTTCGGGGTCGGCCGCGGCGAGGTCCCCGGCCGTCTCGATGTCCATCTCCCGGAGTTCGCGGGCCGTCACCGGGCCGACGTTGTGGACCTCGGACACGTCGAGCGGCGCGAGGAAACCGCGTACGTCGCCGGGTTCGACGACCACGAGGCCGTCGGGTTTGTCGTGGTCGCTGGCTATCTTGGCCGCACTCATCGTCGGCGCGACGCCGACGCTGACGGGGATGCCCACCTCGGCACGGATGCGGTCTTTGAGCGTCGCGGCGAATGACTCGGGGTCATCCCACCCGACAGTGTCCGTCACGTCCAGATACGCCTCGTCCACGCTCACCTCGCGGACGGTGTCGGCCGTGTCGTGGAGAATCGCCTTCACCTCGGCGGCGACGGACTCGTAGTAGTCCATGTCCACGGGCCGGTAGTGGCCCGCGTCCGTGGTCTCGGAGTCGGCGGCCGTCCCCGTCGCCTCGTCGGTGGCGTCTCCCGTTCCGGCCGCCCGGGGAAGCAAGTCGAGAGCCTCGGAGATAGCCATCGCGCTCTCGACGCCGTACGCTCGGGCTTCGTAACTGGCCGTCGCCACCGCACCGTGTGTCTCGCCGTCTTCGTATCCCATTCCGACGACGAGGGGTTCGCCCCGCAGTGCCGGCTCCCGGAGGCGTTCGCAGGCCGCGTAGAAACAGTCCGCGTCGACGTGACAGACGACCTGTTGGCGGCCGTCGACTGTCACGCCCGGGAGCCGACTGTCCATGTGCGTCGCTACGCGGCCGCCCTACCTCAAAGTTCCTCCGACACGGCCCGTTGTCACCGCGGCGGCGTACCGCCGCCCGAGAGGAAGCGAGTCGGGCCGTCGATTCGGTCGAGGTTGTCGGCGATGGCGTTCCGCACGGCGTCGCTCGCGCCGTCGTGGAACCCGACGGCGACGACGGACTCGAACGGATGGGCCTCCAGTTGGCTCCGGGCCTCGAACAGGCGACCGTACCCGTCCGACCCCCACGCCACGTCGCTCGCGAAGACCATCTCCCGGAACGTTCGCCCGTAGTTGGCGCGGGCCTTCTCCGAGAGCGTGTCTAGCCGCTGGGCGATACTGGACCCGTCGCGGTGGAGCGCGAGCAGGAGGTCCGTCACGGGATAGGACTGGGCCGCCTCGATTTCGGGCGCGTACGCGCCCTGCACGGCGTCGAGAGTCGGCGGCCCGTCGGCACCCGTCGCAACCTCGTAAGCCAGTATCCGGGGGACGGCACCCTCGTAGAGGTGGGCGACGACGGCGGGTTCGAGGCCGCCCCCGAGCGGCGGTTCGGAGCCGACGTGTATCGTCGCGGTGAGGGTACTCATCGCTCGCCGCCCGTGGCGTCGGCGTCGAGCAACACACCGGGGTTCATCACGCCCGCCGGGTCCAGCGAGGACTTTGCGGATTCGAGGACGCGCCGGAACGCCGCGGGCGATTCGTCCGCGTAGTGGTCGCGGTGGAGGCGTCCGACGGCGTGGTGGTGGGTGATGGTACCACCGTACTCCTCGATGACATCCGAGGCCACCTGCTTGATGTCGCGCCACTGCTCCAGTTCGCGGCCCACGTCGGCGGGCGCGAGGAGCGTGTAGTAGGGCGCGGGACCGTCGGGGTAGACGTGCGTGAACCGCGTCGAGAGGAAGCCAGCCCCACATACGTCCTCCATCTCGTCCATCACCTGCGATTGTATTTCGGCGTGGAGGGTCGGGAACTGGTCCCACGTCACCGCCGTCTCGAAGGTGTCCACGATGACGCCCATGCTGACGAGTGCGTCGAACTTGTACGGCCCCTCGAAGAAGGCGGACCGCCAGTCGCCCTCCGTTCCGTCCCGGCCCTCGTCGCCTTCGTCGGAGAGATGCGGGCCCTCTGAACTGGGCGCGTCGTCGACAGTGCCGCCGTGGGTTTCGGTTATCTCGATTGCCCGCGAGAGGGCGTCGTCGACCGGATGGTCGACGGACTCGAACCCCAACACGAGGACGTGACTGCCGTCCATCGCCACCTCGTTGAGCATCGCTTCGTTGCGGTCGAGCAGGCGACAGTTCGCTGGAGAGAGTCGCGCCTGTACGATGTCGCGCGTCGCGGCGACAGCGGCGTCGAACTCCCGGAATTTCACGCTGGCGCGGGCGCGGTACGGCGGCCGTGGCTGGACGCGCATCCACGCCTCCGTGACGACGCCGAGAGCACCCTCAGACCCCAGCACGAGCCGGTTGGGGTCCGGTCCCGCGCCGGAGGCGGGGAGGCGGCGCGTCTCGAAGGAACCCGACGGAGTGACCATCCGAACGCTCTCGACGAAGTCGTCGATGTGCGTGTACCGAGTGGCGAAGTGGCCGCCCGCCCGAGTCACAATCCACCCGCCCAGCGTCGAGAACTCGTAGGACTGGGGGTAGTGGCGCAGTTGCAGGTCGTACTCAGCGAGTTGGTCGTTGAGTTCCGGTCCCGTCGCCCCGGCTTGTATCAGTGCCGTGCGGGACGTCTCGTCCACCTCTAACACGCTGTCGAGGGCACGAACCGAGAGCGAGACGACGCCCGAGTACGCCGCGCCGTCGCCCCGCGGGTCGCACTCGACGCCGCCGACGACGCTCGTCCCGCCGCCGTAGGGGACGACTGCGACGCGTTCGGCCGTCGCCCACGCGAGCACGTCCTCGATTTCGCCTTCGGTCTCGGGTTCGGCCACCGCGTCGGGTGCGGCGTCGAACTCGCCGTGGAAGCCGCGCACGATGTCGCGGTAGCCCCGGCCGTAGGTGTGCCGCACCCGGTCAACCGTGTCCGTCGAGACGATGCCCGAAAGTGATTCCGGGACGGTCAGCCGTGACTCGGGTATCGTCACGTCGTCGATGGTCGGCGGGTCCATCAGCGCGCGCTCGGGGAAGCCAAGCAGTGTCTCCACCTGTGACTTGAGTTCTCTGCGCTCGTCGTCGTCCGGGAACCGGTCGGCGTAGCCCCAGCCCCAGAAGCTCAACTCGTCGTCCATGCGGACCTACTGGGGCGACCAGCGGCAAAACTGTTGTCGCGCTAGTACTGGTGTATCGAAATAAGGACCCGCTCTCGGCGGGACACAGTGTGGCTGGCCAGCCATGTGCCGAGAGCATCGCACGTTTCTTGGTCGATGCCAATTCCCGAGCGGTTACGACGGTCGTTCCCGTCGGGAACCCCTCGAACCGGGATTCCGTATGTGTGTTATTGTGTGCCACACTAAACCCTTTCGGTTCCGGCGACCCCGAGCGAGAGCGTCGCACCGAGGACGCCGTAGCAGAGCCCCGCCGCGTGGGCGAAGACGTTCGTCACGCTCCCGTCGCCGACGATATCGGCGGGGAACAGGACGACGACGAACGAACTCAACAAGAGGACAGCGAGGGACAACTGGACCGCATCACCGCCGAGTGCCTGCACGACGGTGTCCACAGTCGGCCGACCACGCTCGCCGACGACGACCCACCCACAGACAGCCCACCCGACGGCGACGAGAGCGACGGTCGGTGCCGTGTACCGACCACCGTAGATAACCGAGACTTCACCCAGAAGGAGCAACCAGACCGCCGCGCCGAGGTACCAGCCGGCACGTCGCCCGTACTCGACCCGGAGCGTGGCAACGAGCGCGACGAACAGGAAGCCGACGAATCCCGCGGCGACGCCCGAGAAGCCACGCGTAACCGGGTCGAACCCGGTGAACTGCCAGCCGAGTATCGTGTAACTCGTCAGCCCCACGAGCGGCGGCAGAGCGACCAACAGACCGACGAACGTCCGCAGGAACCACTCGCGACTGCGCGCTCTGAGACAGAGACCGTAGGTTACGACCGCCGCGGTGAGATACCCCGAAGTGTTGTTTAGTAGGTGTGACGCGTCCACGTGGACGACGGTACTCGTGTAGAGTGCGGCCACGTCGAGCGTCCCGTGGTCGAAGGCCAACGTCGCTCGTTCGGCGGGCGAGACACCGACGTGGACGACGACGAGCAACGCGGCCACGGCCCCCACCGCCAGCAAATCGCGAACGACCGTCTCCCGTGCGTACCCGTACACGTCGGCCATCAACCAGTATTTCTAGCCCCAGCGGCGAATATCCGTCGGTCGCGGGTGTGTCGCCGTCGCTCACTCCCGGCTGAACATCTCACCCTGTGCCTGCAACCGCGCCGCCGTCAACACGTCCTCGGCGGCCTCGGGCAGCGTGTAGCCGTCGAAGTGGTCCCGCATCGTCAACACGAGCGCGCCAACCATGTTCACGAGCGACAGGTTCGACGTGTCGCCGGCCGTGTGTGACCGGACGTTCATCTCGAACTCGTCGTCCAATGCCCCCTCCCGTTGGGTCACCAGTACGAACTTCTCGCCGGGTTCGAGTGCCTCTAACTCCGCTATCGCGTCTTCCCGTGGTTCGTCGATGTCCATCTCCCCCGGTGCTACCGGTCGCTGTGGCTTCAAACTCCCGCCGCTATCGCGGCCACGTCACCACCACGTATTTTTGAATCGGCCCGGATAGCTCGTGTATGAAGCGGAGACGGGTTCTCGCCGCGACGCTCGCGACCGTCGGGACGCTCGCCGGCTGCACCGGGACGGGAGACGACACTCCCGACGCGGCGGGTTCGGAAGGGGACGGCGAGAACACCGGGAACACCGACGCGTCATCGACGCCCGAGACGACGCGGACATCCCGTTCCGTCGACGACGCCGCCGGGGTCGCCGGCGGTGGCGCGTCCGACAACACCGCACCACCCAACGTGTTACTGTTCGCCACGCCCGCCGAGGACCGCCCGACGGCCGAAATCGTGGCGAGCGTGACACTCAACCGTGCTTCCAAGGTGAGTTTCGTCTACGAACCGAACCACTACACGGTGGGCACGTTCACCGAGAGCGGTGACCGTGTCATACATACTACCGACGACCACCCCTACATCGAGACCGGTGAAATGCTGACGCTGTACGCGTGGTGGGGGAACGAGCGTCACCAAATCGACCAGTTGATGGTGGGCTGAGACGCTTCGGGGCGAATTCACTCGAAACCAGACGTACCCAAGAGGCGAAGACTCTGATTTTATCGGGACGGTTCTCGACGTACAATCGTTCGTGAGTGGCAACAACGCAACTGCTACCTCGAAAACATATTCATGACTCTACCCCGGTAAGCCTCTCTTACGTTGGGTAAGACCTACCTATGTCAGTAAAACAAAAACTGGAGGCGAACCAAGATGTCCTCGACCAAGTGGCCGGATTCACCGGCCTCGGATGGACTGCATCGGTACTCGGTTATTTGACTATTGTAATCGGTTACGGCAACACCCTCGTCACCAGTCCCCAGTCGCTCCTGTATCTGGGTGGCATACTGTTCGTAACGACGTTCGGACTGGACCGACTCGAAGAGACGTACCTCGATAAGACAGAGTAGCGTCCGACACCACACGCGGGCGTGCGGCTATTGGTCCGACTCTGCGAAAACGCGCCGCTCGTGTAAGCGAACCGCCGAAAAAACGAAGATCGCTATGGGGTCGGAGGGATTTGAACCCCCGATCTACTGATATCTCCGGTGTCGCGCCTCGGTACCCCAGAGGGTCATCAACACGACTGGTGATCAGCCAGCCGCTCAGTATATCAGTCTGGAGCTGTCGTCACCGAGCGCGAGTGCCTCTGGAGTCAGTCGCCTTCCCGGACTAGGCCACGACCCCTGCGTCTGCTCGTTAGTCGAAACCGCCTAAAGGAGTTACGGTTCCTCAGTCGCGGTCGGTCTCCGACCAGTCGCAGTCTTGGCACTTGAAGCCGGTCACGAACTCCGTGACGCTGGGCATGTAGCCGACGGCCAGCACGTCGCCGCCGCAGTCCGGGCACTCCCGGTCGGCGTCCTCGATGGCTTCGGCGTCCATCACGCTCTCTCCCTCTATCAGTTCGGCCAGCTTTCCGGGGGTAACCATCCGCCCCTGAACCACGCGGTTGTCGGCCATACGACTCACTGACGGACTCAGCGGCCTAAGTGTTCCCCTCCGGGGTCAGAGCCACGGGGCGCGGTCGTCCTCGGAGGGCGGGCCGACGATTTCGAGGTCGGGGTCGTCCTCCTCACCGTCGGTACCGGCGTCGCCGCCGTCGGTACGACTCGACCGGCCGAGGTCGGCGTCGTCCACGCGCTGTGCCAACCACGACTCCTCCGGGTCGAAGGCGAACAGGAACGACACGCCGAGGACGGCCAGCGCGAGCGGTGCGTTACCGGGGACGAGGCCGAACAACCCCAGCGGGAGGACACCGAGTGCGACGGCACTCCCGAACCGGAAGCGGTCGATGTCGACGATTTCCCGGAGCCACGGCCCGAACACGGCCAAGTGGAGGGCGAACACGACGGCGACCAGCGCGGCCGCACCCGCCCGGAGCATCAGGTCGGGGTCGGCTCGCACGACGAACTCCGCGCCGGTGAGGTCGAGACTGGCGACGAGGCCCAGGCTGACGATGACGGCCGGCCGGGGCAACACGTCGCCGATGCGCGCGCTCGCAGTCTGTGCGGCGACGGCGAGGATGACGAGGGCGGCGAACCGCTCGAAGACGGCCAAGTTCACCAGTCCCTGTATCGTCGGCGCGAGTGCCGCCTCCGCGACTGCCCCCGTGACGACGACAGCCCCGACGGCGAGGACGACTTTCACTTGCTCGCGGACGGTTCCGTCCATCTCGGCGAGGATGACCGCGACGGTGGCACTCCCGCCGAAGATGAGGAGGCCGACTTCGACGATACCGGTCGGACTCGAGAGGGCACCGGCGAGTACCAGTGCCGGAAAGATGCCGTCGAGCAACGGCAGGCACATCACCGTCGCCAGAAGCCGGGTCGACCCACCGACCCGCTGCTCGATGCGGAGTGCGACCGGATGCTGTGACTGGCTCATCAGCGCGCGTGGCCGTCTCCCGTGGCCGATGGGTGGTCCGCGACTCGGTACCCGTGAGAACAGTGGGGTCCAAACGCGAACGGGTCCGCCGCCGTGAATGTGCGCGCGAAGCGATTTGTCTCGTCACCCGACGGCGACGGCTTGCTCGCGGCACGCACACTCAGTTGGCTGGCGGAGTCCATACTAGTGACAAATATTGTCGGAAGTATAAACGTTGTGTGGGTGCCGTCCACACACGACAGGAACCATCCACATCGAGGCATCATTCGTGGACGTTCTGTCGGTTCAATCGGCCACCGTGTTGCTTTCGTCAGAATATCGCCCGAACCAGACTCCGGAGGGCGCGTTCGTGAAAGTAGTCGAATCGGGGAATCTCGCAACGCTTTTGTCGCCCGGCCTACCACGATTTACATGGCGAACGACGAGTTCTTCTCGGAGAAACTCCGCGTCCCGGAAGCCCTGACGTTCGACGACGTACTGCTACGGCCGAAGGAGAGTCACATCGAACCCGACGAGGCGAACACGGAGACACGCGTCTCCCGCAACGTCACGCTCACTGTCCCGGTTCTCTCGGCGGCGATGGACACGGTCACCGAGTCCGACATGGCCATCGCGATGGCCCGTCACGGTGGTCTCGGCGTCCTCCACCGCAACATGACGGAAGAGGAGATGGCGGCCGAAATCGAGCGTGTCAAACGCGCCGACGAACTCATCATCCGCGACGTGGTGACCGCCCGACCCGACCAGACTGTTCGGGAAGTCGACGAGATGATGGACCGCCGCGGCGTCAGCGGCGCGCCCGTCGTCGACGAGGACGACCGAGTACTCGGCATCATCTCCGCGACCGACGTGCGCCCCTATCTGGAAGTCGGCGAACGCGACGAGGTGCGCGAGGCCATGACCGACGAGGTCATCACGGCCCCCGAGGACGTGACGCCCCGCGAGGCACTCGAACTGATGTACGACCACAAAATCGAACGCGTCCCTGTCGTCGACGACGACGACCATCTCGTCGGGTTGGTCACGATGCAGGGCATCCTCCAGCGTCGCGAGTACGACAGCGCGGCCCGCGACGAGAACGGGCGACTCCGCGCCGGTGCGGCCGTCGGCCCCTTCGAGGAAGAGCGAGCCGTCACCGCGGACGAGGCCGGTGCCGACGTGTTGTTCATCGACTGCGCACACGCACACAACCGCAACGTCATCGAGAGCGCGCGCGCCATCGCCGGGAGCGTCGACGCGGACGTGGTCGTCGGCAACATCGGGACGCGCGAGGCCGCCGAGGAAATCGCCGACTTCGCGGACGGCATGAAGGTCGGTATCGGCCCGGGGTCCATCTGTACCACCCGCGTCGTCACGGGTGCCGGGATGCCCCAGATTACCGCCGTCTCGCAGGTCGCAGACGTGGCCCGGCAACACGATATCCCCGTCATCGCCGACGGCGGCATCCGCTACTCCGGCGACGCCATCAAGGCCATCGCCGCGGGTGCCGACGCCGTCATGCTCGGCTCGTACTTCGCCGGCACTGACGAAGCCCCCGGCCGCGTCGTCACGATGAACGGCAAGAAGTACAAACAGTACCGCGGCATGGGGAGCGTCGGCGCGATGAAATCCGGCGGCGGCGAGCGATACCTCAAGGACACTGACGACGAAGAAGAGGAGTTCGTCCCCGAAGGCGTCGAAGCGGCGACGCCGTACAAGGGCACGCTGGAGTCGGAACTCCACCAACTCGTCGGCGGAATGCAGAGCGGGATGGGCTACGTCGGAGCCGAAACCATCCCCGAATTCAAGGAGCGCGCGGAGTTCGTCCGCGTCTCCGGCGCGGGCCAACAGGAGAGCCACCCACACGACGTGGTCATCACCGACGAAGCACCCAACTACAGCCCCGACCAGTAATCAGTCGTTCGCGCGCGCCTTCTCGAAGCGACTCGCGGGCAATCTGAGTTCGTCCACACCGGGCAGGTGTTTGACGTTATAGACCACTTTCAGCTCGTCCGTCACCGGCGTGCTGGTACAGGACAGCCGAATGCCGCGTTCGAGCAAATCGTCCGGGAGGATGTGGTCCGTCGGCGTCGGCATCTCCCCCTCGATGACCGCCACCGCGCAGTTCGTACACGCGCCGCCACGGCAGGCGTACGGCCACGCGTAGCCACAGTCCTCGGCGGCTTCGAGCAGTGAGTCGCTGGGGTCGACGGAAAACTCGCCGTAATCAACCTCGTCGAGGCCCGCGGCCGCCGCCCGGTCGAACAGGTCCTCGTCGTCGAGATTCCACCCGTGGTCGTCGAGCACTTCGTAGTTGAGGTACTCGACGTGTGGCCGGTCGTCGGCCGTCTCGTCGGTGGCGGGCCGCTCTCTGTCCGGGGTCTGTCGGCGCGGTGACTCGTCGTCGGCGTCCACCGGTTCGTACCCCTCCCGAATCCGCTCGTACGCCTGTTTGACGGCTTGGAACTCCTCTTTCGACCCCCCATGGTCGGGATGAGCGTCTTTCACCTGTCGTCTGTACGCCCGAACGACCTCCCGCTCGTCCGCGTCCGGGTCGAGTCCGAGTACGTCGTAGGGCGACGACACGCCTGATAGTACGGCGAGACGGCTATAAATCCTCTTTTCTCGGCCCGATTTCACACGCCAGCGACTCGCGGAAAAACGGGCTGGACGGGATTTGAACCACGCGAAACGGTCGCTCACTTCGCTTACGCTGCGGCTTCCCTCGTTCAAATCCTGTGGCGTTTTCACTGTTCACTTCGTTCGCAGGAGAACGGGCCGGAAGGGATTTGAACCCTTGACCGACGGCTTAAGAGGCCGTCGCTCTGCCGGACTGAGCTACCGGCCCGCACTTCTGGATTTGGTTGACCCACTCAAATACGTTTCCTTTCGGTCGGTCACGTAACCCCTCGTCGCTCGGTGTCCACGACATCTCGGGAAATAGGCCAGTAGAACGAACCACAACGCATATCGTTAGTTGCCAATACTATCCGCTCGGTATGAAAGAATCACGACGACAGTTCCTGAAAACAAGTGCAGGGCTGGTCGGGACAGGTGCAGTGACGGCGATGGCGGGGTGCAGTCAGGTTCCAGTCATCGGGGGCGGTGGCAGTGGCGGGAACGACTTCTACCGGAACTGGATGTACGAGCCGGGGGAAGTCGTCGACGACAAGGAGCATTACCGGTTCAGGGCACTCCAGCCGTCGGCTATCGCGGAGAACGAGGACAGTTTCGACGACGACGGTTACGACGCCCTCGAATCGCAAGTCGAACGCCAATTCGAGGCCACTGATGTCGACTTCGAGGACATCGACCGGTACACCGCACTCGACAGTCGGCGAGTGACTATCGCTGAAGGGTCGTTCACCGCCGAGGACGTACAGGACGAACTCGAAGATGAAGAGTTCGAGGAGGAGACAGAGACTGACAGCGGCTACACTGTTTACCTGAACGGGAGTCGCGGGGTCGCATTCGGTGTCAGCGAGGGTATCATCGTCCGTGCAAGCAGCGCGCCGTCGGACGACGCGGACGGCGAGGGTGAAATAGAGAGTGGGCCCCGTCCGGACATGCCGGTCGCAGCGGACCTCCGGTCTATCGGGTACGGCGAAGTCGTTCGTGGCCGATTGGACGAGGGCGACCCGGAGAGCACCGACTACTACGGCAACTACGAGCCGGTGACGTTCTCGGGCGGCGCGGGTGACGAAATCGAGATCACGATGCGGTCCGAGGACGACCCGCGGCTGATGCTGGTCGACCCCGATGGAAGCGTCGTCGCCGAGAACGACGACGACTACGACGTGGAGGGGACGTACAACTCCCAGCTCACCCACACGCTCGATTCCTCCGGTGAGTACACCATCGTCGCAACGAGTTACAGCCGGTCGGCCACCTTCGAGTACACGCTCGAACTCCGCTTGCTGTACAGCCCCGTGGAGCTGGTCGACGCTGTCGAAACCGCCATCGGGACACAGTCCGACGAGACGGACCGCTACGACGACGAAGTCGACCCCGCCAGCACGCTGTTCGACGGCCTCGGCGGCGGCGACATCGTCCACGGGCGAACGCTGGAGGCAGCCGAGGACGACGCCCCTGAGGGGGGCCGGTTCGATCACATGGTGGGTCGCGGGACGGCAATCTCCATCGATGGCGACACCTCGGAACTCCGGACGGTCGTCGTCTACGAGGAGGCCGACGACTTCGACGAGGGCAACATCGAGGACTGGACCGAAGAGGGGTCACAGTTCGACGACGTGGACGACATCGACATCAGCCAAAACGAGAACACGGCGGTCATCACCGGGACCATCGACACGGACGACCTGAGCGGCTGACCGCCCGCGCTTTTCGACTCGGGAGCAAAGAAGTTGATATAAGTGTCGTGGGACACGAGTTTCACAGACATGAGCAGCGGCATCACGATGGCCTCCATGTCCACGTACGCCATTCTCGGTTGTGGCAGCGTGGGGCACGCCGTCGCCGAGGAACTCGAAGCTGAGGGGAAAGACGTACTCATTCTCGACAGCGACGAGGGGCGCGTCGAAGCCCTCCGAGACCAGGACCTCGACGCCCGGACTGCGGACATCCGGGAGGCCGAGACGGCCGGAGAAGTGGCCGACCGCGATGTCGTCCTGATCCTCTCCTCGGACGTCGACGCGAACCTCGAGGCCGTCGAACACATCCGAGACCGGGGTGACGAGCAGTTCATCGTCGCGCGCGCATCCGACCCCGTCTCGGCCGACGAACTCACCGAGGCCGGTGCCGACGTCGTCATCAACCCCTCTGCGGTCATCTCTAACTCCGCACTCCGCGCGCTGGAAACGGGCGAACTGGAGTACAAGGCGGCCCAACTCGCGGACGTCATCGACGACACGGACACCCGGATGGCGATTCTCATCCACCGGAGTCCCGACCCCGACTCCATCGCAAGTGCGGCAGCCCTGCGCCTCATCGCCGCGAGCCGTGACGTGGACGCCGACATCATCTATCAGGGTGAAATCGGCCACCAAGAGAACCGTGCGTTCGTCAACCTCCTCGGACTGGAACTCGTCTCCGCGGCCGAAGCCGACTTCTCCGAGTACGACACGTTCGCCATGGTCGACCACGCGAAGGGCGGCGAACCCGAAATCGACCGGGAAGTCGACGTCATCATCGACCACTACGAACCCGACACCGAACGCGACGCGCAGTTCATGGACGTGCGCCCGAACGTCTCGGCTACCTCGACCATCCTCACGAAGTACATCCAAGAACTCGACCTGAAACTCGACCAGAACGTGGCGACGGCACTACTCTACGGTATCCGTGCCGAGACGCTCGACTTCAAGCGGGACACGACGCCCGCGGACCTCACTGCCGCCGCGTATCTCTACCCCTTCGCGGACCACGACACGCTCGAACAAGTCGAGTCCCCCTCCATGTCGCCGGAGACGCTGGACGTGCTCGCGGAGGCCATCCGCAACCGCGAGGTGAAAGGGTCACACCTCATCTCGAATGCCGGGTTCATCCGCGACCGGGATGCCCTCTCGCAGGCCGCCCAGCACCTCCTGAATCTGGAGGGCATCACGACGACGGCGGTGTTCGCCATCGCGGACGACACCATCTACCTCGCCGCCCGCTCGAAGGACATCCGCATGGACATCGGCAACGTCCTCGAAGACGCCTTCGCCGACATGGGCGAGGCGGCAGGCCACTCGACCGACGCCAGTGCCGAGATACCGCTGGGTATCTTCACCGGTATCGAGACGGGCGGAGACAACCGCGACACACTGCTCGAACTGACCGAGCAGGCCGTCAAGACGAAACTGTTCGCGGCGATGGGCGTCGAAGGAAGCGAGAGCGGCGGCAGTAACGGGAGTTAAGAGAGGAACGGCGTCCTCAGGCCGCGACCTCTTCTTCCTCTTCTTCGGGTTCGTGCATGCGCTCGATGATGTCGCTGACAAGCACCACGTCACCCACGGCCTGTACCCAGTCGTACGGGACGATGACGCCGCGTGACCCGCGGGCGCGCTCGCCGAACAGGTCGTGGTTGACCTGGTGAATCGCCAGCCCCGTCACGGATACCTCGTCCAAGTCCAGTCGCACGTCCTCGACTTCGCCGACGAAGACGCCGTTACTCGAGTACACTTCCCGGCCCACGAGAGCCGTAATCTCCTGCGTTGGTCCGTCCATACACCAATCTCAGCGTCCGTGCTCATTAACTTTTGGCAGTCGTCTGACGGGCGTCTGTCGGCTCTGCGGGCACAATTCGCAACGACGGACCGGTGGAGATAGGACGATGCGTTCGTCACCCTTCACGAAGAGTGACATCGCGGATGCCTTCCCTCGCCGACGCGTACTATCTCGTCGAGACGGTGGTACTCGCCCCGGGTATCGCGAGTCACGAAGCCGCGCACCTGCTCGCCTGTCGTGTCCTCGGTATCGAGACGGCCGGCGTGGCGATGCCGGACCTGTTCGCGCCGGACGTGGCACTCTCCCACGAGCGTATCGAGTCGTTCCCGGCCGACGTCCTCGTCGCACTCGCACCGTTGCTGTGTAACTCCGTCCTCGCCCTCGCGGCGTTCACGCTCGCACCCGCCGTCGGAACGCCCGTCGTGGCGGTCCCCGCGTACTGGCTCGGGTGCTGTTTCGCGCTGACCGCGTTCCCGAGTGCCGGCGACACCGAGACGCTGTACGAGACTGCCCGAAACCTCCCCCGACTGCTCCGGCCGGTCGGCTACCTCGTCGCCGCCCCATTGCGAGTGTTCACGGTTCTCCCGGGGTCGGCGGGTGTTGCCGGGTTCTTCTGGCTGCTCGTCCTGTTCGCCCTCGGGCGAACGGTCGCGGCGTGACCTTACCGGGGCGAGAGCAACTCCACGGGATGGGGCGTGTCGCGTTCGTAGAGGACGCCGAGTTGCTCCTGACAGGAGGTGCCACTCGCGACCAGTCGCTCGCCGTCCACGTCACCGAGGTCGTCGCGGAGGTGGTCGCCGACGTCCACGCTGACCTCGTAGTACTCGCTCTTGTAGCCGAAACTACCCGCCATCCCGCAACACTCCACGTCGGAGGTGCGCACGTCGAATCCCGCGTCGTCGAGGACTTCCTCGGTGTACTCCGCGAGTCCGAGCGTCCGCTGTTGGCAGTGGCTGTGGTACGCCACCGACGCTCCGTCGCCCGCGGCCAACGCGTCGGCGTCGGCTCCGTTGTCCAGCAGGCCGTAGACGTACTCCAGTATCTCGTAACTGTGCTCGGCGAGTCGCTCGTGGGACTGCTCGGGGAGTAGGTGGCTGTAGTCCTCCCGGAACATCGCGGCGTCGCTCGGTTCGACGACAACCACGTCTCGGCCGCGGTCGATGTGGTCCACCAGACTGCCGTGCACTGCTCGGGCCTGCTCGCGGGCCGTCTCTATCATCCCTTGGGAGAGCGGTGCGCGTCCGCTCTCGGGCACCTCGGGAATGTGGACGCGCACGTCCAGTGCTTCGAGGACGCGAACCGCGGCCTTGCCGCGCTCGGGGTCGAAGTAGTCGGTATAGAGGTCCGGGTACAGCACCACGTCGCGTTCGGCGTCGGTCACTTGCGACCCGCGTGCCCCGTACCACTCCCGGAGCGTCTCGGTCGCCAGTTCCGGCAGGTCACGCCGCGAGTCCACGCCCGCGACGCGTTCGAGCAGCCACCCCCCGGGCCGGGACTGTGCGACGGCGTTGGCCAGTTCCGGCGCGAGGCTTCCGACCTTCGCGAACGTCTCGACGTTGCCGAAGAACCGCTTCTGCAGGTCGAGTCCGGCGGGTTCCTCGTCCGGGGTCAGCCCCTCAACGAGGAAGTCGAAGTCGTCGGCGTCACCGCTCCGGTTCACCCGGTCCCGGACGACGGTGTTGACCCACGGGATGTCTATCTTGACGGGACACTTCGGCACACAGCGCGAACAGCCGGTACAGAGGTCGTTCATCTCGCCCGCGCTGTCGAGGCTGTGAACACCGGCTTCCCACCCGGTGCCGATGCCGCCAGTGTAGGTGTCGCCACCGAAGGCGTGGCCGCCGACGGACTGGAAGTTCGCGCAGGTGTTCGAGCAGGCCCCACAGCGGATACAGTACAGCGTCTCGCGCAGGTCCTCGTCTTCACGCATCCCCATCCGGCCGTTGTCGAGCAAGACGAGGTGGAACTCCCTGTCGTCGGCGTCGCCGAACTCGTCCGCCTCGAAGTCCGGGACGGGCGTGTCGACGGGTGGCGTGAGCAGGGAGACGTAGGACGTGATGTCCTGTCCCGTGCCGGTCCGGGAGATGAGTTCGGTGAACGGTTGCAGGTCCGCGAGACTCGGGACGAGTTTCTCGACGCCTGTGACGGCGATGTGGGTGTCCGGTGTCACCGCCGTCTTCCGGGCGTTCCCCTCGTTGGTGACCAGCATCAGCGTCCCCGACTCCGCGACGACGAAGTTCGCGCCGGTCATGCCCACGTCGGCGTCGCGGATGTGCGCGCCGACGCGCTCGCGGGCGAACTCGGTGAGCTGGTGAGGGTCCCCGGTCAGTTCCTCGTCCAAGTCGAACTCGCGGTTGAACAACGCGGCGATGTCCTCGGGCGATTTGTGCATCGCGGGACCGATGAGGTGGGACGGGGCTTCGTCGGCGACTTGGATGACGAACTCCCCGAGGTCCGTCTCTCGGACCTCGTAGCCCGCGTCTTCGAGGTGGTCGTTGACCTCGATTTCCTCGGTGGTCATCGACTTCGACTTGACCAGTTTCTCGGCGTCCCGTGCGTCCATGATGGACTCGACGATACGGTTGGCGTCGGCCGCTGTCTGTGCGATGTGGACCTGCCCGCCGTTCGCCTCCACGGCTTCCTGCACAGTGTCGATCAACTCGGGGAGGTTCTCGATGGCTCGCTCTTTGATGCCACGGGCGGCCTCGCGGCACGCCTCGTAGTCCTCGAACTGGGTGATGGCGTAGTCCGAGAGTTGGTTGACGGTCCGAGTGTGTTCGCCGACCGCCTCGCCGTCGGTTTCCATCAGCCGCCGGAGTTCGGCGGCCTTCTCGCGGCGGGAACTCATCGGTCCTCCAGAATCACGACGTGTGTCTCGTGTGGGCCGTGGACGCCCTGCACGAGCGTGCCCATGTCCGCCGTCGCGCTCGCGCCGGTCGCCAGAATCTGCGTGTCACGGCCCGCCTCGAACTCCTCGCCGAGGCGGTCGTAGGCCTCGGGCATGCCCGCCACCACGTCGCTGGCCGCGACGACGGCGACGTGGGTCGGTGTGTAGAGCGAGACGAGTTCCTCGCCCGCGGAACCGGACGGAATCGTCACGGTGCCGTAGTCGGCGATGCCGACGCTGGCCGCCGTCACGCCCGTCGACGCGGCTTCGAGGTCACTGGGAGAGAACTCCGTTTCGACGCCAGTGTCGTCGAGCGTCACACCGTCGTACGGGAGTGGCGTCCCGAGAGCGGGGGCTTCGACGATGCCGGTAAGTGTCTCGGCGAACGCCGCCGCTGTCGTCGTGTGGGCTGTTGCGACACCAGCCAGCGAGGACTCGAACGTAGAAAGCAGGTCCGTACTCATGTATCTCTGTCCCACGGACCACGACCATATTTCTCTTTCCACGGCTGGCAACCGTCTGACGTTTCTGTCGGCTACGACTGGCTTCGAAAAAACGCCCTTAGCTCGCGTTTCAGTGGGGTGCGAGCCGTATTCAGTGCCTGAAAGTGCTAGGCCCTGTTTATATTGATAGGGTGTGTATCCGCCCGTATGGGAGCAGAAAGTGCTGACGTGTACATCCTCAGACCGGACGAGGACGCTAGCGAAGACGACGAACCGTGGGTCAATCCGCGACCGGCGAGCGATGTCGTCCGGCAGGAACTCGAGGAGCGCGTCGACATCGACGAAGACGACTTCGACGACCTCTCGGCGTACGTGGACCTCGACGACATCGCCGCCGTCGTCGACACGAACACCGACGAGGAGTCGGTCACCTTCGACGTGAACGACCACGAGGTGACGGTCCACGAGTCCGGAGCGGTCGCCGTCGACGAGTCGACAGACTGACTCAGGCGTCCGCGAGCGGCCCGCGACTCGCCGCCGCCGAGAGGTTGCTGTAACGCTCCCGGGCCGTCTCGGTGAGGTCGTACACGTCGTGGTACGGGTCGGGGTCACGACCCCGACCGCTCGCGAGTCCGACGACTGACGCGATTTTCTCGTAGTTGTCCCTGACGAGACCGCTCAGCGTCCCGGGCATCCCGGCGCGGTCGCTCAGTTCTCGGGCCGCCTCCCGGCCGGCGTAGACGGCGTCATCGGACGGGTCGACGAGGAACATGGCGAAGGGTTCGGCGTCGAACTGCGCATCGAGGAACGGCGGGACGCTGTCGTCGTACCACGAGATGGCGGCGATGTCGTCGAGTCGCTTCAGGGCCGTCGCCGCGACGGAACAGTACGGGCACTCACCGTCGTATATCAACACGGCGTCGAACTCGGGGCGGGACACATACAGACTAAGGTCTCAGCGGTAAAAACAGGCACGCCTCTTGACACGGCTCCGCTGCCAGCGCGCTCGTGCGCAGACCAGTCACACCACCGACGAGATTAATATACCACGGAGCGTATTCCGGTGTATGAGCGACGCAAGCGACGGAAACGACGTAGAGGAGATACGCGAGCAGAAAAAGGAGGAGCTGAAGCAGAAACTCGCGGACGACTCTACCGACGAGCCAGTTCACGTCGGGAGTGCCGACGAGTTCGCCCGAGAGACTGCCGAGGGTGTCGTTCTCGTCGACTTCCACGCCGACTGGTGTGGTCCGTGCCAGATGCTCGAACCGACCGTCGAGGCACTCGCCGCCGAGACGGACGCGACGGTACTGAAAGTGGATGTCGACCAACACCAGCAACTCGCCGGGCAGTACCAAGTGCAGGGCGTCCCGACGCTACTCCTGTTCGCGGACGGTGAACCAGTCGAACGCGTCGTCGGTGTCAAGGACAAGGACACGCTCGCGGGCCTCGTCGGCCAGTACACCTGAACGATAGGGACGGGTTGTCGGGGTATCGTGTCGGCTCGTTCAGTTCGCCGTATTCTCCCGCTCGCTCCCTGCGAGCATGTATCGGCTGTATCGACCCCACACAGCGGAGAGTGCGTTCGAGACGTTCAGCACCAGCACGAGCGCGACGAGTCCGGCGAGCGAGACAGCAACTGCGCCCGGGAGCGTGTCGACCTGCCACGACGTTATCTGGACGACTGTATCGATACCGACCGCCAGTTCGTTCCACGGAATCAACAGTGACGGCGTCAGCTGAACTGGTTCAGAAAGCTGAATCCCAACGGTTACGCCGGGTTCGTCGTAGTAGAGCGGCGTGGCGAGAAAGACGGCACACAGTATGAGCGGGACACCGAGGAGGACGAACACCAGCGTCCCGAAAGCGAACTTGCTGAGAAGATACACGAGCGACTTCCAGACCGTCAAGTCGGTCGCCAGACCGAGTATCCGGTCGCGCGGCGGCCCGTCGTAGAGATAGGGGTGAGACGGGGCCTCGATTTCCACGTCCAGAAACCGAGCGGTAACAGCGAGTTCGAAGCGGCCAGCGACAAGTGTTAGCAGGTGGGTTACAATCAGCAAAGGGATACCGACGGCGACGACGACCAAACCGGTACTGACCGAGTATGCAGTGACGAAGACGGTGAAGTACAGAAGCCCGAGCGGAAACGACAGAGCGATATACGCCAGATTTCCGTACGTCTGGAGCCGAAGTGGCGCGGTTACCACGGACCGGGCCGATGGAAATCTCGAGGCGACTCCCCGCGATTGCACGTCCGCCGTCATTTATCGTCTAGTTGCACGCGGCCGTGAAATAAAAACGCGGCCCAGCGTCTCAACCTCTGCAACAGTACCCACGGTGCCTTGTTCCCTCGACAGGGACGAGACGGTATGCAGTGTGCTACGAACTGGTCGGCTTTTTGTGACGCGCGGGGCAATGCAACGGCACGATGAGCGAGGGCGACGGCGAGGACGTACTGACGGTCCTCGACGACGACTACGCCAAGGAGATACTTGTCCAGACGTACGTCCAGCCTCGCTCAGCCCGTCGGCTCGCCGAGCACTGTGACGCCTCGCGGTCGACTATCTACCGACGCATCGAACGGCTACAGACACACGACCTGCTCGAAACGCGTCAAGAAATCGACCCCGATGGCCATCACCGTGAGGTGTACGCCACGAGCCTCCAGCGTGTCACGGTCGAGTTGACCGACGACGGGTACGACGTGACCATCGACCGTGCCCGGGAGGACGCGGCAAGTCGGTTCACGAGACTTTACGAGGAATTCACGGGGGAATCATGACCGGCAACGGCGTCCTCGCGGCCGGTAACGTCACCGCGACCGGTGGGTCGACTGCAGTCACGCTACTCGCCATCCTCCTGTTCGGCGTGTCGCTCGTACTCGCAGTCCTCGTGACCTACCACTTCGTGCAGGGGTACCGTCGAACCGGCCGTCGACCCATGCTCTGGCTCGCTGTGGGGCTGTTCTTGCTGACCGCCGCACCGATGTTCGTCAGGTTCGTGGCTGGCAACGCCGACGTGATGACGGGCGATGCACGACGGCTACTCGTCGCCCTGATCGAGTTGTGTGGCCTGCTGACCGTACTCTGCGTCGTGTATGACCCATGATAGAGACACTCGCAAACATCGCTTGGACGGTCAACGCCGTCGTCGGACTGTTCGTCACGGTTCTCGCCTTCAGAGGGTATCGGCAGAACGACAGCAGTGTCATGCTCGCGCTGGCTATCGCCATCGCAGCGATTACGGTCGTTCCGTTCGTCGTCAGAGAACTGCTCGCTCCGCTGTTCGCCCTGACTGACGCGCAGGCTATCGTAGGGCTCCTCCTCGCACACACGGTTGGGCTGGTTGCTATCTACCGGACGTTCCAGAACTAATACTTATATCTTGGGTCAGTGTTGTCGGGCTATGGACGCTGGATTCCGTTATACGTCTCTGTAGGCACCATATCGAATTGTAACGATGGCACGAACCGTCGCATCTGACAGACCGATTACGGACAGTCTCCGAGGCTTCTTCGGGGTTCCCTTCCGGGGACAGACCTACCGGAGCCTCGCGTACCTGCTGTTGGCGTTCCCGCTCGGCATCGCATACTTCGCCGCCGTCACTGCCGGCGTCGCTACCGGGTTCGGGTTGCTCGTCACACTCGTCGGCCTCCCAATCTTGGTGGTGACGCTGTACGGTGCGACGCTGATTGCTGGGTTCGAGGCAGCACTCGCTCGGCACCTGCTCGGGATCGACGCGCCAGCACCCGAGTCGCTCAGGTCTAACGAGGACAGTTCTGACGATACCACGCTCAGCGTGGACGCCCTCCTCGACTGGACGCGGCGGATGCTGACTGCCCCGACGACGTGGACAGCACTCGTCCTCGTCGGCGTGAAATTTACATTCGGCATCGCCGCGTTTACCGTCCTGACCGTCGCAGTGACGCTCTCACTGGTCCTCCTGGCCGCCCCGCTCGCTGTGGCCACTGACCTCCCGATTCAGACCTATACAGAGACGGACGGTTTCGTCATCGGCACGGTCAGTAACGGGGAACCGCTCTGGGTCGTGAACACGCTCCCGGAGGCTGCCGGTGTTGCTCTCGCCGGCGTGTTCGCGGCACTCGTCACGCTCCATCTCGTCAACGGACTCGCGAAGTTCGGTGGCATCTCGACGGCCGCGCTGCTCGACGTGAGCGGTACCGACCGAACGCCGGACTAATCACGACTGTGGTCGTCCAATTCCGACAGTGACGCGACCGTTTTCTTCACCACTACCCATAGCTTTATAATCTCGTCAACCAACTACTTCGTTGTGGTTTACGAGACCGGCAACACGACGATAGACGACGCCGTCGAGCGGTTGATGGCGGGCGAACGGCTCGACCGCCGCGACGGACTCGCGCTCGTTGCACAGCCGGTCGAGGAACTCGCCGTCGCCGCCGACTACGTGCGCTCGCAGTTCGGCGACGACACCGTGGACGCCTGTTCCATCGTGAACGCGAAGGCGGGCAACTGCGCCGAGGACTGTGGGTTCTGTGCGCAGTCGGTCCACTTCGACACCGGCATCGACACGTACGGGTTCCTCGACCCGGAAGAGATACTCGACGCCGCGAAACGGGCCGAGCGCGACGGTGCCCAGCGGTTCGGCATCGTCGTCGCCGAAAAAGGCGTCTCGAAAGAACAACGACCCGACGAGTGGGCAGACGTCATCCGCGCCATCCGCCTCGTCCGGGACGAGACAGACGTGGAAGTCGACGCTTCACTCGGTATTCTCACCGAGGAGGAGGCGAGCATTCTCGCCGACGAGGGTATCAATCACTACAATCACAACATCGAGACTTCGCCTCGGTTCTTCCCGGAAATCGTCGAGACCCACTCCTTCGAGGACCGGGTACGGACCCTCGAAGTCGCCAAGAACGCGGGGATGGACCTCTGTGCCGGCGTCATCCTCGGGATGGGCGAGACGCCGACGGACCGCGTGGACGCGGCCATCGCGCTCCAGGACATCGGCGTCTCATCGCTCCCGGTGAACATCTTGAACCCCGTCGCCGGGACAGACCTCGGGGACCGACTCGGCGAGTCGGCGGACATCTCCACCGAGGAGATAATTGGGACGATAGCGGTGTACCGCCTGCTCCACCCCGAGGCACGGGTGCGGCTGACGGGCGGGCGCGAGGTCAACCTCGACGCGGACGAACAACACCTGCCGTTCGAGGCGGGTGCCGACGGCATCCTGACCGGGGACTACCTCACCACGTCGGGCCAGGACCCCGGCGACGACATCGCGGCGATGGAGGAGGCCGGACTGGAGCCGAACATGGACGCGAACGAGTTCGACAAGGAGGCGGTCAAGGCCCGGGCCGAGGACGGCCCGACCGGCGACGGAACCGTCGAGACGGCGGCGGGGACCGCGACGAGCAACGCGGAACTGGACGACTAAACGAACGCTTTCGATACATGAACGACATCAACTTCGCGGTACTGGGAACCGGTGGCATCGGCAGACGGACGCTCGAAGTCTCACAGGACAAAGCGGCACTCACACCCGTCGCGGCGTGTGACCGCCACGGCGTCGCCGTCGACCACGGTGGCCTCGACGTGGACGAACTGCTCGCCGCGACGGAGGGCAACATCGCGAGCGACGGCGGCACCGCGACGGTCGACCCCGACGACGGCATCAAACAGACCGGCGAGGACGCGGGCGTCGCGGCCTCGGCACAGGCCGACCCGACGGACGCGCCCATCGAGGCGATTATCGAGGAGAGCGACCGTATCGACGCGGTACTGCTCGCACTCCCGAACTTCGAGCACGACTTCATCCCCGGCGTCGCCGACCGCTTCGCCGAGGCGGGCTACGAGGGCGTCCTCGTGGACGTACTCAAGCGGTCGCGTGTCATCGGGATGCTGGACGAGAAGACGGAACGGTTCGAGTCGGAAGGAATCACCTTCGTCTGCGGTGCGGGTGCGACCCCGGGATTCCTGACCGGGGCGGCCGCACTCGCCGCACAGTCGTTCGTCGACGTCGAGGAGGTCGAGATTCACTGGGGCGTCGGCCTCAAGTCGGGGTACGAGGACAACCGCGGCACCGTCCGTGAGGACATCGCCCACCTCCCGGGGTACGATATCGAGGACGCACGGGAGATGAGCGACGCCGAAATCGAGGCGGTCATCGACGACCACGACGGGGTCATCGAATTCGAGGACATGGAACACGCCGACGACGTGCTGTTGGAGCGGGCAGGTATCTGCGACGCCGAGGACGTGACCGTGGGCGGCGTTCTCGACGTAACCAGCGACGAGAAGCCGACGACGACCACCGTCCGCGTGACGGGCCGAACCTTCGACGGCGAGACGGGCACGAACACCTTCCAGTTGGACGACGCGACGAGCATGGAGGCGAACGTCAACGGCCCGGCACTGGGCTATCTCACGGCCGGCGTCCGCCGAAACCGCGCCGGAGAGTACGGCGTGTTCGGCCCCGCGGACCTGATGCCGGGCTTTTAGATGTCCGGCGAGGCCGACGGGGGAGCAGACACGCCCCGGGACCGGACCCCGGACCGCGGCTTCGACCCGGCCGGTCGGCTCGCGGCGCGAGCGCGTGACGACTTGCGGCGTGACCTCACACCCGTCGAACGCGTCGCAGCCCGGAGTCGGCTGGCCGAAGACCCGGGTAGCGATCCTATTACCTTCGACGGTGACGAGCGCGTCGTCTTCGCCGCGAACAACTACCTCGGGCTGGCGGGCGAAGAGCGCGTCCGGGCGGCCGCCGCCGAAGCGGCCAGCGACGTGGGCACCGGTGCGGGTGCGAGCCGTCTGATTACGGGCGATACGCCGGCCCACCGCGAACTGGAGCGGGAACTCGCCGACGCCAAGGGAACCGAGCGCGCGCTGGCGTTTTCCTCGGGGTACGCGACGAACGTCGGGACTATCACGGCACTCGACCCCGACGTGATTATCTCGGACGAGTTGAACCACGCGAGTATCGTCGACGCCTGCCGACTCACGGACGCGGAGACGTACGTCTACGACCACTGTGACCCCACAGACCTGCGGGCGACGATGCGAGAGCGGTCACGCGAGGCGACGGGCGAGGAGTCGTGGCTCGTCGTCACCGATTCGGTGTTCAGTATGGACGGCGACGTGGCCTCCCTCGCCGCAATCTGTGACGCCGTCGAGGAGTTCGGCGCGTGGTTGATGATCGACGAGGCACACGCCACGGGCCTCTACGCAGACGGCGGCGGTGTCGTCCAGCGTGAGGGCCTCGCCGACCGTGTCCACGTCCAGATGGGGACGCTCTCGAAGGCACTCGGGAGTCAGGGTGGCTACGTCGCGGGAAGTGCGACGCTGATAGAACACCTCCTCAACGCCGCACGCTCGTTCGTCTTCTCGACGGGACTCGCACCGCCGTCGGCCGCCGCGGCGCGGGCGGCACTTCGCGTCGCCCGCGAGGACGAGCGTCGCCGCGAGCAACTGTGGGAGAACGTCGCCCGTCTCCGCGACGGCCTCGAAGCCATCGGCTACGACGTGTGGGGCGAGACGCAGATTCTCCCCGTCGTCGTCGGAGACCGAGAGCGGACGATGGCACTCGGCGACACCCTCGACGACCACGGTATCGTCGCACCGGGTATCCGTCCGCCGACGGTTCCCGAGGGGACCAGCCGAATCCGCGTCGCTCCGATGGCGACACACACCGAGGAAGACATACAGCGGTGTCTCGACGCCTTCCGCGCCGCGGGTGAGGAGTTGGACCTCGTATGACCGACGACGGAGGTATTGCCGTTGTGGGAACCGGCACGGGTGTCGGCAAGACCGTCGTCACCGCAGGTCTCGTCGGCGTTCTCCGGGAGGACGGCGTCGACGCCCGCGCGGTGAAACCCTGTCAAACCGGCCACCCGCCCGACGACGACGCGGCGTTCGTCGCCACGGCCTGTGGGACGGAGGCGGCCGCGACCTGTCTGGCGCGGTTAGAACCGCCGCTTGCCCCGGCAGTCGCCGCCGAGCAGGCCGGTGCGGACCTCTCCTACCAGCGACTCCGCGACGGCTGTGAGCGCCAACTCGCCGCCGCCGAGACGGGTCTCGTGGAGGGCATCGGCGGTCTCCGGGTACCGCTCGCGGATGGCCACGAGGTTCTGGATTTGGTGGCCGACCTCGACGTGTCCGCGGTGGTCGTCGCGCGCTCGGGACTGGGGACGCTGAATCACACCACACTAACCGTCGACGCGCTCCGACGGCAGAACGTGCCCGTCCGCGGCATCGTCCTCAACAGGTACGGGGGGGCCTCGACCGCCGAGCGAACGAACCCGGCGGTACTGGAACGGATGACCGACCTGTCGGTCCATACGCTTCCCGAGACAGACCTCACCGACCCGTGTGCGGCCGTCGATGCCGTGGCGGACCACCTCCCACGGTCGCTGGTCCGTTGAGTGTCGTCACTACAGACCTGTTTCTGCACGGGAGAACGACGGGACACCGGCCGGTCTTCCAAAGGGGTACCGGGGGGTTGCCCCCGGCGTGTGACACTACGGAGCCGAATGGCTCCATCATCACTATGGGCCGAACCAAGATAAGTCTGTTCTGAGAGCCGTGTGGCTCACTCCGAGAGGGCGACGAGTGCGTCGAGGTCCGCGGCGTCCGCGAGCAACTCGCCCATCCGCGCGACGGAGTCGGCGTCCTGTGTCCGGCCGCCGCCGATGACGGACTCGACGCGGTCGATGGTGGTCCGGGTGTTGGCACCGAGGAGGAGGACCGGCTTCCCGGCGTCCTCGGCGCGGCCGATGACCGCACCCGTGGGACGGTGGCCGCCGCTCAGGACCAGACAGCGCACGCCGCTGGCTTCGAGGGCGGCAGTCTGGATATCCGGGCGGTCGCCACCGGTGACGACGGCGGCGTCGCGGGTCCGGCGGAATCCCGAGAGTGCCGCGTCCCGTCCCATCGCGCCGACGAGGAACCGCTCGACGAACCCGTCGGTGGGGGCGTCCGTCGTCAGCACCTCCGCGCCGAGTTCGGCGGCGAGTTCGCCGACGGTTACCCCGGCGAGTTCCCTGACCGTCGGGAGCGCGCCGAACACGGGCACCCCTCGTCCTTCGAGGAACGGAATCACGTCCTCGGTGAGTTGGTCGAAGTCAGCGTCCGCGACGCTGTTGAACAGGACGCCACCGAGGCGGTCACCGAAGGCGTCGGCGGCCGCGAGCACGTCGTCCACGTCCCGCGGGTCGTCGTACTCGCTCACCAAGAGGACCGAGGCGTCCAATACGTCGGCCACGTCCGGGTCGGTCAGGTCCACGATGCCACCCGTCGTGTACACGTCAGCACCCTCGACGACCACGAAGTCGTTGCCGTCGGCTATCGCGCCGTAACTCTCGACGACGCGGTCCCGCAGTGCGGTCGGGTCCTCGCGGCCGCGGATGGCGTCCTCCACGAACGTCGGCGAGTAGACGACCGGTTCCATCTCGTGGGTCTCGGTGTCGAGGTCGAGAACCTCACGCGCCAACAGCGGGTCGCGGTCGAGCGTCTTGCCGACTGCGCTCTGGAGCTGGGTGCCGCGTGGTTTCATGTAGCCGACCGACCGGCCGCGGTCGGCGGCGTGACGGGCCAGCGCGAGCGCGACGGCCGTCTTGCCTGTACTCTCGGTGGTCGAACTGACGAGTATCGGGTTCATAGCTCCTCCTTGTCGATGGTGAGTCGCACGTCCACTGCTCGAACGCCGTCGGGCGTCGCCACGAGCGGGTTGATGTCCAGTTCCAGTATCGCGGGAAAGTCCGTCACGAGTTGGGAGAGTCGCTGAATCGTCTCCACGATGGCGTCCTCGGCGACCGGTTCGCGGCCGCGTGCCCCCCGAAGGAGCGGCGCGGACTCGATGTCGTCGACCATCGACGCCGCCTCGCTCTCACTGACCGGCGCGACGCGGACGGTGGTGTCTTCGAGGACTTCGACGAAGATGCCGCCGAGTCCGAACAACACCAGCGGGCCGAACTGCGGGTCGCGGTTCGTCCCGACGATGGTCTCCGTAGCGTCGTCGAGGGGCAGTTGTTCCTGCACTTGGACGCCCAGCACCCTCGCGTCGGACTGGTAGTTGCGCGCCCGCGCAACGAGGTCCTCGTACGTATCGCGCACCGCCTCGGGCGTGACGCCGACTTCGACGCCGCCGATGTCGGACTTGTGCAGGATGTCGGGGCTGACGATTTTCATCACGACTTCACCCGCGTCGCCCGCGACCCGCTCGGCGGCTTCGCGTGCCGCATCGGGGCTGTCGACCACCTCGCCGTCGGGCGTCGGAATCCCGTACGCGTCCAGCAGGTCCATCGCTTCGACGCCGAGGCGGTTCGTGTTGCGGTCGGCCGCCGCCCGAAGTATCTCTCGGGCGCGTTCGCGGTCCACGTCGAACGTCGTGGGTGCCGCGTACTCGCATGCCTGTATCTCGCGGTACTCACGCAGGACGTCGAGGCTGTCGACGGCGCGAGCGGGGTCGAAGTACGTCGGGATGCCGGCCTCGCTCAGCATCGCCCGCGCGGCCCGCGTGGAGTCCCCGCCCATCAGCGACGCCGCGACGGGAAGACCGTGTTCATCCTGTAACTCGACCGTCGCGGCGGCCAACTCCTCGAAGGAGAGGGTCGCGGTCGGACAGGCCAGCACGACTGCCGCGCCGACGTTCGGGTCCCCGAGCGCGATGTCGATTGCCTCGGCGAACCGTTCCGTGTCGGCGTCGCCGATGACGTCGATGGGGTTGTAGATGTTCGCCCCGTCGGGGAGTGCCTCGCCGAGGGCGTCGAGCGTCCCGTCGGTGAACGACGCCATCGAGAGGGCCGTGTCGCCGATGGCGTCGGTGGTCATCACGCCCGGGCCGCCCGCGTTCGTGACGACGGCCACCGAGTCGTTCTCGGGGAGCGGTTGCCCGGAGAGGATGCCGGCGTAGTCGAACAACTCTTGGACGGTGTCGACACGGACGACGCCCGCCTGGTCGAACCCGGCCTCGTAGGCGCGTTCGCTCCCGGCCATCGTCCCCGTGTGGGAGGCGGCGGCCGAGGCTCCGGCCTCGGTGCGTCCGGACTTGACCAGCACGATAGGCGTGTCGTCGGTCACCTCGCGTGCGGCCTCGATGAACGACGGGCCGTCCGCGATACCTTCGAGGTAGCCCAGAATCACGTCCGTCTCCGGGTCGTCGCCCCACTCGGCGACGAAATCACTCTCGTCCAAGACGGCCTTGTTGCCCAGCGACACCACGTCACGGAAGCCGATGTCGCGGTCGTTGGCCCAGTCCAGCACCGCCGTGATGAACGCGCCGGACTGGCTCATGAAGGAAATCGGACCGGGTTGGGCACTCTCGGGGCCGAACGTGGCGTTCATCCCCACGGCCGTGCTCATCACGCCGAGGCTGTTCGGGCCGACGAGGTCGAGGTCGTACTCCTCGGCGACGGCCCGGAGTTCACGCTCGCGGGCCGCGCCCTCGCTGCCGGCCTCGCTGAACCCGGCGGTGATGACGACGACGGTGTCGATACCGGCCTCGCCACAGTCCGTCACGGCGTCGACGGCGATGTCGGCCGGGACGACGACGATGGCCACGTCCACCGTGCCGGGGACGGACTGCACGTCGTCGTAACAGTCCAATCCGAGGACCGTTCCGGCGTTCGGGTTGACGGGGACAACCGACCCCGAGAACTCGTCGCGGAGGTTGCTCGTAATAGCGTGACCGACGGACCCCGACCGGTCCGTGGCACCGATGACCGCAACGCGGTCGGGGGCAAACAGGGAAGCGAGCCGTCCCATCGTCCGATGGTTCGACGACCGCCCGATTATAGTTGGGGGTTCGCCTCGACGAGTCGCGTCTCGCCCGCCCGCACGCGGTCACCCATTTCCACGGCGAGGTCGGTTCGGTCGATTCCCGGGGGGAGGACCACGTCGACGCGACTGCTGAAGGAGATGTGGCCGACGCGCTCGCCGCGAGCGAGGGTGTCGCCCGCTCTAACGTAGGGATGGGTGCGTCGGGCGACGGCCCCCGCGATGAGTGTCACCGTGTGGTCCTCGAACTCGATGTGACACTTCTCGTTGCGGTCCGCGGCCTTGCTGAACGCGGGCCAGTGGCCGCCGGGCGAGTGTGTCACCGACTGGACGGTCCCGCCCAGCGGTGCGCGGTTGACGTGGACGTTCGAGAGGCCCATGAACACGCCGACGCGGAGTCCGTCGTCCTCCTCGCGCACGACGGAGACTTTGCCGTCGGCCGGCGCGAGCAGGCCGCTCTCGGGAACACTGCGGTCGGGGTCGCGGTGGAAGCCGACGACGGCGACGCTTCCGAGGAGCGCGAGCGTTCCCGCGAGCAGCGAGAGCGGCAAGAGCAGGATACCCACGAGTGCGGCTGGGGCCGCGTACCGCCACGTCCCGGGCGCGATGGGAACGTCCATACCCGCGAGTACGGAGCGTGGCGAATGAACCTATCGGCTCACCCGCCGCCGGGATTATGACCGGCCGCCGCGTATCCCGTCCCTATGACCGACGAGGCGGACCTACTGGCCCCGTTCGACGACGAGGCCATCGAGCGCGTGGCTGGCAAACACGACGTGACGGCCGACGAACTCCGGGAGTTGCTCCGTCGGCACCAGCGTCAAGCACGCGAGAACCCCGGCGTCGAGGACATCGTCTACGAGTGGCGGTCCCAGTTCCACGGCGACCCCTTGCTCCACCGGACGGAGGAAGCGTACTACCTCCGCCTGCGTGACCACGTGTGGGACGAGTTCGCGGACGCACTCGACATCCCCGAGACGGCCCTGTTCGCGCTCTTAGATGTACACGCCGACCAAACGCGGCGGGATACCGGGGCAGGAACCCGTGACGGTGAGCAACTGATGATACTCGGCCGGGAATGACCTCGGTACCACTTGCCACGGACACCTGCTAAATACACCACAATATTTTTGCTATCCTAAAAATTTATTTCTGAGTGCAAAAGCTTATATCACTACGGAACCATAGTTGAGACGAGATGAGCACAGAGAAAACCGTCCGCAAGCAGTCCGGTGAGGTAGAAGACAACGAACTCCGACTCGACCGCGAGAAGTCCAAGGAAATCGTCGAGGCCCTCAACGACGACCTCGCGGATTCGTACACGCTGTACCACCAGCTTCGGAAGCACCACTGGAACGTCGAAGGTGCGGAGTTCCGTGACCTCCACATCTTCCTCGGCGAGGCAGCCGAGAACACCGAAGCCGCGGCCGACGAGATAGCCGAACGGTTGCAGGCACTCGGGGGCGCGCCGGTCTCCAGTATGCCGAACCTCGCGGAGCGGTCGACGGTCGAACCCGAAGACAGCAACGTCTACGCCATCCGGGAATCCCTCCGCAACGACCTCGCGATGTACGGCGACGTCATCGAGAGCCTCCGCGAACACGTCGAACTCGCCACGGAACTGGGCGACCACGCGACAGCCCAGATTCTCCGTGACATCCTCGTCCAGACAGAGGAAGACGCCCACCACATCGAACACTACCTCGAAGACGACACGCTGGTCGCAGAGACCAGCAACGAGTAGGCGTTACCGGTAGCAGTCGACCGTCAGGTCGGTCGCAATCCACCCATCAGTATTCCCTTCTTCGGTAAACACACGTCGGTCAGCGGCCGCTCTGTGACAGTTGATGACCGGCGTGTCCTCCTCGTCGTCGGCGTCGGGGCCCACCGTGGTCGGGGCGTGACTCATCGATAGAACTTAGGCCACCCTAAAATTAAAAGGATTTCGGTCGGCCTAGAGTTCGGACGGGAGTGTGCTTTTGACCCGACGGCCCCAAGCCGACCACATGAGTGACGCTTCGGGCGAGGTATCGCTCGCTCGGTTGGCGACGGACCTCGCACACTCGCTCCGTGACCTCCAGCGAGAACTCGACGACGGCCCGGGACGGCCGCGGCCGCCGACCCCACGGGAACTGCTCAGGTTCACCGACGAGGTGGCGATTCCCGCGCTCATCCTCGTGTTGGAGACGAACATCCGGGCACTCCGCCTCCTGCAGCGCGCACTCCGGTTCGCGGAGGGGCGAGACACGCGACCGTCTGGGGGGTCGAGCGAGGTCAAAGACCGGGCGATAGCACTGAGTCAGACGACGCTCGACCGCCTCGACGGTGTCCTCGCGGACGCACAGGACGCTATCGAGGGGCAACCACCGGACGAGGAGTCACGGGAACTGTTGGACGAAGCGCGTGACCTCCGCGCCGAGATAGACGACCGACTCGCCGCGGAGCGGTCGGACACGGCGTCCGCCGCGGCGACACCGGCCGAGACGGACAGCGACCCGGTGCCCGTCGACGTTGACTCGGAACTCCAGTCGCTCAAAGACGACCTCGACGACGCCGACGACGGATAGGCTACGAGCGAACGGCGGCCCCAGGCCCCCGCGACGCCTTCACGGGGATGGCAAGTTCTTTTTAACAGTTCGTGGAAGGAACGAATCCATGCCGGGAGAGGGTACGACGGGGGAGACACGGGTCGAACTGTACGCGCGAGAAGAGTTACCGTCGGTGGCGGAACGACGGTACGAGCAGGTCGTCGACCGTCTCCGTGACCTCGCAGCCACGGGCCACGTCGCCGCGGTCGACACTCACACGTGGCCGAAGACAGTCCCCGAGCGGAGCGGTGACCGGGAGTCCGACCGCTACGAGCGGTTCGTGGCGTGGGCCGACGAGCGAGCGGTTTCGCTCACTCCATTCTTCGAGACGCGCCAGTGTTACGCCTCGGAAACGGGTGAGACGGGGACGCGCCTCGTCCTCCCCGCACTCTGTCTCGCCGTCTACCGCGACGGCGACCTCGGGTGTGTCTACCCGCACTCGACGAACGACGGGTCCCGGTCGGTGATGGACGGCCTGCGGGCTATCGAGTCTGCACACCGGGGTTCCACCGCCCACCGCGACTCCGCGCGAACCGGGAGCGACTGACAGTCCCGACCGGTCGGTCCGTGGTGTCGAAGCCGACCAGTGCGTGACACGTTCACAAACAGCTAAGCCGTTCGGGTGCGTTCCGGACACCGTAATGACCCGACGCGTGGAGCTGTATCTCCGTGAGTCCGCCCCGCACGCCGCGCGCCAGTCCCAACTGACCGTCCTCGGGCGGTTGCGTGCGTTGGCCGAGGCGGCGGTCGTCGACGAGGTGACTGTCACGACGTGGGCACACAGAGTCGACAGCACGGAACCTGTGCCGAGTCCCGCCAGCACCACACACGAGGCCTTCGAGGAGTGGGCGTCCCAAGGCGGCGTGTCCCTCGGCCCCGCCTTCGACAGCCACGACTGCCACTCGGCGTTCACCGGTTCCCACTATCGCACGACAGTCTACCCCGTGATGTGTGTGGCCGTCTACGAGGACGACGACCTAGTGGAAGTGTACCCCCACTCCCGCAACGGTCGGTCGGTGAGCGTCCTCGACGGACTGGCGATGTTCGAGTGTCCCGACGGCGCGCACACGACCGACACGACGACGGTTCCCTGAGCCGAGAGGACGTGTCCGACCCCAGACTGTTGCTCACACCGTTCTCGTCTTCGCTCCGAACTGACTGCTCGTGCCGCCACCCTCACTGTGTCAGTTCGAAGCGATACCCGTCCCACGCTTGGTCTGCATCTTCCGGTTTGAGGCCGACGCCCGGTTCCCGGAGCTGCTCGGCGTAGACGGGCCGGACCTCGTCACCGGTCGCCACGTCGTCCTCGGCGACGACTTGCCCGATGGCCCTGACCGTCTCGCCCTCGACTTCGAACTCGACGATGGCGAGCGTGTTCGGCTCCCTGACTCCGGGCGGGGTCGCGGTACTCTCCGTCCACGTAACCACTTCGGCGGTGTACTCGCTGAGGTCGACGGTGCCGGTCGGTTCCTCGCCACATTCCGGGCAGAGCGTGTGTGTCGGATACGTGACGTGGCCGTTCGGACAGCGGTCCGCCTCCATCATCGTGCCGCCTCCATGATGGTGGTGATGACGCAGTTGCCGAACCCACCGACGTTACAGGCCAGTCCGGTGTCGGCGTCGACCTGTCGCGCGCCGGCCTCGCCGGTCAACTGCTCGTATATCTCGTAGCCCTGTGCGACGCCGCTGGCCCCGAGCGGGTGCCCCTTCGACTTGAGGCCGCCCGAGGTGTTGATGGGCAGTTCGCCGTCCCGCTCCGTCCGGCCGTCTTCGACCTGTTCCCACGCTCGCCCCTTCTCCGCAAAGTCCAGCCCCTCCATCTGGAGGAACTCGAGGATAGTGAACATGTCGTGGAGTTCCGCCACGTCCACGTCGTCTGGGCCGAGTCCAGCCATCTCGTAGGCCTCTTGACCGGAGTCGACGACGCCGCCCATCGTCGTCGGGTCCTCGCGTTCGTGGACGACGTGGGTATCCGTCGCGCCGCCGACGCCCGAGACGACGACGTACTCGTCTGTGTACTCCTCGGCCACCTCGACGGGACAGAACATGAGCGCGGAACTCCCGTCGGTGATGGGACAGAAGTCGTACAGCCTGAGCGGGTCCGCGATGATGGGACTCTCGAGGGCTTTCTCCTCGCTTATCTCCTTCTGGAACTGCGCCTTGGGGTTGTCGACGCCGTTGCGGTGGTTCTTGACGGCCACCTTCGCCAGACTCTCCCGGGGTGCATCGAACCGTTCGAGGTAGTGCCGGGCGGTCATCCCCGCGAAGGAGGGGAGTGTGACGCCGTGTTTGTACTCCGCGGGGTGCGTGATGGACGCGATGATGTCCGTCGCGCCGCCGGTCCCCTTGTGGGTCATCTTTTCGCCGCCGACGAGGAGGGTCATGTCGCTGGCTCCGGAGCGAATCGACTGCCACGCGGCGTAGATGCCCGCGCCGCCGCTGGAACTGGTCTGGTCGACCCGCTGGCTGTACGCGGGAAGCAGTGCGAGGTCGTGGGCGAGGGCGTTCATGATGCCCGTCTGTCCCTCGAACTCGCCGCTTGCCATGTTCGATACGTAGACGTGTTCGACTGTGTCTGGCGCGACACCGGCGTCGTCGAGACACTCCGTGCCGGCCTGCGCGAGCAGTTCGCGTATCCACGCGTCGCGCTGGCCGAACTTCGTCATCGACCCGCCGATGATTGCCACGTCCCTGTCCATACCCAGAGTCCCACGGGCGGTACCGTAAAACTGGCTGTGGCGGCAGTCAAACGTCCCCGGCGACGATGTCCGCGACCCGCTGTCGCTCGAACAGGTCCCCCTCGGCACCGTACAGTTGGCGTGCCGCGCGTTCCGTGACGACGAGGTTCGTGATAGGCCCCTGATACAGCGGGCCGCCGCGGTAGACGTCGCCGTTCTGGACCGCCGTCAGGTCGCTCGCAGTGTCGTCGCTCTCCATGAACGAGACGACGGTGTCCTCGAACTCTCCGGCCGTCTTCGCCTCGTGACCACGAATCATGAGTACGTCGGGGTCGACATCCAGCAGCGTCTCGTAGTCGATTCGCCCGCGGTTCTCGTGGAAGTCGCGGACGTTCGTTCGCGCCAGCGCGTCCCGTACGCCGAGGTCACGCCACTGCTTGAAACTGGTCCCGTCGCCGACGAGGTACGGTGAGAACTGCTCGGGTTCGTTCGCCGGTTGCGGCCACAGCACCGCGACTGACGGGCGGTCACTCTCCGGCGGGCGAACCGCCTCGACGTTCGACTGAAACGTCTCGTGGAGGTCCGCGAACGCTTCGTACCGCTCCTCGCGCTGGAAGACGGCGGCCAGTTTCTCGAACGCCTCGTACAGCGTGTAGTACTCGTAGTCGTGCCACTCGTACCCACGGGAGAAGATGCTGTTGCCGAAGAAGGGCGTCCCTGCCTCGCGGACCTGCTCTATTTTCCCCGCGTCCCAGTTGTCGCTCCGGTTGGGGATGAAGTTCGGGTCCATCACGAACACGTCGCTCTCCTCGCCCAGCGCGAGGAACTGTTCGAGGTCGAGACCACCCTCCCACAGCGACACCATGTCGCTCTTGTCGACGCTGACGCCCGGTATCTCGTCGTAGTACTGGGTGTGATAGCGCGAGGTCAGGTACAGACCCTCCGGCGGTTCGACGCCGAGCGCGGCACCCATGTCCGCCCAACTCCCGTTGTTCGCGACCCACGTCTGGGGGGTGTCGTCGAACTCGACGGAGCCGACCGGTGCCATCGTCACCGAGTAGCTGTTTGTGCCGTCGTCAGTCGTAGGCTCGTCGGATTCGGACCCCTCCGAACAGCCAGCGACCGCACCCAGTCCGGCGACTGCCGCACTCGTCTTCAGTACCGTCCGTCTCGTGTGTGTTCCGTCGCTCATCAATTTTTAGGCCAGCCTAAAAATATAAAACCGTTCCGAATCTCAGTGACGGGGTCACAGTTCGCCCATCGACTGCTGTTTGCGCATCAGATAGAGGAAGTACGGACCGCCGAGCAGTCCCGTGACGATGCCGACCGGAATCTGTGCGGGCCGCAACGCGAGGCGCGCGCCAACGTCCGCGGCGACCATCAGTGCCGGACCGGCGAACAGGCACCCCACCATCAGCCGCCGGTAGTCGGTGCCGACGACGTTGCGCACGATGTGGGGGACGACGAGGCCGAAGAAACTGACGATGCCCGCGACGGCGATGGCGGCACTGGCCGCGAGGATGCCGACGCCCGACAGCAGCAGTCTGGTCCGCTCCACCCGCATCCCGAGCGAGCGGGCCGTCGTCTCGCCGAGCAACAGGACGTTCAGTTGCCGCGCGCCGACGAGGGCCAACACGATTGCGAGGGCGGCGGCGGGCGTCGCGATGCGGACCTGTTCCCACCCGACACCGGTCAGCGAGCCAGTCAGCCACGCGATGGCCGACTGGACGACGCCGATGTCGTCCGCGAGGAAGTACACGCCCCGCTGGAGGGAATGAAACACCATGTTGACGATGACGCCCGCGAGGACGAGCCGAACCGGACTCGTGCCGTCTTTCCACGCGATGAGGTACGTTATCAGGAAGGCGACGGCTCCGCCGAGCGCGGCGAGAAACGGGAGGAACGGCGTGAGGCCGCTAAAGACGACGAGCGTGGCGAGGACGGCGAACCCTGCTCCGCGACTCACACCGAGAATGAATGGGCTGGCCAGTTCGTTTCGGGTGACGGCTTGGAAGATGGCTCCGGAGATAGCGAGTGCCGCCCCGGCGACGACGCCGACGATGACACGCGGCATCCGAACGGTCCAGACGACGAGCGTCCGCGTGTCGAGCGACGGGAGGTCCCCGCCGAGGAGGAACGCGGACCACACGGCCGGGTCGAAGAGTACGTCGGCGTCGAACACCGCACGGAGTACCTCCATCCGCGTCATCTCGTAGGACCCGAACCTGACCTGTACGAGCCCGGCGACGACAGTGACCAGCAGACAAGCGAGACAGAACGCGACGAGCGAGCCGGAGAGCCACTCGAACCGCGTCACCGACTCGGGCCGCGACGCGACATCCGACGAGCGTGCCATTGTTTTAGGTTGGCCTAAAATATCGGATACGTGTTTCGGTTCGCCGGTCCGGGTTCGGCGTCGCCGTTCGACCCCGAACTGGCCCGCTCGCCGGTCACAGCGGTCGTTTGGGGACGACTCGCATCTCGTCGCCGGTGGAGACGGCCGCGTCGACACCGAACACGTCCGCGAGGAGGTCCTCTGTGACGACCGCGTCCGGCGGTCCCCAGTCGTACACCGACCCGTCCTGGAGCGCGACGACGTAGTCGGCGAAGCGGGCCGCCTGTTCGATGTCGTGGAGGACGACGCCGACGGTCACGTCGTCGTCCTCGTTCAGCGTGCGCACCACGTCGAGGACCCGCAGTTGGTGACGCACGTCGAGGAACGTCGTCGGTTCGTCGAGCAACAGCACGTCCGTCTCCTGTGCGAGTGCCATCGCTATCCAGACGAGTTGCTTCTGTCCGCCGCTCAGACTCCCCACTTCGCTATCTCTGATGTGGTCGACACCGGCCATGTCGATGGCCCGCTCGACGGCCGCACTGTCTTCCTCGGTGACGGAATCGAAGTAGCCGCGGTGTGGATATCGGCCGTGGTACACCAAGTCCTCGACGGTCAGCCCGTCGGGACACTCGTTCTCCTGTGAAAGATGACCCAGTTCGCGCGCGAACGCCCGGGCGTCGTAGGTCCCCACCTCGCGCCCGTCGAGGACGATGCGGCCCGCGTCCGGGCCGAGGTGCCGGGCGATTGTCCTGAGCAGGGTACTCTTGCCGCTCCCGTTCGGCCCGACGAGGGCCGTAATCTCGCCCCGCGGGAGGTCGAAGCGGCCGCACTCGACCACCGGGTCGGCCGCGGCCGAGTAACTGACCGTCACGTCCTCGACGTGGACGTGGCTCTCGGCGTGGGCCGTCTCGGCGTCCCGACGGTCCCGGCGCGCCGGGCTGTCGGACCTCACGGTGCCGACACCCCGACACGTCGTCGGCACACTCGCCGCCCGTTCATACCGCCTTGTTTTAGGCAACCCTAATTCAATCCTTCGGACCGCGCGCCGCCCCGGCGAATGGCTCCGTGGGAGAGGCCGAGCGACGCCCCGGCTCCGGTCGAAACCTCAACGTTCAAGCCGCGCTGTCCCTTCACGGTTGATATGAACGAGGACCGATTGCAGGTCCTGTACGACCAGTCGACGGTGGCGGCGCGAGCCGACTCTGGCGCGTGGCCCGACTGGGCCGTCGCACACTGGGAGACGTTCCGGGAGGCATTGACTGGCGAACACGAGGGGTCGCCGTTCCCGTGCTTCTTCGGCGTCGAGTCCGTCGAGAACGGCGACCCGCTGTACACCGTGGTCCCGTCGATGACGGACAAGGACGCCTTGCTCCGGTTCCGCGACGTACTACTCGAGTACCTCGACACCTACCGTGACCACGCCGAACAGGCGTCGCTGGTCACGTTCTTCAAGCCGCCCGAACGCGACCTGACAGAAGCCGAGTATCACGAGCGACTGTGGCACGTTCTGCAGTTCCTCCACGTCCACGACCCGGAGCCGTGGCCAGAGGAGATTCCGACCGACACCGACGACACCGAGTGGGAGTTCTCCTTCGGCGGCGAGCCGATGTTTCCGACCTGTCGCGCACCGTTCTACGACACGTACCACAGCCGGTACTGCCCCATCGGGCTGGAAATCACGTTCCAGCCCCGGACGCTGTTCGAGGGCATCACCCACGACACCGAGGCCGGACAGCAGGCCCGCGAGGTGATCCACGACCGGTTGTCGGACTACGACGGCGTCTGCCCACACGCCGACATCGGCGACTACGGCGTCGACCACGAGTGGCCTCAGTACATGCTCACCGAGGACGAAGCCCAGTCCCCCGACGAGTGCCCCATCAACGTGACCCGCGACCACCCCAAAGCCACGCGGACACTCCCCGAGGACCATGCCGCCGATTGAGGAGCGGACCGTCACCCTCCCGGAGCGTGCGGCCCTGTTGCTCGTGGACTTCCAACGGGGGTTCAGCGACCCTACGTGGGGCGAGCGCAACAACCCGGCGGCCGAGACACGGGCGCGGGACCTACTCGGTGCGTGGCGCGAGACGGCCCGGCCGGTCGTCCACGTCCGCCACGACTCGACCGAACCGGACTCGCCGCTCCGGCGGTCGGAACCAGGCTTCGCCTTCCGTGAGGGCCTCGAACCCGTGGCCGGTGAGTCGGTCGTCACGAAGTCGGTCAACGGCGCGTTCGTCGGGACCGACCTCGAATCACAACTCCGTGACGGCGGCATCGACACGCTCGTCGTCGCTGGGTTGACCACCGACCACTGCGTTTCGACCACGACCCGGATGGCCGAGAACCGGGGGTTCGACGTGCTGGTCGTCGCCGACGCCACCGCGACTTTCGACCGGGCGTTCGACGGCGAGTCGATGCCCGCCGATGCCGTCCACCGGTCGGCACTGGCCCACCTCGACGGCGAGTTCGCCACCGTCGTGGACGCACGGACCGTTCTCGACGCGCTTCAGTGAGCGAGCGGTCAGTCCCCGTCATCGTCGCGCCCGACGCGGGCGAGCGGTGCGAGCGGGTTGCCCACCCCCGCGAGGAGACAGCCGAGTACCGCGAGGTAGGTCAGTAACCCCCAGACGAGTACCCACGGGAGCCATCGGAGAGTGAATGCGGCGAGGACGCCAGCCACGAGGACGGCGGCCGCGGCAGTCACGGCCACGCCCGGCCGGTTCCAGAGCGTCAGTAGCCGGTCGGGATACCGCAGGAAGGCGAGTTCGAGTCCCACGGCACCGCCGACGCCGCCGACCACGGCACCGGGATGCAGGGCGGCACTCGTCCGGCCGGTCACGGTCGTGACAGTCAGGACAGCGAGGAGGGCACAGACTGCCAGTACTCCGTCGCGGTGGCGCGGGTCCATCGTCCGTCGCTACGACCGCCGGGGTGAAACGGGCACCGCCGGGTCAGTGCCGACGGGCCGCCGCCCGCCACTCGTCGCCGCGTTCCACCGCTCGCGGGCGGTCACGTGGCCGTTGTCCGACCGACGTCAACCGCCCGGCGAAGGCCCACGGGTCCACCGTCGCCGGTTCGTCTCCGCCGCTGTCGGCCGCCCGGGCACGGTCGGTGAGGTGCGCGCCGATGGCTACCGCGACTGCGGTGGCCTCCTCGGGCGTGGCCGTCTCACGGGTCGCCCGTTCGACGCGGTTGAGGATGTCGTCGAGGGACACCTCCACGATGTCGGCGTCGTCGGTCATAGTGGGATGTTGCCGTGGTCTTTCGGTGGCGTGTCCTCACGCTTGCGCCGGAGCAAGTCCAAGTCGTCGACGAGACGAGAGCGCGTCTCCGCGGGGTCGATGACGTCGTCGATGTAACCGCGTTTCGCCGGGCCGTAGGGGTGGGCGAACTCCTCGCGGAACTCGTCCATGAGTTCCTGCCGCCGGGCGTCCGGGTCGTCGGCCTCGGCGATTTCGTTCCGGAAGAGGATGTTGACCGCACCGCGCGGCCCGAGTACCGCCATCTCCGCGCCGGGCCACGCGTAGTTCACGTCCGACCCCAGCATCTTCGAGGACATGACGATGTAGGCCCCGCCGTAGGCCTTGCGCACGACGACTGACATGAGGGGGACCGTCGCCTCGGCGTAGGCGTAGATGAGTTTCGCGCCCCGGCGGATGATGCCGTTGTGTTCCTGTTCGGTCCCGGGCATGAACCCCGGCACGTCGACGAGCGTCAGCACCGGGACGTTGAACGCGTCACAGGTCCGGACGAACCGGGCGGCCTTCTCGGAGGCGTCGATGTCCAAGGTTCCGGCTGAGACGCGCGGTTGGTTGGCGACGACGCCGACGACGTGGCCGTCGAGGCGGCCGAACCCGGTCACCACGTTGCGCGCCCACCCGTCGTGTGTCTCGAAGAACGAGTCCTCGTCGACGACGCGCCCGATGACCTCGGTCATGTCGTAGGGCTTGCGTGGTTCCGCGGGCACGATGTCGGTCAACCCGTCACACGAGCGGTCGGGGTCGTCCCACGGCGAGACACGCGGCGGGTCCTCCATGTTGTTCTGCGGGAGGTACGACAGCAGGCGGCGGATGTCGTCCAGTGCCGCCTCCTCCGACTCGGCGGCGAAGTGTGCGACGCCCGAGCGAGTCGCGTGCGTCTGCGCACCGCCGAGTTCGGCCTTCGACACCTGCTCGCCGGTGACCGTCTCGATGACGTCCGGCCCCGTGATGAACATGTGGCTCGTGTCCTCGACCATGAAGGTGAAATCGGTCAGCGCGGGCGAGTACGTCGCACCGCCCGCACACGGCCCCATGATGGCCGATATCTGGGGCACGAGGCCCGACGCCTGCGTGTTCCGCTGGAATATCTTGGCGAAGCCGACCAGCGAGTCGACCCCCTCCTGAATGCGCGCGCCGCCGGAGTCGTTCAGGCCGACGACGGGCACCCCGTTCTCGATGGCCTTGTCCATCACCTTGCAAATCTTGTCGGCGACGACTTCGCCGACGCTCCCGCCCAGCACGGTGAAGTCGTGGGCGAAGACGAACACCTTCCGGCCGTCCACCTCGCCGTAGCCCGTGACCACTGCGTCGCCCGGGAACTGCTTCTCGTCCATCCCGAACGACTGTGCGCGGTGTTCGACGAACGGGTCGAGTTCCTCGAACGTGCCGTCGTCCAGCAGGTAGTCGACCCGCTCTCGGGCGGTCAGTTTCCCCTTCTCGTGTTGGCGTTCGATGCGCGCCTCGCCGCCGCCCAGTTCCGCCGCCGCTCGCCGCCGTCGCAACTCCTCGACGGGCGATTCGTCGGTCGGTTCGTCGGACTCTTCCTGCCGGCTCATACTACCACTCCATGCCGCCGTTGACGGCGAGAATCTGGCCGGTCATGTAGCTGGAGTCGGGGCCGGCGAGGAAGCGGACGATGCCGGCGACGTCGTCGACGGTGGCGAAGCGGTTGAGGGGGATGCGGTCGAGTATCTTCTGCTGGACGCGTTCGGGCACTTCCTCGAGCATGTCCGTCTCGACGAACCCCGGCGCGACGCAGTTGGCTGTCGACCCCGTGCTGGCCAGTTCCAGCGCGAGCGTCCGAGTGAATCCGAACAGCCCCGACTTCGTCGTCGCGTAGTTGGCCTGCCCGTAGTTCCCCTGCTGGCCCACCACCGAGGAAATGTTGATGAGCCGGCCGTCGTCGGCTGTTTTGAGGTCCTCGAAGAAGGCGTTGGTCGTGTTGTAGACGCCGCCGAGGTTCACGTCGATGACCCGCTCCCAGTCCTCTTTGGTCATGTTCTCGAACTTCTTGTCGAGGGTGATGCCGGCGTTGTTCACCAACACGTCGGTACGCCCGTAGATATCCGTAACGCGGTCGGCCATCGCCTCGACTTCCTGCACCTCGGACACGTCCGCCTGTACCGGCACTGCCGACCCGCCCGCACGCTCTATCTCGTCCGCCACGTCGTTGGCGGCGGCCTCCGAAGACCGATAGTTGACCACCACGTCGGCACCGTGTCTCCCGAGTTCCTCCGCGATACCCCGTCCGATACCGCGCGACGCGCCGGTCACCACGCAGGTCTGATTTTCGAGCATCATAGTTGTCGGTGAGGGCAATCTCCGACAGTGGGAACCGTTCGGCGTCCGCGCGAACCGTCGGATGGTGGCCCTCCTCCTCGTCTAAGACGCCCCCACACGCAACAATAATAGTTGCCCTTAAACCGAGTTTCTCGACTTCGCTAGTGTATAAGGGACTTACGAGAGCGGAACGGTCGTTCGTGGTTACGAAGCGACAGTCACTTTAGGGTGGCCTAAAGAACGGCAGGTACGCATGATGCAGGACACCTGTCTGGTGGTCCCGACCATCAGAGAGTACGAGTGTCTCAGGACGTACTTCGAGAACGCCCGGACACACGGCTTCGACTTGGACCGTCTGCACGTCGTCCTCGTCACCGAGGACTTCTGTGACACCGACGCGATGGCCGCGATGCTCGACGACGAGGGTGTCGACGGCCGCGTCTTCGACGGGACGGCCCGGGAGGCGTGGTTCGGCGAGCAGGGCATCCCCGAGTACAGCCACCTGATTCCCGAGGCGAGTCACGCACAGACGAGTTTCGGCCTGCTCTACACGTGGGCCAACGACTTCGAGTACTGCGTCTTCCTCGACGACGACACGCTCCCCCACCCCGACTACGACTTCTTCGGCACGCACTTCCAGAACCTCGCACACGAAGGCGAGATAGAGCGCGTCCGCTCGGACGAGCAGTGGGTAAACGTCCTCTACCAGAACGCCGAGGAACACGGCCTCTATCCGCGGGGATACCCCTACAGCGCGATGGACGAGACGGTGGAGACGGACACCACGAAAGTCACCGACGTGGTGGCCTCCCAAGGCCTCTGGACGAACGTCCCGGACCTTGACGCGGTGCGCATCCTGATGGACGGCGACTTGCAGGGACAAGCCCAGACCCGGACGAGTACCGAGGACTTCGACGGGAACTTCGTCGCGGGTGAGGGCAATTACCTCACCGTCTGCTCGATGAACCTCGCCTTCCGCCGGGAGGTCATCCCCGCGTTCTACCAGTTGCCGATGGACGACAACGAGTGGGACGTGGGTCGGTTCGACGACATCTGGAGCGGCCTGTTCCTCAAGCGGGCCTGCGACGTGCTGGACAAGCACATCGTGAACGGCGACCCGCTCTGTGAGCACAACAAGGCCCCCCGCTCGACCTTCTCGGACCTCACCAACGAAGTCCACGGGCTGGAGTGCAACGAACACGTCTGGGAAGTCATCGACGACGTGGGTGCGGACGCCGACACGTTCGCGGGCGTGTTCACGGCGATGGCCGACGCGCTCGCCGAAGGTGACTTCTCGGACTACGAGAACGGCGCGTTCCTCAACTACTGCGGCGAGTACATGCAGGACTGGCTCGCCTGCATCGAGGAACTGGAACCCGGCACGGTGCCCGACACGGCGACGGCGGCCACCGCGGACGACTGAACCGGCAACGTTAAGTGTTTTAGGCAGACCTAAATCCAACCATGAACGACGACAGACGGACGACGGGGCGGGGCGTATCGCGCAGACGGCTACTACAGGCGGGCGGTGTCGTGACGGCGGGGTCGCTCGCGGGGTGTGGCGGACTCTTGGGCACCGGTACCGACGGCGAGAGCGACGGTGACGGGAGCGGTGACCAACCGCCGTGGTACGGGTCCGGCCCGGGCGCGTTCGAGGAGCGCGGGACACCCGGCGGCACGTCGATGGACGAGATGCCGGACCTGAGCGGGACGATAAACGTCTACTCGGGCCGCGGAGAGGGGCTGGTCGGTGATCTCGTCTCGTATCTGGAGAATCGCTATCCCGACCTCACCGTGAACCCGACTTACGACAGCGCGACGAACCTCGCCCGGCGAATCCAGACGGAGGGCGAGAACACGCCGGCGGACGTGTTCTACTCGGTGAACGCGGGCGCGCTCGGCTTCGTCGACGAGGAGGGCTACACCGAGACGCTGACCGACGACACCACCTCGCTGGTCGCCGAGCAGTTCCGCGCGAACGACGGTGGGTGGACCGGGACGTCCGGGCGCGCACGGACGGTACCGTACAACACGGATACGCTGTCTGCCTCGGACGTGCCCGACAGCATCATGTCGTTCCCCGACCTGAGCCAGTACTCGGGCCAAATCGGGTGGGCACCGACGTACTCGTCGTTTCAGGCGTTCGTGACGGCCATGCGGATTCTGGAGGGCGAGGACGCGACCCGGCAGTGGCTGTCGGGGATGCAGGACCTGAACGTCCAGGAGTACAACGACGAGTTCGCCGTCGCGCAGGCGGTTGCCGACGGAGAACTCGCGATGGGCTTTACCAACCACTACTACATCCAGCGCGTGCTGGCCGGCCAACCGAACGCGTCCGTCGCGACGGCGTTCACCTCCGGCGACGCCGGGAGCATCTTCAACGTGGCAGGTGCCGCTCGCATCAATGCTTCCGGGCAGTCGGAGATGGCCGACCTGTTCGTGCGACACCTCCTGTCCTCGGAGGCACAGGAGTACTTCGCGATTCGGACCTTCGAGTACCCGCTCGTCGAGGGCGTCGACCCGGTCGGGAGCCTCCCGTCCATCGGCGAGTTGGACGTACCGAACATCAGCCTCTCGCAGTTGTCGGACCTCGAATCGACGGTCACATTACTCCGGGACGAGGGTATCCTCTGACGGAGACATGGCAGGAGCGACCGGCACCGAGCGGACGGACGAGGCGGGTGCGGAGCAGCGGACACGCTCGCTCGGTCTGACACTACTCGCTGGGACCATCGCCGTACTAGTTCTCCTGCCGCTCTCGTGGTTGTTCATCGCAGCCGGGCAGGTCGGTCTGTCCAACGCCGCGGACTTGCTCTTTCGCTCGCGGACGGCGACGGTGGTCGTCAACAGTTTCCTGATGACTGGCACGATAACCGCCGTTTCCGTCCTGCTCGCAGTTCCGATGGCGTATCTCACCGTCCGCACGGACCTCCCGTTCCGTCGCTTTTTCACCGTCGCGCTCGCGCTCCCGCTCGTCGTCCCCAGTTACCTCGGGGCGTTCGCGTTCGTGTCGGCGTTCAGTCCGCGGGGCGAGTTCCAGACGCTGCTCGCGCCGCTCGGCATCGAGTCCATCCCGAGCATCTACGGGTTCCAAGGAGCGGCGTTCATCATCACCCTGTACACGTACCCGTACGTGTTCATCACGACGCGGGCGGCGTTGAAGTCCCTCGATACGACGCTCGTGGACGCGGCCCGGACGCTGGAACACACGCGCTGGGAGGCGTTCAAGCGGGTGACGTGGCCACAGATTCGGCCCGCCGTGGCCGCCGGTGCCCTCCTCGTGGCCCTCTACGCGCTGTCGGATTTCGGCACGCCCCAGATAATGCGATACGACGTTTTCACACGCGTTATTTACGTCGAGTTCAACTCCTTCGGACAAGGACAGAACATGGCCGCCCTCCTCTCCCTCCAGTTGGTCGCCGTCACGGCCTTCATCCTCGCCGTCGAGTCGCGGGTCCGCGGCGGTGCGCGCATCGACACGGAAGGGGGCTACGCGAGCGGTGACGAGGCGTCCGTCCACCTCGGCCGCTGGCGGTGGGTCGCGGCCGCCGCCTGTGCCCTCGTCGCGGGCGTCGCCCTCGTCGTCCCCCTCGCCATTCTCGGCCTGTGGGCCGTCCGCGGGAGTACGAGCGCGGTCAACTACTCCGTCGACCTCGTAGGTATGAGCCTCAACTCCATCGGCGTCTCCGTCGCCGCGGCACTCGTCGCGGCACTCGCCGGTCTCCCGGTTGCGTACCTCGCCGCGCGCCGGGACTCGTGGCTGACGAACCTCTTCGAGCGCGCCACGTACGTCGGCTACGCCGTCCCGGGCGTCGTCCTCGGCCTCGCGTTGGTGTTTCTCGGCTCGCAGTATGGCGGCGCGCTCTACCGGCAGGGCCTGATTGCGTTTCCCTTGCTCGTGTTCGCCTACGTCGTCCGGTTCCTCCCGCAGGCCGTCGGGTCGACGCGAGCGGGGTTCCTGCAGGTCAGTCCCGCGCTCCCGGAGGCCGCCCGGACGCTCGGCCGGTCTCCGCTGTCGACGTTCCGGTCGGTTACGCTCCCGCTTGTCGCGCCGGGACTGCTGGCGGGTGCGGCACTCGTCTTCCTGACGACGATGAAGGAACTCCCGGCGACGCTCCTGCTCCGGCCGCCGGGGTTCGACACGCTCGTGACCGGCATCTGGCGCGCACAGCGGTCCTTCGAGTTCGGGAAGGCCGCCGTCCCGGCCATCCTCCTGCTCGTCGTGTCCGCCGTCTCGATGCTCATCATCCTCAAAGCGGAGGGATACGATGTCGAATAGCACACTCGACCGACCCGACGGAGAGACGCAGACGGTCACGGACCCGGTGTTGGAACTCGACGGCGTCGAGAAGTACTTCGGTGACGTGTGCGTCATCGACAGTCTCGACCTCACAGTCCGGGAGGGGGAACTGTTGACCCTGCTCGGTCCCTCGGGGTGTGGGAAGACGACCACGCTTCGACTCATCGCGGGCCTCGAACGCCTCGACGGCGGCGTCGTGCGACTCCGCGGCGAGGACGTGGCGGGCACTGGGACGTTCCTGCCGCCGGAGGAGCGAGACGTGGGCGTCGTCTTTCAGGAGTTCGCGCTGTTCCCCCACAAGACGGCCGCCGAGAACGTCGCCTTCGGACTCACGGACCGGCCAGCGGCGGAACGGGAGGCGCGCGTGCAGGAACTGCTCGAACTCGTCGGCCTGACCGAACACGCCGACCAGTACCCCGAAGAACTCTCGGGCGGGCAACAACAGCGCGTCGCACTGGCTCGGTCGCTCGCGCCCGAGCCGTCGGTCCTCCTGCTTGACGAACCGTTCTCGAATCTCGACGTGGACCTCCGGGTCGAGATGCGCCAAGAGGTCCGGCGCATCATCAAGCGTACCGGCGTCACGGCAGTCTCCGTGACTCACGACCAAGAGGAAGCGATGTCCATCAGCGACCGCGTGGCCGTGATGCGGGCCGGGAACGTCGAACAGGTCGGCACGCCGGAGGAAGTGTTCCAGAACCCCAAGTCCCGATTCGTCGCGACGTTCCTCGGCCACGCGAGTTTCGTCTCGGGACACGTCGCGGGCGACACCGTGGAGACGGGCATCGGGACGCTCCGGCGCGCGCAGGTCAACGGCCTCGCCGAGGCCTACGACGGGTCGGACATCGACGTGCTGGTTCGCCCCGACGACCTGCAGGCCAGCCCCGCCGACGGCGAGGCCGAGGGAACCGTCGTCGACAGGCGGTTCCACGGCCCGACAGTTCTCTACCGGGTCGAACTCGACAGCGGCGACGTGGTCGGCTGTATGCACAACCACGCGGACGACCTGCAACTCGACAGCCGCGTCGACGTGGAGATAGCGGCGGACCACGACCTCGCGTGGTTCCCCCGCGGCGCGCGTCGCGTGGTGGACGGCGGCCACGACGACGATGCGTGACCGGCGACGGCGGGCCGCGCTGGTCGCACTCGCCGCGCTCTCGGGTATCGTCGTCTTCTGGCTCGCCGCCGACCTCTTCGCACATTACTCCTCGAACCACGACGAGGGCGTCTACCTCCAGCAGGCACAGCTACTGCTCGACGGGCAACTCTGGATGCAGCCCGCGATTCCCGACGCCGTCCACCCGTGGTTCTTCGTCGAGGACGCCGGACGCCTCTATCCCAAGTACACGCCCGTCCCGGCGGGGATGTTCGCGCTCGGGGTGGCCGTCGGCGTCCCGCGGCTGTCGCTCGCGCTCGTCGCTGCAGGGAGCGTCGCGCTGGTCGGCCTCGTGACCGAGGAGGCGTTCGACGACCGGGTCGGACTGCTCGCGGCCGGCCTGTTCGCCGCCTCGCCGCTGTTCCTGCTGGATTCCGCGGTGTTCCTCCCCTACGCGCCGACGACGCTGTTGAACCTGCTGTTCGCGCTGGGTTACCTGCGGGCGTGCCGGGCCGACACCTCGACCCGCCACCGCACGTACGCCGCCCTCGCGGGGGGTGCCGTCGGCCTCGCCTTCTTCGCGCGACCGTACACCGCCGTCCTGTTCGCCGCACCGTTCGTCGGCCACGCGCTGGCCGTCCTCGCCGTCGATTGGCGGCGCGGCGGGGGAGCCGTCCTCGGCATCAGCAGGAGTGTACTGGAACGCTACGCGCTCATCGCTGGTCTGGGCCTCGCGGGTGTCGGTGTCTCGCTCGCGTACAACGCCGTCGTGACGGGCGACCCACTCGTCTTCCCGTATCAGGCCTTCGCGCCGCAGGACGGCCCCGGCTTCGGCGTGCGGCGCATTCTCGGCTACGAGCGCGAGTACACTCCCGCGCTCGCGCTCCGGGCTAACGCCGAGGTGTTGTGGGTCCTGCTGACTCGCTGGGTCGTGGCCGGACCGGTCGGGTCGCTCGCCGCCGGTGTCGGCCTGCTAGTCGCCGCCAGCCGCGCGGTGCGTGCGGTGGGCGTCTCGGTACCGCACCCGGATGACCTCGGCGACCACGGCGCGCGGGCACTGCTGGCTGGCCTGTTGGTCAGCGTTCCGGTGGGGAACGTCTTCTTCTGGGGGAACCTGAACGTCCTCGCCGCGCTGGACGTGCCCGACGACGGACTCGTCTCGCTGCTCGGCCCGTTCTACCACTTCGACCTCCTCGTCCCCGTCGCGGCGTTCGGCGCGTTCGGGGTTCTCACGGTCGGTGACTGGCTCCGGTCGGTCGTTGCCAACAGGTGGTCGGCTGGCACGGGCCGGGCCGTCGTCGCAGGGGTCCTCGTCGCCGTGATTCTCGTCGCGGGCGTCGCACAGGCCGCCGCACTCACAGGACCGGTCGAACGGAACCGCGCGTACACAGACCGGTACGAGCAGGCCTACGAACCGTTCGCGGACCGAACGTTCGAGGACGCACTCGTGTTCGTGCCGACGCCGTACGGCGAGTGGCTGAACCACCCGTTCCAGTCGCTCCGCAACGACCCCGAACTCGACGGCCCGGCAGTGTACGCACTCGACAGAAGTCCCGGCGAGAACTTCGCGGTTCTGGACACCTACGACGACCGCACCCCGTACCGCTACACCTACCGGGGGGCGTGGAATCCGAACGTCGAGGCGTCGCGGGACCCCATCGTGGCGACTGTCGAACCGCTCCAAGTGGCCCGCGGTGACCGGCACCGAGTCACGTTCACCGTGGGTCGCGTCGTCGGAGCCGAGAGCGCGACGGTCCGACTCGCGAGTTCCGAGGTGGCCGTCCAGTACGGCGTCGAACGACTCCCCGACCGCAACCTCACCGTGGAGTGGACCGTCACGCCGGGCCAGGCACGCGTGAACGAGTCGAACCTCCGGGGCTACAGCGAGGAGTCAGTCGTCCGGTTCGAGAACGCTACAGACCTCTCGCTCGCCGTCACGTTCACGCAGGCCGGCGGGTCGACGGTGACCTACAGGCAGGAACTGACCGTCGAGCGGACCGACGATGCCGTCCGCGTCGTCTGGCCGCCCGAAACCACGGTCTGCCGTCTCGTCGCCGACTGCGGACGCGAGGGGACGTACGTCGACGGTGCGGAGGGGTACGTCGGCGGCGTGTCCGTCGCGGAGAACCTGACGACTCACTCGCCGTAGACGCCGGTATCGGGGTTGAATTCGGCCCACGCGAACCAGAACAGTGGCGACCGGTCGTTTGCTCGGGAGAGCCTCCGGCCCTCGTACGGGCCGTCGACTGCCTCGCCGGAGACGACACGCCAGCGCGACCCGCCTGCGGCGAGGAAGGCATCGTCCTCGGCGGCGGCGAACGCCAGTGACTCGCCGTCGACGCGCCTGTCGTAGGCCACGAGCGACCCCCCGGGGTCGGTGGTGACGACGACGGGCAGGTCGCCGACGCTGTCGGTAACGATGCCCGCCGACTCGACTCTGTCGAGCGGGTAGGCCCTCGCCGCGTCGGCCGTCGAGACGCCGACGACGACAGTTTTCGGGTGGAGTCTGTCGTCGGCGTTGTTGTCGCTCCCCGTGATGCCGACCCGGCGAATCTCGTCGTAGTTCTCGTACGGGTCGCGTGCGTAGTTGCGAGCGCGTGCGTCGGTGATGGTCCCGGATTCGGGCGGGGGGAGGAGGACGCGGGTCTCCGGGTGGTCGCCGCGCCACGCACCCCACGTGGTGAGTGACGACGGGACGAGCGTCAGGTCGGCCCCGGTTTGGGGACCGTTGATGGCCGTCGCCGCGATTTGGCTCCAGAGACTCTCCGTCGCCTCGTCGTACATCACGAGGTCGGACCGCCAGAGATACCCCGACACGCCGAAGTCCGTCGGTTCGCCCGCGACGAACCGCTCGGCGACGACGCCGCTCCCACAGAGCGGGCAGTAGGTGACCAGCAACGGCCCGCCGAACTCGTCGTTGACGACTTCGTGCCAGTTGAGAACCGCGAGGGGGTACGCCCGGGCCTCGCCGTTCCGGGTGACACCGAGTACCTCGGCGTCGTCGTCGAGTGAGAAATCGGTGGTCTGCCAGTCGTCGCCGAATGCAGGGTCCGTAATCGCGGGAATCGCGTCTTTCGGCGCGCCGCGTTGCAGTTCGTCACGAGCGATGGGTAGCGAGCGGTCCAGCACCGTCGGTGCTGGCGTCCCGTCCGTCGCCGGGTCGCCGGTTCCAGCTTCCTCACCGCCACCCGTCAGTTCAGAGGTACACCCCGCCAGCCCGGCGGCCGAGAGCGTCCCGATGCTCGCGAGCAACGTACGTCGGTTCATGGGGCACGGTAACAGACGGAGGTATAAACTGACTCGCCGCTTTCGCGCGCCGTGACCACAGCCGTTAGCGGAGGCGTTCTTCGAGACAGACTTTGACGATGGACTTCCCGATAGCGAGGCCGCCCTGAATCGGGTCCAGTGTCGTCTCTCCCGCTCGCTCGCCGTACTCGATAGGCAGTTCACAGACATCGTACTCACGCATCAGCGGCCGGAGGAGCAACTCCGCCGAGAGGCCGGTGTTCTCTGTCCACTCGATTTTCTGGACGAGTTCCTGCCGGTAGGCCCGCATCCCGGTGGTCGTGTCGTGGATGCGGCGGCCTGTGAGCGCGCTGGCCACCGCGGCGAAGGCGCGGTTACCGAGTCGGTTGAACCCCGGCATCGTCTCGGCCCCCCAGTAGAGGCGGTCACCGCTGACCACATCGTAGCCGTCGTTGATTCGGTCGAGGAAGTCGGGCAGTCGGTCCATCGGGTACGTGTCGTCACAGTCCGTGGTGACGACGACCGGTCGGTCGGCCGCGAGGACTGCCGCACGCACGGCGACGCCGTAGCCCTGCGGTTCCTGTTCGATGACCCGTGCCCCGTGGTCGCGGGCGATTTCTGCGGTCCGGTCACTCGACCCGTCGACACAGACTACCGAGGCCCGCCCGTCGGTAACCCGGTCGATGTCGTCGAGAACCGTCCCGATTGCCGCCTCCTCGTTGTACGTCCCCATGACGACACTCACGTCGTCGAAGGTGTACTCGTCACCTGTCACCGGTTCCGCCGCAGTCGCGTCACTCATCGTATGCCCGTCGTCACTGGCACCTCTTGAGTTTTTAGGTTCGCCAAAATCAGAGTCGCGGATGCAACGGCCGGCAGGAGTGTCAACACACAGTTACGACAACCCGAAGCCCAGGGCGAGTTTCAGTATAGCGGTATGTGGTTTACGTGTTCGCTCTGCGTCGGGACAGCGGCCCCAGTAGGGTATTGTTTCGTAACCCCAAGAGTACTGTAACTCAGTACGACTGGGAAAACGGGGGTGAACGTCCGCCGCAGTGTTTCACCCGGACTTCGTGCTGTCGCTCGAACCCGAGTGGCATCGAGGTGGACCAATCGAACTCGGTGGACAACAGTCGTTCTGTATAGCGGCCTGTCCCGTGCGAAACCGCTGTGATACCACCGGGTCTCGTTATCACGGTCAGTTACGAGGTCGATTTGCTAACCTCTCGTACAGCCACAAACGGAGATGAACGCCTGTCTATCGCTCCGTTTCAACCTGTAGCTAGGCGTTGAATGTCCCGAACACTCTACCAGCCGGGCATCAGCTGGCCAGACAGCGACGAGACGCCGGCCCACGTCGCTGATCGAAGTGCCACTCTGTCGAAGCCCCCGTACAGACTGACAGCGGGGCCGTAGCGGGGCAGGCAGTGACTCCGCTTTTTATTCTCGCCTCTCGTCGGGAGGAGAGTCGTCGCGTTCCGCGACCCGACGCACAATAGGCGCGAGTAGCGTCACCCACGAGCTACGGACCCTCAAGCCAACCGCCGAGGACAAACTCCAGTCTAGCAGTGCCGCGCGGGCAGACGCACCGACACACCGAGGCGTGACGGATGCCAACCTACGAACCCGGCGGACGACACGCCACGCTTCGAAGGGTATCGGACCAGATTGCCGGCAAACGAGAGGGTGTATTTTATCGACGTATTTGGTACTACACTGTCTGGCTACACGAGAATATCCGCCCCCATTTGAATGAGTGCGGCAAATTGTGGTTTCACACTGGTCGATAAGTTCTTTTATCCATCTATTTGGGGATAAGTTGAAGTGGCTGCCGTTCGACCGCCCGGTATGGGTAGTGACGGCGCGGAGACGGAGCGAGTCGCGGTCAAGACGTACGTCCCGGCTTACCAGAAGGCCGAGTGGGAGGCACACGCAACGGACCTAGACATGAGCCAGAGCGAGTTCGTTCGGACGATGGTACAGGCTGGCAGGCGGGGGTTCTCGATAAACCCGGAAGAGATGGAAGATTCGGACGCTGACCCTGGGGGTCAGCCCCTCGAAGACCGTGTTCTCGACATCCTCCGCGACCGGGGGCCACAGGCGTGGGACGACCTGCGCGCTGCGGTGACCGAGGGGATAGAGGACCGACTGGACGAGGTGCTGACGGACCTACAGGACCAGAACGAGATTCGATACAGCGGCCGCGACGGCGGCTACACGCTCGCGGGTGAGAACGCGTGAGTACGGACCGAGCGGCGGCGAGCAGTAACGACGCGATAGACCGATTCCTCGAAGAGTTGACTTTCCACGGGAAGACCGAACGAACCCGTGCCGCCTACGAACGGGTCCTCAGGCGGTTCGAGGCCTTCCTCGCGGACCCGGCGGCGAATCCAGCTGACAGGGCACTCCCACCCGACGCGGCCGGACGACGGGAGTGTATGGCGTGGATACATACGCTCCGCGGTGACCTCGAACCCAGCACCGTCGCCACGTACGCCGCGTATCTCCACCGCTTTTACGCGTACATGACCGAGGTCGGTGAGTTCGACAACAACCCGATGACAGTCGTCCGCGAGGAGATGGACGAACGCATCGACACCGACCCGACACGGCGAGAGATAGCCGTCCCTGAGATGCGCGAGTTCGTCGCCAGACTGACCCATCCGCTGGACCGCGCACTCGTCGTCACGCTCCTGAAGACCGGGATGCGTGTCGGGGAACTCTGCAATCTCGACCTGCGGGACGTGACGATGACGGGGAATTTCGGGGCGTACGACCTCGGTGGGCGGGCGCAACTCGACGGCCGCGGAGACTCGCTGTACGTCGCGAGCGACATCGCGCGTGGGGACGCCATCAACGGCGAGGACCGAACCGCCGCGAACAAACGAAAGCGCGGCACCGTCGTCCCAGTCGACGACGAACTCGCCGTCGTCCTCCGTGAGTGGCTCGCAATCCGACCGAACGCAGTCTCACCGGCTGAGCCGCTGTTCTGTAGCACCGGGGACGAGTGGGGACAGCGCGTGACGCCCTCGATGGTCCGGTCGCGGGTGAAAGACCACGCCGAAGCAGTCGGCTGGTACCGCACGGGTGGTGGCCCGGCAGAGAACGTCACACCCCACTACTTCCGGCACTTCTTCACGACACACCTCCGGGACAGAACCGGGGACCGTGGTATCGTCAAGTACCTCCGCGGCGACGTCGCCGACGACATCATCGACACCTACACGCACAACTGGGGCACCCGGGTTCGGGACACGTACGAACGACACATCTACGAGTTGCTGTAGCGGGTTTTTTGCTGAATCTCGTGACACGTCTCGTGAACTTCGCGTGTGACCACGAGCGGATGGCGTTCTATACCGGACTAGTAAATCTTATATCGCTATATCAAATCCGACCCAGCTCGCAACCACACTGGACGTGGAGGATTCCGGTTGTAGACCGTGAGCGTCCCGTCTCACGGGTGGTCCCCAGTCCGTGGGAAGTCACGATACACAGAAGTACCTCCGAGACACCGAACTGAGTGTCGCAAGCAGGGCGACGGGAGCACGTATGTCACAGGTCCTCAGTCTCGGAAGCGTCAACGTCGATAGCGTCCACACAATCACGCGCGCGGAACGGGAGTCCCTCGAAGACCGGTACGAGTGGTTTCCCGACCGTGGGGAGACGGTCGAGGTCGATTCAGTCCCGTCGGGGTTCGGGGACGACCCGGACGAGGTACGCCACGGGGGAAAAGGCGCGAATCAAGCCGTCGCCACAGCACACGCGGCCGCCGCGGCGACGCTGCTCGGCCGCGTCGGCCCCGACCACGACGAGTTCGGTGTCCTCTCCGCCCTCGAAGGGGACGATGTCGACACGTCGCGTATCGGTATCGCCTCGGTACCGACCGGAACTGCCTTCGTGTTCGTCGGCCCGGCAGGCGACAACAGCATCGTCCTCCGGCCGGGGGCCAACAGCACCGTTGACGAGTCCTACATCGACGAGCAGTACGAGACGATACTGGCGGCCGACTGCCTCCTCCTCCAGAACGAGATTCCGGTCGAACCGGTCGCCGCGTTGCTCGCCGACCTCGCGGACGAGCCGGACCGACCGACCGTCTTCCTCGACCCGGCACCCGCCGCGGGAGCCGAGCGACTCCTCGGGCACGGCGTCGTGGATTATCTCACCCCGAACGAGACGGAGTACGAGACACTCAGGCCGTACCTCGACGCCTTCGACGGCACCCTCGTCCGCAAACGTGGCGAGGGCGACGTGATAGTCGAGGGAGAACAGGCGTTCACCGTCACACCCCCGGCCGTCGAGGTGGCCGACACCACAGGTGCCGGTGACGTGCTCAACGGGTTCCTCGCTGCCCGAATCGCGGACGGAGCTTCGGTCCGTGCGGCCGTCGAAACGGCCGTCGTCGCGGGGTCGCTCTCGACGCGGGCAGTCGGTGCACGCGGTGCCGTCCCGACGCTGTCGGCGGTTCGGTCGTTCCAAGCGTCGACCGACACCTGACCGGAGCATCGGAAGGGGGATGCTTTTGCCCGCCAACTGCCAAGCAGTCGGCGTGCCGTACGAACGTCTTGGTCGCCGTCTCGCCGATGCACCGTCGCCGACGCTCTCGACGCTGCCGGACGGGAGCGTCGACCGGTACTGTCAACTCTCGGCGGGTGCCGTCGGGCCACTCGAGACGCGTGAAGCGTTGGGTCGGGAGCTACTGCGTGGGGACCACTCGTCCTTTCACATCCGCGTCGAATCGACCGAACCCGGCGGGCAGGCGGTGAACGCGGCCCAGCAACTCCACGCCCTCGGGAGCGAGGTGACGTGTTACGGGCACCTCGACGCGCCAGTGTTCGCGCAGTTGCCCTTCGAGACAGTCTCGATGGGTGAACCCGCGCTGGTCGACGCGTTCAATTTCCGGGACAGCGACGTGATGTTCGTCGAGCAAGCCGGACTCCCGGCGTGGACTCTCGAAGACCTGCGGGACGTGGCTACCCTCCCGGCGGTTTTCGACGTGGACGCTGTCTGCTGTAGTAACTGGATATCGTTCCCACACATGGGGGAGGCCTTCCACCGTCTCGGGACGATGGACCTCCCGCGGGTGCCGTTCGTGTTCGACCCCGGCGACATCGTCGGGTCGACACCCGAGGAAGTCGACGCGCTCCACGACGCGCTGACTGCACTGCAGAGGACCTTCGACGTGGTGTTGAACGCGAACCGCCAGGAAGTGGGCGCGCTCGCGGGGACACTCGACGCCGGAGCGGACGACGCCGACCGCCTCGCGGCAATTCGCTCGGCGACCGGCATCGAGGCGGCCGTGATGCACGCTCCCGAGGAGGCCATCGCGGTGACGACCACCCAGCGGGCACGCGTCGAGAACTGCCCGGTCGACCAACCGCGTCGTCACACCGGCGGTGGCGACCACTTCACCGGAGGGGTGGGGTACGCACTCGCCAACGGTTGGGACTGGGACCTCGCGCTCGCCTGTGGCAACGTCTGTGCCAGCCACTACGTCACGGCGGGTGAGACAGGGACAGTCGAGGACGTGCGGCGAGTCAGTCGCACCACTGCAGACACGTGAACCGCGACGCCAGCCGACAGTTCTCGGAGTTACAGCGACGCGGCCGTCAGTTCCGTCTCGGTGTCGGCGAGGAGAGAGTCGGCAACCCGTTCGGCCGCGTCGGTGGTCTCGGCGGCGTTCTCTAGGAGGACCGTCTCGCTCGGGAACAGCCGTTCACCCAGTTCGAGGCCGTGGTCGTGGGCCGTCGACCCGGTGACTGTCAGGTAGACGCCGACACCGGTCTCGGCGATAGCCGCCTCCTCGGGCCCGCCGTTCCGGGGATAGACGAACTCGATGCCGGCGAGCGCGTCGGTGCCGAGGACCGCCTCGACGAGGCGTTCGTACCGCGGAGAGATACAGAGCGGCCCCTCGTAGGCGTCGACAAACGAGCGCGTGAGGTCGCGGTCCAACCGACGCCGTTGGTCGGGTGTCGCCAACAGCGTGTGCCAGACCGTATCCCCGAGGCCCGACACGAGGCGCACGTCGGTGTCGTGGGGGTCGATGCGGTCGTTCACGTCACCCAGACTGCGCAACGGGTCGGGGGTGAGTTCGACCACCTCTTCGAGCACGAGGTCGGCACTGTCGAAGCCGAGTGCGAACTCGTGTTTGCGGAGCGCGCGGAACGGTTCCTCCCGGCCGACGAGTTGCACAGCCACGTCGTCGACGGGGATGGTCACGCTGTCGAACACGATGCGCCGGGGGAACCCCTCCCGTTCGTCGCGGAGCAGCGTGTACTCCGGATGCTGCGGGTCGCCGTGGTCCGAGTACTCGGCGAGGCGGTCGTACACGTCGCCCTCGGCGGACTGGTTGCCCTTCGTGACGGCCTTCTCGAACCGGAGCGTCGAGATGATTTCGTCCGCGAGTGCGGTCGTTCCGGTCCGGTCCGCGATGCGTTCGAGGACGGCCTCGAGTGGCCGGCCCTTCCGCGGGACGGCGACCCGCACAGTAGTCATTGCCAGAGCACAGAGGGTCCGAAAGTAAAACCGGTCCGGTTTCGGCCGGGCGCGTCAGTTCCCGCCGAGGACGTTCCCCAGTTGGTCGCGCCACTCTTGGAGGTCTTCGAGGTCGGATTCGAGGTCGTCGAGTCGGTCCCCGAGGTTGTCCACGTCGCCCAAGTCACCTTCGAGGTCCGAGACGTCGTCGTCGAGGTCCTTGATGTCGCCCTTCAGCGACTGCACGTCGTCCTCGATGGTCCCGACGGTGTCGTCGAGGCCGTCGACTTGCTGGTTGTTGTCGTCGATGTCGCTCTGGACCGAACGCATCTGCTCCTGTATCCCGTCGAGTTGAGACTGCACGTCCTCGATGAGGTCCTGCCCGGTTCCGTTGTCTTCGAGGAACTCCTCGAGCGCGTCGATGTACGCTTCGAGGTCGCTCACGTCGGTCTGGAGGCTCTCGATGCGGGCGTCGACCGCACCGTTCGTCCCGCCGCCGAGGTCGAGTTCGTCCGCCAACAGTTCGAGGTCGTCGTCCGCGACCTCACCGGCACGAATCTCGTCCGCGAGCGTGGCCGCCACGCTTTCGACGGACGCCGACCCGTTCGTCGCCGTCTTGGGACCGTCGGCAGTCTCGCTCCCGGCCTCGGTTTCCGCCTCGTCGTCTGCGTCCTCGTCGGCGTCCTCGGCCGCCGTCCCCTCGTCCTCCTCGTCGGCTTCTTCTTCGTCTGCGTCCCCTTCGCTCTCGTCGGCATCCTCGGCCGCCGTCTCCTCGTCCTCCTCGTCGGCTTCTTCTTCGTCTGCGTCCCCCTCGTCGTTCGGGTCCGCGAGGTCGAGTGTCCCGATGTCGTCGTCGCCGTCCTCGTCGTCGTCCAGTCCCGGTACGGAGTCGGTGTCGCCAGAGATGACGTCACGGACCACGTCGCTGCTGGTGCCGACCACGTCGTCATCGTCGTCGAGCGGCGGGTCGACCGACTCTATCGTCGGTTCGGTGAGGAACTGCTCGACGTTGTCCGTCCCAGTCGCGCGGATACCGTAGACAGTCGTGTACTGTTCGTCGGCCTCGATTTCCCGCTCGAACGTAATTTCGTCGTCGTCGATCGTCCAGAATTCGCTCCCGTACTCGGGGTGGAATCCCAAGTCCTCGACGGCAACGTCCTCCGGTACGTCGTCGGTCAACGTCACCGTCACCGCCTCGGACCGCTCGGAGTTGATGCGGAACGCGATGGCGGGAACGGGGAACGCGTCGGCCTCGAACGTCTTGATGACGGTCACGCCGTCCGAGGCGACGGTCACCTCCTCGTAGTTCTGTGATTCGCTCATGCGTACACTTCCGGCTACCAATGGTATTAAACCTACGTCCGTGTCATTTGATAACAATTAATTTGCGCTTACCCGCCACGCGCCGGACGGGCACGGGACGCCTGTCTTCAGACCGAGACGTGGTCGCCGATTTCGACGATTTCTAGCCGTTCCGGGAACTCGAAGCTTCGAGTGTGGTCGTGGAGTGCGGTCGGGTCAGCGGTCAACCCCTTCCACATATCCCAGTGGGTCGGGAGCAGACGGTCGAGTCGTAGTTGTCGCGCGGCGTCGACGACTTCACCCTCGTCGCTGTACCACTTGGTGTATTTCGGCTCGCGCGTCTCCTTGTCCGGGATTGTCCCGGCGGACCCGAACGCGAGGACACCGAGGTCGATGTCGTACTCCCTCCCGATGCGTTCGAACTCCTCGCTCGGTCGCGCGTCGCCCCCGTGGAAGAACGTTCCTGCGGGGTGTTCGAAGACGTAGGACACCGGGTCGATAGCGTCGGGGTCGTTGGCCGCCTCGACGTGGACGGTGAACGAGCCGAGTTCGAAGGACTCGCCGGGCGCGACACGGTGGAACTGCTCGTCGGAGACGGCCCACTCGTCGGTCCAGTCCTCCTCTTCCGCCACGGAGACGGACGCGTCGGGGCCGACGAAATCCGCACCCGTCTCCGCGAGAATCGGTGCCTGACTCGGCCCGTGAACGTGGTCCGTGTGTTCGTGCGTGGCGAGGACGGCGTCGGCGTCCCGAACGTCCGTCGGGTCGAAGGGGACGGGAATCATCCGGACGGTTCGCGGCGGGTCGCCCGTTCCGAGGTACGGGTCGATGTAGACGGTAGTGTCGTCGTCGGCCTTCAGCACGAATCCGTTACAGCCCAGATACCAGAGGGTCACGCCGTCGGGACTGGCGTCGGCGACGGCCGCCGGGAGCCACTCGTCCCAGTCGCTCTCGATGGACATGGCCCGGTGTGGACGCGGCGGAGAGAAAGGGGTTACGAGTTCAGTCCTCGCAACAGCCGCCGGCCTTCTGGCCGAAGTCCAGCGCGAGCGGCGCGGAAATCTGCTCGTTTATCTCCTGCAGGCGGAGTTCGAGTTCGTTCTGTGCCTGCAGGAACTCGGCCATGACGGGGATGTCGTGGAGTTGCTCCTGCTTCGCCTGCAGTTCCCGGAGGTCCTCTTGGGTGGCGTCGCCCGTCTGCCGGGCGAGCATGAACTCCTCGCGGAACTCCTCGAACTCCTGGACTTTCTCCTGTGCCTCGGCGTCGTTCTCGACGGCCGCCTTCTTCTCGACGAACTCCTGATAGGCGGGCATGTCGGCGATTGCCTCGCCGAGTTGGGCACTCAACTGGTCGACGGTCGACTCCGCGGCGTCCGCGGCTTCCGTGTCGATACTCATCACTGTCAGGTTAGGACTACAGCGTTTTCAACTTGCCGAACGCGAAAATCGGGTTCGGAGCGGGCGAGACCGGGCGATGGCAGGCGAGGTGGGTCGCAGAAACGTCGGCGTTTTACGCCGCGAGCGGATACGGAGAGGCAATGAGTCAGGATTCGGCTGACGACCGTTCGGAAGGGGACCTCCGAAACACGGGCCTCTCGCTGAAACACGACCGGGAGTGGGACTACGAACTCGACCGCATCACCGAAGCCGTCGAGGAACGCGACGCAGAGACGGTTGGGTTACAGTTCCCCGAGGGGCTGAAACGCCGCGCGCGGCCGGTCACGGACGACTTGCGCGAACTGCTGGACGACGACGTGACCGTCATGACCTCCGGACAGCCCTGTTACGGCGCGTGTGACCTCGACACCTTCCTCATGCGCCGGACCGACGTGTTCGTCCACTTCGGGCACTCCCCGATGAAGGAGTCGGACAAGATCATCTACGTGCCGCTGTTCTCGAACGTCGAGGTCACGCCCATCATGGAGTCGGCCCTCGACGACCTCTCGGACCCCGCGGACGACCCCGCCGTGGGACTCGTGACGACGGCCCAGCACATGAACCAATTCGAGAAGATGCGCGAGTGGTTGGAGGACCGCGGCTACGAGGTCCACACCCGCCGCGGCGACGACCGACTGACCCACGAGGGACAGGTACTCGGCTGTAACTACGCAAGCGCGGACGTGGACGCCGACCAGATTCTGTACGTCGGCGGCGGGAAGTTCCACCCCCTCGGGTTGGCGATGGAACACCCGGACAAACACGTCGTCATCGCCGACCCCGTCAACAACGCCGTCACCATCGCCGACCCGGAGAAGTTCCTGAAACAGCGATACGGCGCGGTCCACCGTGCGATGGATGCCGAGGAGTGGGGCGTCATCTTCTGTACGAAAATCGGTCAGGGCCGCTGGGACCAGGCTCAGGAGATAATCGACAACAACGACAACGCCTACCTCGTCACGATGGACGAGGTGACGCCCGACCGCCTGACGAACTTCGGGTTCGACGCCTACGTCAACACCGGGTGTCCGCGCATCACCACCGACGACGGCCCGCAGTTCAAACAGCCGATGCTCACGCCCGGCGAGTACGAAATCGCCATCGGCGAGAAACCGCTGGAGGAACTCTCCTTCGACACCTTCCACGGGACGTGGTGAGGACACCGGCGTCGGGCCGTCCGACCGCTACCCCTCGACGTGTCGCTCGAATAGCCTGACGTTCCAGACGTTCGCCTTCCAGACGGCGTCGAACAGCGTCCCGAGCACCGGGACCGACCCACAGACGTAGTCGACACCGACGAGCGAGAGCATTACGGCGACGGTGCGGAGCGGAACACCGGCGCGCACTGCCTCGAAGACGACGTACAGCGAGAGTGCTGTCGCGACGGTGTCCCCGGCGACAGGGAGGATTCCCAGTATCGGGTCGAGGCCGACGCGGTAGTTCACGACTGGGATTTCGACGGCACTGTCGAGTAGGGTGGCCGCGTCGCGGGCGCGTTCGAGTGCGGCCGCGCTCGCGTGGTCGGGAGTCGACATGCGCCGACGTTCCACGCCGACCGACAAAACCGCTGGCCTTCTCACTCGGCGAAGGCGTCCTGCAGGTCGGCACCGATTTTCTCGACGGCGTCGGCACCCGCGTCTATCATGTCGGACATGCTGACGAAGCCGTGAATCATGTCCTCGTAGTGGTAGTGGTCGACGGGAACGTCGTCCTCGGCGAGGCGCTCGGCGTAGGCTTGCCCCTCGTCGCGGAGCGGGTCGAAACCGGCGGTCACGACACTCGCCGGGGGCGTGTCAGAGAGGTCGTTGGCGAGCAGCGGCGAGAAGTACTCGTTCCGGAGGTGCAGGTCGTCGTCGACGTAACAGTCGAGGAACCACTCCATGCCGGGCGTCTCGAGGAAGTACCCCTCGGCGTTCTCCTCGTAGGAGTCGAAGTCGTGGACTGCGGGGGACGCGAGGGCGGGATAGAGGAGCAACTGGTGCTGGATGTCGGGGCCGTCGCGGTCCTGTCCCATCAACGTCGTCGCGGCGGTGAGGTTCCCCCCGGCGGAGTCGCCGCCGACTGCGATGCGGTCGGAATCGAGGTCGACGTGGGCACCGTTCTCCGCGATCCACTCGACGGCGGCGTAGGCGTCGTAGACCGGCGCGGGGAAGGAGTGTTCGGGAGCCAGACGGTAGTCGACGGAGAGGACGGCGCACTCGCCCGCGTTCGCCAACTCGCGACAGAGCGCGTCGTGTGTCTCGATGTTTCCGAGGACGAACCCGCCGCCGTGGAAGTACACGAGCGTCGGGTGCGGTCCCTCCCCCTCGGGGTAGTACGTCCGGACCGGGAGCGGCCCCTCCGGCCCCTGAATCTCGAAGTTCCGCACGTCGGCCACGTCGGGCGCGTCCCGGAGCGTGGCGACGTTCTCGAACTGCTCGCGGGCATCCGCGACCGAGAGCGCGTACACCGGCGGAATCGGCTGGCTGTCGATGATGTTGAGGAGGTTCTGTGCGTGTGGATGGGGTTCGTCTGCCATAATTCCCCAGTCGCGCGGGGGGAACTTAATGGCCCCAACCCCGATAATTACCACCAAGCATTAGCGAAGATTTTTGTATTCTTGGCAGATATGTACACGTGTCATGGACAGCCACAGAGCGGGCGGTCACCGGCCGTGTCGCGACGGGCGAACGACTGCGGGGGAGGGCAGCGCATGAGCACGAAGAGTGCCCTCGCACAGCAGTTGGCCATCGTCGCGGGGTTCGAGGACCCGACCGTCTCGCTGGAGCAGTACCGGACGCCGCCGGAACTCGCGGCGACGCTCGTTCACACGGCAGACCTCCACGAGGACATCGCCGACCGGACCGTCCTCGATTTAGGCTGTGGGACAGGGATGCTCGCACTCGCTGCCGCGCTCCGCGGGCCGACGCGCGTCGTCGGCCTCGACATCGACCCCGCACCGCTCGCGACGGCGCGTGAGAACGAGCGCAAGGTGGCCTCCACGACGGACGTGGGGTGGGTTCGCGGCGACGCGACACGCGTACCACTCGCCCCCGACGACCCCACGACAGTCGTGATGAACCCCCCGTTCGGGGCACAGTCCGACAACGAACACGCCGACAGAGAGTTCCTCGGGACGGCCGCCGATATCGCGGACGTATCCTACTCGATTCACAACCGTGGGAGTGTCGAGTTCGTCGAGGCGTTCGCGGCCGACAACGGCGGCGAGGTGACACACGCCTTCGAGGCGGCCTTCGACCTGCCACACCAGTTCGAACACCACACCGAGGCGACCCGGACAGTCGACGCCGAAGTGTTCCGCATCGCGTGGCGTTAGTCGCTGTTCCCCTGCACCGCGATTCTGACGCGCGTCTCGTTCCGTATCACGTAGAGGCGGTTCGCCGTCCGGTTGAACGTCAGTCCGCCGGCGGTCACGTTCTTCCCCGCGGACGGAACTGGGGTCCGGCCCAGTGACTCGTTGCCCCGTTCGACCAGTACCCGGAACTCCGTCTCTGCCGGGACGAACGTGACCCGTCGGCCCGCGACCCGTGGCTCCGCGACAGCCGCTGGCGACGCGTACGCGAATGCCCGCTCGCCGTCGGGTGGTTCGAGGAACACGCGATAGACGCTGTCGTTGCCGACCGGTCGCCACACGGAGAGGTTGACGCCCACCGACTGACGCCACCCGAGGCCGCCGACGAGGACTTCGGTGTCACCACTGAACGCCAGCCGTGACTTCGGTACGACGGTCTGGAACACGTCGCGCCGTTCGCTGACCAAGAGGACGCCGCTCGTGTTGACCTGCGACGCCTCCCCGAACAGGCCGATATCGAACGGGGAGACGTACTGGTCGGGCGTGTTCTCCGCGTAGGTGACGGTGTAATCACGGACCTCGACGCCGCTGTCGAAGGGGTCGTCGGAGACGGCGACGAGGTTCGTCGGGACGGCGACGACGCTCAGCGCGATAGTGACCGAGAGCAGGAGCCCGACGGCCGCCTCGCGCCTGTCGAGGTCGATGCGAGCTATCAGCGGGCGGCGGGAGGCAGTCAGGGCGGCCGCGAGCAGTGCCGCGAGCAGGAACACGAGGATGGCTCCCCCGGCGCGAAAGAGGATGTACCGACCGCCACCGCGGAACCAGTACACCGCCCACAGCGACTGCGCGACGGCGAAGACGACCACGGAAAGCCACAGCCGTCCCGGGTCGGGCCTGTGCCCGCGCCGCGAGGCGACGAGCGCGCCCAACAGGACGCCGAACAGCAGGCCGATGGCGTGCCCTTGGATGGCGACGTTCGCCCAGTACGGCGTGACGAAACGCGTCCCGGCCTGTGCCGGGTCTACTGGCGTCTGCACCGCGCGATAGAGGAGCCGGAACACGTCGTTGACCGCCAGTGCCACGACGGTCGGTATCGGGTAGTAGACCAAAGCGAACCCGGCGAATGCGAACACGACCCCCGAGAAGCCGATGACCGGTCCGACGGCGAACACGCTGGTGAGGAGTCCGACGGCGACGACGCCGATTACGAAGACGCCGATGCGGACGAAGGGGTTCTGCCCGAGGCTGGCGAACGACTGACTGCCCCGTTCCGTCGGGAAGTGACTCCACGCGTACTCCGCGAGCGGTGCGAACGCGAGCGTCCCGACCAGATTCCCCGTGACGTGCCCGAGACTCGCGTGGGAGAACGCCGCGGTGAGGATACCGAGCGGGTACGTGTACGACCACGCGCGGAACGGCGCGACGAGCGGGTTTCTGGGTGCCGATAGGCCGCCCTGCACGAACAGATAGATGCCGACAATTCCACCGACGACGACGAGCGTCCCCCACGGAAGCCCGAGAAAGAGCCGTTGTCGGACGCGACGCCCCCACGCGCCCCGCGGGTCGGCGAGGCGGTACGCGACACCAGCCGAGAGTGCGAGCGCGACGGCCAGCCCCAGCGTCCAGACTGGCACCGCCTCGGCGACTGCCTGCCACTGTTCCGACACCATCGTTATCGGTACCCGGGAGCGCGCGCGTTTAGTCGTTTCCGCTGTCGGCACCGAGCCGGGAACCGGACGCGCCGCTCAGAACTCGGGGATGTTCACGAGTTCGCCTTCGGGAACGTTCTCGAAGGCCTCACGCGCGATGGACCGCTTGTGAACCTCGTCGGCCCCGTCGACGATACGGAACGCGCGCACCGACTCGTAGAAGTCCGCGAGCGGCAGGTGTTTGGAGATGCCGGAGCCACCGCAGGCCTGCAGGGCGAAGTCGACGGTCTCCTGCACGACGTTGGCGGTGTAGTACTTGCTCATCGCGACTTCGATGCGTGCCTCCTCGCCGCGGGCGATTTTCTGCGCGGCGTGGCGCACCATGGTTTTGGCGGCGTGGAGTTGCGTCTCCTGTTCGGCGACGCGGAACCGGAGGCCCTGTTTGTCGGCGAGTCGGTCGCCGAAGGCGTCGCGGTTCTGCATGTACTCCTTGGCGATGTCGAGCGACCGCTGCGCCATCCCGGAGTAGCGCATGCAGTGGGTCAACCGGGCCGGCCCGAGACGCTTCTGGGCGATTTGGAACCCTTCGTTCTCCGGGCCGAGCAGGTTCTCTTCGGGGACGCGGACGTTGTCGTAGCGAATCTCGGCGTGACTCTCCGCGATGAGGTCCTGCCCGAGGTGGGGCGTGGCCTCGACGATTTCGACGCCGTCGGCGTCGGCCGGAACGACGATGATGGACGTGCCAGCGTAGGGGTGTGCGTCCATGTCGGTCCGGGCCATCACGAGCAGTACGTCGGCTTCGTCGCCCTGCGTCGTCCACCACTTGTGCCCGTTGATGACCCACTCGTCGCCGTCTTTCTCTGCGGTAGTCTGCATCATCTTGGGGTCCGAACCAGCACCGGCCTTGGGTTCCGTCATCGAGAACCCGGAACGAATCTCCCCGGCGACGAGCGGCTTCAGGTACTCCTCCTTCTGGGCCTCCGTGCCGAACATCTCGAAGGTGTGCATGTTGCCCTCGTCGGGCGCGTCGACCCGCATCGCAGGCTGTCCGAGGATGCTCCGCCCGGCCTGCTCGAACAGCGGCAACACGTCACGGAAGTCGTGGCCCATCCCGCCGTACTCCTCGTCTATCTGCGGACAGTACACGTCGTACTCGTGAGCTTTCGCCCGCAAGTCGGCGATGACTGACTCGGGAACCGGGCCGTCACCGAGGTACTCGCGTTCGACTGGCAGCACCTCGGTCTCCATGAACTCTTCCGCGCGCTCGGCCAACGCTGTCGCCGTCTCAGAATCTTCGTATTCCACTACCATACCAGCCCTTTAGCGCACAACAATGTAAAACAACGCCCTCCGCAAACAACGAAGTTTCCGTGGCACCCACAGTTATTCGTACCTCGGGGCTGAACACGCCTAACAATGTTAGCCAGTGTACAGACAGACGCGGGACGGGCGGTGAACGCATGACCGAATCGGACGAGGACTACTTCGCACGCATCGTCGACGAGGAGAAGTTGGCGGCCTACTTCGAGGACCACCTCGGGGCCGTCGAGGAGTACGACGTGCGCCACCACAAGGAGGGACACTCGAACGAGACGCTGTTCGTGACGTGGGGCGAGCAAGAGTTGGTCGTCCGACGGCCGCCGCCGGGCGAGACGGCGGACAACGCCCACGACGTACTCCGGGAGTTCGAAGTCATCGACGCCCTGCAGGACACGAGCGTCGAGGTGCCGACGACGGTGGCGTCGTCCGCCGACCACTCGATTCTCGGTTCCGATTTCTACGTGATGGAGCGCGAAGAGGGGACGGTCATCCGCACCGAGGAACCCGAGCGGTTCGCCACTCCCGAGTACCGGGAGCGAATCGGCGCGGAACTGGTCGACAGACTCGCGGAGATTCACCAAGTCGACTACGAGGATATCGGCCTCGGCGACTTCGGCTACCCCGAGGGGTTCACGGAGCGACAGGTCGAGACGTGGACCGAACAGTTGCAGTGGGCGTTCTCGGTCACCACCGAGGAGCGCGAAGTCCCCGTCCTCCACGACGTGATGGCGTGGCTAGAGGACAACGTGCCCGAGGAGTACCCACATACCCTCGTCCACGGGGACTACAAACTCGACAACGTGATGTTCGGGCCGGGGACGCCGCCGGAAATCGTGAGCATCTTCGACTGGGAGATGGCCACGCTCGGGGACCCGTTCACCGACCTCGGGTGGATGCTGTCCTACTGGTGGGACGGGAAGGACCCGGCCCCGCCCGACGCCACGGAGTCGCTGACGACGAACTTCATGGCCGGGCCGGACTACCTGACCCGGGAGGAGTTGGTCGACCGCTACGAGGCAGCGACCGGCTTCGAGTTCGACAACCCGCGCTTCTACCGCGCCCTCGCGGTGTACAAACTCGCCGGCCTCGGGGAGATGTTCTTCCGGCGGTACCTCGAAGGGAACAGCGACGACCCGATGTATCCGAAGATGCGCCACGGCGTCCCGCAACTCGCGGACCGCGCCCAGCGCATCATCGACGGCGAGGAACCGCTGTAGTTACCCTGTCACGACCCCCCGGCCGTAGCGGAGCGGTGTGCGTCGGCTCGTTCGGGCCCGCCTCTCGCTAGATACCGCGAACGGTCTCGACGAGTCCGACCGATTCGAGAACCATCCAGAGGAGAAACAAGGCGTACAGGAGGAGAAGGAAGCCGTACGCTTCGCGGTCGGTGTGTTCGAGGTGGGTGCGGATGAACACGATGAACAGGACGAGGACGCTGATGACGTAGAACTGTGCGTCCTTGTGAACGATGTCGCGTGTCGCTTCTAGTTCCTCGCTGGCCAGAGCCGAGAAGGCCGGAATGACGAGGAGGTTGAAGATGGCACTCCCGACGATGGCACCGACACCGAGGGAAAACTCGCCGTGAAATACCGTGCTGATGACGACAGAGCTGAACTCGGGGAAACTCGACCCGACTGCGACCACGATAGCACCGTGGACGGCAACGGGCAGTCCGTAGTACTTACTGAGGCGTCGTGCGGCCCGCTCGAAATACTCGCTCCCCTTCCAGATGACGAGAACGGCGACGACAGCGAGACCGATGGCGGTCTACAGTTCCGTCACGAGTGTCGTTTACGTGTACGAGTTGATAGTCGTGGCCACGCGAGCGACGTGTCTGCCCGTCGAGCGAGTCGGAGCAGGACTCCCTCAGTCAGGCCGAACCATCCTGAATCGGTCGTCGGTCGAGGCGTACCAGTTCCCGGCGAGGCGGCCGGCCGCGTCGATTTGCTCCACGTCGACCTTGCCGTCGTCGGTGAGTACGGACTCGTCGGCGTGGACTAGTACGACCTCACCGAACACGACTTTCGCGTGGCCGATGTCGACGATGTCCTGCACCTCACACTCGAAGGAGAGTTTCGCGCCGGCGACGCGGGGCGGTGAAACCTTCTCCGAGGGGGCGCGCTCGATGTCGGCGTGGTCGAACTCGCTCTCCGCCGGTGGGAGTGTCGCGGCCGTCTGGTTCATCCCCTCGGCGAGGTCGGCGGTGACGACGTTGTGGACGAACTCGCCGTTGGCTTCGGCGTTCCGGGCCGAGTCCTTGATTTCCTCGCCGCCCTCCTTGTTGGGGGCGAACATCACCGTCGGCGGGAGCGCGGAGACGACGTTGAAGAAACTGTACGGCGCGAGGTTGTCGACGCCGTCCTCGCTCGTGGTCGATATCCAGCCGATAGGTCGGGGAATCACCGCGCCAGTCAGCGTGCGGTACAGCGACCGGTGGTGCGTCTCGGGGTCGATTTTCACGCCGACCACTCCCGGCCGGCCGTCACGGCGTCGGACGCGTCAGTCGGGTGGCCGAACGCGGCACCGTCGCGGTTCGAGGTGTGGGTGGGGCTCGTGTCGAACATTTCGTGCGATAGCCCCTATGACGCCCCGGTATTAGAGTCCGACGCCCACTGCGTAGGGCCACTGGACGCTCGCCAGCGCGAGGAAGACGAGCGACCCCGCGAGCAGGCCGACGTTCTTCAGGAACGCCGTCATCTCGCTCTGTTGCTCCTCGGCGGGCGCGGCCCAGAAGTCGTGCATGACGGGCGTGGTCACCAGCAGGAACACCGCGAGCGCGCCTGCCCCGACGACGGGGTAGACGCCCGTGACGATGGAGAGGCCGCCGACGAGGAGCATCCCGCCGGTGAACGGGACCATCAGCCCCGCCGCCGGAACGCCCTTCGCCGCCGCGTACGGGACCATCTGGTCCCCGCTGGAGAGGTGGTTCAACCCCATGAACGCGAGGACGCCGCCGAACAGCACCCGCGCGAGGAGGAAGACGATGCCGGACCCGACGGTGTCGAACACCATCAGGCGACCACCCCGACGACTGGGCGTGGTTCCGCTTCGATACCGGGTTGCACTGCGATAGTTGATTTCATCACATTACTTAGTTCGATACCGAACCTATATATGCGTTCGCGGACAGTGGTACAATCAGGTAACACCGATGTCAGCGGAATCCAGCAACCCGGACGCCTGCCCCGTGGTCGAGTCTCTCGAACAGATTGGGTCCCAGTGGCGACTCGTCGTCCTGCACGATCTACACGACGGCGAGAAGCGGTTCAACGAACTCAAACGCTCGACGGACGCCAGTTCGCGGACGCTCTCGCGCGTCCTCGACGACCTGCGCGAGATGGGGTTCGTCACGCGCCGTCTCGAAGAGGACGCGCCCGTCGCCACCTACTACGACCTGACGGAGAAAGGCGAGTCGCTGTGTCCGGTCTTCGACGAGATAGAGGCGTGGGCCGACGAGTGGCTCGATACGGGGGACGCCGAACCCGAGACGGCCATCGCGGACTGACTACGCGTCGCTCTCGGGATAGGCCTCGGCGAGTAGGTCCGGCCGTTCGGCCAACTGTTCGCGCACCGGGTCGATGACATCCGAGATGTAGCCGCCGGCCGCGTTCTTCAGGTCCTGTGGATGCAGGTCACCGTCCACGAACGCCGACTCCAGTTCATCGTATGTGTCGTACACCTCGTCCCCACCGTACTCTTCGGGCACCTCGACGACGAACGATTCGTCGCGCTCTTCCAGCACCGGGAACACGAGGTAACGGACGTACTCCAACACGCCGTTGTCCTCGACTTCGCCCTGCGGACAGTAGGCATCGTTTATCTTCTCCGCAACCTCCTCGGGCGTGTCGGTGAGGTTCACCTTCGACGCCGCTTGGGAGGCACTCATCTTGCCGCCGGTGAGTCCCGAGAGGAGCGGCGCGAACACGCAGACGGGTGCCTCGCCGCCGTGGTCCGGGAGGATTTCCCGGCCGAGCATGTAGATGCCACGCTGGTCGATGCCGCCGTAGGCGATGTCGGCGTCGAGAGCCTTCACGTCGAGGCTCTGCATCAGCGGGTAGATGAGGCCTCCGAGTGCCGGGTTCTCCGTCTCGCGGACGACTTCGCTGGCCGCGCGCTGGGCACGGGAGAGCGTCGTCTCGGCGGCCATTCGGTACATCTCCAGGGTGTACTCCTCGGAGAGCTGGAACTCCTGTCCGCGGACGAACTCGACGGCCTCGGGGTCGCCACCGGCGGCGTCGAGCATCGCGCGGATGGCGACTTCGTAGTACTCGCTCCGGGCGTCGAGCAGGTCCCACGGCGACTTCTCGCTGTCGAGGTGGGCGTGCAGGTCCGCAATCAGCACCGTCACGTCGACGCCCGCCCGCTGGAAATCGGCCAGTTTCCGGATGGTGGTGAAGTGACCGATGTGCATCTCACCGGTCGGGGCGTAGCCGATGTAGGCCGACGGGTCACCGTCCAACAGGTCCGTGAGTTCCTCCTCCGTGACGACTTCCTCGGTGTACCGCGTGACGAGGTGTGTCCGCTCGGCCGTGTCCATACCTCCGATACCCCCGGCCGCCGATTAAAACCTTTCAGTCGCGGCCGATGGACAGACACAAGCCGTCCCAGTCCGGAATGATTGGTATGTACACCGGGAAGACGGGCAAGCCGTGCTGTCTGTGTGGGAACCCCGAGACGGTGTCCCGACTCGACATCCCGCCCCGAGCCGTTCAATTGCTCGACAATAGTGGCCCTATCGCGTGGCAAGATATCGAGGGGGAAGTGTCGGTCTACTTCTGTGACTCCGACTGGGAGACGGTCATCGACCTCGTCCTCGATGCGGGCATGAGCCCGCTCCCACGGTGTAACGCTGCCCGTGCCGACTTTGACCTCCGTGCCGATTTCGAGGCACTGCTCAACGACATCCGTGACGAGCCCGATCAAGAGCCGTTAGAACGGGAGATGCTCGCCGAGGCCGAGCGTGACATCGAGGAGTACGACGAGGACAGTAACGTCGAGTTGCGTGACCTCGTAGAGGCGCGCGTCGTCACGTGGGCAATGGAAGACCTGCGGACGGAAGCCTGAGTTACGCCGGTCGGGTGCCTGGCGGGGACCGGCTTTACTTCTGACTCTGAAGTCCTCCACTACGTTTTAATCGGGCGTCGTCGGTATGGCCGGGCATGGCCGCGATAGAAGCGACGGGCGTGTCGAAACGATACGATACGGTAATCGCGCTGGACCGCATCGACCTCACGGTCGAGTCCGGCGAAACGTTCGGGTTCCTCGGACCGAACGGGGCCGGGAAATCGACGTTCATCAACGTGCTTCTCGATTTCGTGACGCCCTCGGAGGGTGCGGTCTCTATCTTCGGGCACGACTGTCAGCGAAACGGTGTTACGGCCCGAGAGCGGGTCGGGGTCCTTCCCGAAGGCTACTCCGTGTTCGACCGGCTGACGGGACGCCAACACGTCGAGTACGCTATCCGGTCGAAAGACGCCGACGACGACCCTATCGAAATTCTGGACCGCGTCGGCATCCGAGAGGCCGCAGACCGTCAGGCGAGTGGCTACTCGAAAGGGATGGCACAGCGGCTCGTCCTCGGCATGGCACTCGTCGACTCGCCGGACCTGTTAGTTCTGGACGAGCCGACGACCGGACTCGACCCCAACGGTGCTGCGGATTTCCGAGAAATCCTCCGCGAAGAGAACGAGCGCGGGGCAACGATTTTCTTTTCCAGTCATATCCTCGAACAGGTCGAAGCAGTTTGTGACCGGGTCGGAATCCTGCAGGACGGTGAGCTCATCGCCAAGGACACGATTTCGGGTCTCCGGGAAGCCCTCGGCGGTGGAACGAAACTCGTGATTACGCTCGACGAGGTGAAAGAGGGAACGTTGGGGGCAGTCAGGACCGTCCCCGGCGTCGAAACCGCTGTGTTCCGCGACGACTCCGAGACGACCATCCAAGTCACCTGCACCAACGACGCGAAGATGGACGTTCTCGTGGAACTCCGTGAAGCCGGTGTCGACGTGGTGAACTTCAGAACCGAGGAGGCGTCGCTCGAAGATATGTTCGTCGAGTACACCAGAGGGACACGGAGATGACGTGGCCGGTACTCGCCCGTCAGGAGGGACGCCTGACGGCAGAGTCCCGGACGGTCAAGATTCTGCTCGGCCTGCTGGGGGTCGGCATCGTCGTGGCGGCGTACGTGTACCCCATCGTCGGTGACGAACCGTTCACGACTGCACGGTTCTCGGGGTTCGTCTCCGGGTGGGTCACGACGGTGGTACCGCTGGTCGGCGTCATGCTCGGATACAATGCCGTCGTAAGCGAGCGGGAGTCGGGCGCGCTGCGACTCCATTTGTCGCTTCCCTACAGTCGGAAAGCACTCGTCGTCGGAAAACTCGCTGGCCGCGTCGGCGTGTTGGCCGCGACGATTCTGCTCGCGATGGTCGGTGCGGGGGTACTCGTCGTGTACCCGTTCGGGACGCTCGCGCTGGCCGAGTTCCTCGGTTTCGTCGCACTCACAGTGGTGTTCGGCATCGTCTGGACAGCCATCGGTGTCGCCGTCTCGCTCGCAGTGGCGACCAAGCAACGCGCAATCGTGTTGGGATTCGGCCTGTTCGCACTGTTCACGCTCGTGTGGGACCCGCTGGGGACGGCAGTCGAACTCGGGCTCAGGGCGGCCGGCCTCATCGGCGGTGAACTGCCCGGTCCAGCGCGGTTCGTCCTCGGACTCACGCCCGGGAACGTGTTCGACCGGCTCACCGCGGGGTTCATCGACCCGAGTGCCTCGCTCGCTGGTCCGTGGTACCTCAGCGAGTGGGTTGCACTGGTGTTGCTTGGCTGCTGGACCGTCGGGCCGCTGTGGCTCGCGTACCGCCGGTTCGCCGGGAGGGACATCGCATGAGTTGGCGAGACATCGCACGGAAAGACGTCCACGATGCCAGCCGGTCGTGGTCGATTTGGGCCCTGTCCGCGCTCCTGCTGGTCGTGTTCGTCGGCTACGCCGCCGCACACGCGTACCTCGGTGAGATGGCGTTCGTCGCGTTCTTGGACGGCCTAGCGGGCGTCGTCGGCATACTCCTACCGTTGATTGCGGTTCTTCTCAGTTACAAGTCAATCGCCGGGGAGCGGACCAGCGGGAGCGTCTACCTCTCGCTATCGCTCCCCAACTCCCGGAAGGACATGGTCGTCGGGAAGTTCGTCGGTCGGTCCGTCGTCTTGCTCGTCCCGACACTCGTGGCACTCGCCGCTGCAGGTGTCGCTGGGGCGGCCCGCTACGGAACGGACGGTGCCGTCCTGTACCCGTGGTTCCTGTTCGTGACTGTGCTGTACGGTGTCGCGTTCGTCGGCATCGCGCTCGGCGTGTCGATGTCGACAACTGTCGACCGGCGAATCACCTTCGGTGCCCTCGGAAGCTACCTACTGCTCGCACTGATTTGGGACGAGGTCCATTCAGTAGTCCTCGTCATCTTGCACCGGTTTGACGCCGCGGTGCTGGCCAACATGCCCGACTGGGCGTTGCTGTTCCGCCTCCTCAAGCCGGCCGAGTCCTACTACCGGCTACTCAGGGTCGGATTCGACATCGAGCGAGCGGGACGATACGTCGCCGACGGCGCGCCCCTGTACGTCGACTGGTGGATGGCGGCCGTGTTATTGAGTGTGTGGATAGCAGCCCCGCTGGCTCTCGGATACTGGCGGTTCACCGCAATGGACCTCTGACTCGTATCGCCGTCGCGGCGTGGGTCAGTGCGAGTGCGGTTCCGACCGCTGGACCGACAGCCCGCGGCGGTGGACGAGTCCCTGCATGTTCGCGGCGTTGTTCGTGAACTCGCGCAACGCCTCGCTGGTGTCGCTGTCCTCGTCCAGTACCGTCGGGCGGCCGTCGTCGCCACCCTCGCGGACACGGGGGTCCAGCGGAATGGACCCGAGGAAGGGCATCTCGGACTCGTCGGCGAACTCCTCGCCGCCGCCCTCGCCGAAGATGTCGTGTTCGGACCCGCAGTCGGGACAGCGGAACCCGCTCATGTTCTCGACGATACCCAGCACCGGCGTCTCGTGTTTGCCGAACATCTCCAGCCCTTTGCGGGCGTCGTCGACGGCCACCTCCTGTGGCGTCGTGACGATGACGGCCCCGGAGACGGGGACGCTCTGCAGGAGCGTGAGTTGCGTGTCGCCGGTGCCCGGTGGCAAGTCGACGACCATGTAATCGAGCGCGCCCCACTGGACGTCCTCCCACAGCTGGGTGAGGACCTTGTGGACCATCGGGCCGCGCCAGATGACCGGGTCGTCCTCGCCGACGAGGAAGTCCATGCTCATCAGTTTCATCCCGTACTTCTCCGGCGGGATGAGCGTCTCGTCTTTGGTCGCTTTCGGCCGTTCCTCGGCGTCGAGCATCCGCGGGACGTTCGGCCCGTACACGTCGGCGTCGAACAGACCGACCCGCGCACCCAGTTGCGAGAGGCCGGCCGCGAGGTTCACCGCGACCGTACTCTTCCCGACGCCGCCTTTCCCGGAGGCGACGGCGATGATGTTCTTGACGTCCGGGAGGATTTGCTCGTCGGCCGAGAGGCCGCGGTCGATGCTCGCCGAGAGGTCGATTTCGTAGTCGACGTCCGAGAGCGCGGCGCGCACCTCGTCTGCGATGCCAGTCTCGATCGGTGAGTAGGGGGCACCGAGCGCGAGGTCGATTCTGATTGTGTCGCCCTCGAAGGAAATTTCGTTGACCAACTCTAGCGACACGATGTCGTCGCCGAGGTCGGGGTCCGTGACGCCGCGGAGTCTGTCGCGCACGTCGGCTTCGTCCATATCTCCGGTAGGTCCGCCCCAGTCGATAAGGGTTGTGGAGCGAACCGCGGTTCGCGCGGGTGATGTAACCGCTCAAGATTACATAACGGCCGCTAACGACGGCGGATTTAAGCACGTCGGTCCGGTAGCCGTGGTATGCTCGTTGACCAGTTCGGGCGCGAAGTCACCGGGGTCAGAGTCTCCCTGACCGACCGGTGTAACTTCGACTGTGTCTACTGCCACAACGAGGGACTGGGCGACACGCGGGGGCCGATGGAACCGCAGGACAACGAGATGGCCACCGACGACGTGGTCCGGTTCCTCGAAGTCGCCCGCGAGTTCGACGTGGACGCAGTGAAGTTCACCGGCGGCGAACCGATGTTGCGCGACGACCTCGCGGAAATCATCGAGCGCGCACCCGCGGGGATGGAGACATCGCTGACGACTAACGGCACCTACCTGCCCGGCCAAGCCGAGGAGTTGGTCGCCGCCGGACTCGACCGGGTGAACGTCTCCCAGGACGCGCTGGACCCCGAGGCGTTCAAGCAGGTCACACAGAGCGGCGAGTACGAGGCGGTCATCGAGGGCGTCGACGCCGCGCTCGACGCGGGACTGGACCCGGTGAAACTGAACATGGTCGTCTTCGAGGCCACCGCCGGATACGTCCCCGAGATGGTCGACCACGTCGCCGCGAACGACGGCCTCCAACTCCAACTCATCGAGTACATGCCCGAACTGGCCGGGCGGCCAGACTGGGCCGTCGACATCGAACGCGTCCACGGTTGGCTGGAGGAGCAGGCCCACACCGTCGAACACCGGGAGATGCACGACCGGCGACGCTACTGGATAGACGAAAAGCGGGGCGAGCAGTCGGACGACGGCGCGAAGGGTACCGGCGACGGCGGGATGGTCGAGGTGGTCGACCCCGTGGAGAACGCCGAGTTCTGTGCGAACTGCCACCGCGTGCGCGTCACACACGAAGGGTATCTCAAAGGGTGTCTCAACCGCAACGACGACCTGCGGTCGATGGGAGAAATGACGAAACCGGAGATACGCGAGACGTTCCGCGAAGTCGTCGCCAACCGCGTGCCCTACTACGGGGAGTACATGATGAAAGACGACGACGGCGAGTGGAGCATCAACGAGGAGTACATCGGCGTCTGACCGACTCGCTGTCCCGGTCCACTCCGGCAGGCAGCGGTGACGTGATTCGTTGCGTTTTTATACGGGGGCGGCGGAAGTCATCGTACGCTCGTGCAGGGGTGTACGCCCCGAGTCCAGTACGAGGCAGCGTGCCTCGCGGGCGATGAGATAATTGCAAGCGACACGGGTCGTGGTAGCCAAGCCTGGCCCAAGGCGCAGGGTTGCTAACTCTGTGGCGTCAAGCCTCCGGGGTTCGAATCCCCGCCACGACGCTGACCGAAACCGGTACACATGAGTGCAGAAGACCCACCCGAGGACGAAGAGACGGAGGAGGAAGAGGACATCCGCTACTTCGTCCGCATCGGACAGACAGACCTCGACGGCACGAAGTCCGTCGAGCGAGCATTGACTGACATGAACGGCATCGGAACCCGCGCCGCCCGCATCATCACCGAGAAGGCGGACGTGGACCGCCGGGCAGTGTTCGGCAAACTCGAGGACGACACCATCGAGGACGTCGTCGAGTTGGTCGAAGGGTACGCCGACGAAGTGCCCGACTGGATGACGAACCACCAGTCGGACTTCTTCACCGGCGAGACGACCCACGAGGTGGGGAACGACCTCAACCTCACCCGGCGACAAGATATCAACCGAATGAAAATGATCGACTCCTACCGGGGCGTTCGACACAAGCGCGGACAGAAAGTCCGTGGCCAGCGTACGAAGTCTACCGGACGTACCGAGGGGACCATCGGCGTCAACGTCGAGGCCATCAAAGAAGAACAGGCCGAGGAAGCCGCCGAAGAGGAAGGTGGTGAGGAATAATGGCGCTCGGCAGCAACACCAAAGGCTACGAGACGCCGAACCACCCCTTCCAGGGCGAGCGCATCGCCGGCGAACACGACCTCGTCGGGCGCTACGGCCTGAAGAACAAGGAAGAGCTCTGGCGCGCCCAGTCGGAACTGCGGTCGTTCCGCCGGGAGGCCCGCGAACTGCTGGGCCAAGCGCAGGGTGACGCCGAGGCGGCCGCCGCCGAGAGCGACGAGTTTCTGACGCGACTGCAGAAACTCGGGATTCTCGGCTCCGAGGACGGCCTCGACGACATCCTGTCGCTGGACGTGACCGACGTACTGGAGCGTCGCCTCCAGACGGTCGTCTACCGCAAGGGCTACGCCAACACCGCGAAGCAGGCCCGCCAGTTCATCGTCCACGGGCACATCACGCTGGGCGACCGACGCGTCACCGAGCCGTCGGCGAAGGTGGCCGTCGACGAGGCCGACACCGTCGGCTTCGACAGCGCGAGTCCGCTGACGGACGAACTCCACCCCGAACGTGCGGAGGAGCAGTAACATGTCCGAAACGCAAGAGAGTATCTGGGGCATCGCCCACGTACACGCATCGTTCAACAATACCATCATCACCATCACGGACCAGACCGGCGCGGAGACGCTGGCAAAGTCCTCCGGCGGGACCGTCGTCAAGCAGAACCGTGACGAGGCGTCGCCGTACGCGGCCATGCAGATGGCCGAAGTCGTCGCCGAGGAGGCCCTCGCGCAGGGCGTCGAAGGCGTCCACGTGCGCGTTCGTGGCCCCGGCGGGAACCAGCAGACCAACCCCGGCCCGGGCGCGCAGGCGACCATCCGGGCACTGGCCCGTGCCGGCCTCGAAATCGGCCGTATCGAGGACGTGACACCCATCCCGCACGACGGGACACGTGGCCCGAAAAACAGCGGATTCTAACTCATGGCAAGCGACTACGAGGTCCAGTTCATCGACCGGGACGAACGCGACGCACGGTTCCTCGTGCGTGGGGTCACCCCAGCGTTCGCCAACGGCGTCCGGCGGGCCATGATAGCCGACGTGCCGACGCTGTCCATCGACGAAGTACGCGTCATCGAGAACTCGTCGGTGATGTTCGACGAGATGATCGCACTTCGCTTCGGGTTGGTGCCGCTGACCACGCCCGACGACTACGAAGTCGGTGAGACCGTCACCCTCGCGCTGGACGTGGAGGGGCCGGGCACGGCCTACTCCGGTGACCTCGTCAGCAGCGACGATCAAGTAAAGCCGGCCGACGAGAACATTCCCATCATCGACCTCAAGGACCCAGAAGGGTCCGAGACGCCACAGCGTCTCGAAGTCGAGGCCGACGCGGTGATGGACCGCGGTCGAGAACACGCGAAACACCAAGGCGGCGTGGCCGTCGGCTACCGACACCTCCAGCGCGTGGAGGTCGTCGGGGACGCCGACGAGTTCGGCGACGACGACCCGCACATCCTCCGCGGTGTCATCGAGGAGGACGGCGAGTTGGTCCCGACCGAAGAGTTCGACCACGACCTCACGAACCGGTACCCGGGGAAGGATGTCGAGGTACACGACGTACCGAACGCCTTCGTGTTCAGCGTCGAGACGGACGGGTCGCTGTCGGTCGACGAACTGGTGACCCAGGCCGTGGACACGCTGTCCGGCCGCGCGACCGAACTGAAGGAAGCCGTACAGTTATGAGAACAGCTACTGCCCCGAGTACCCCCCGACATGACGCCAGCCGTACCCTGACGAGCGGCCGGGCAGAGCGGCGGGCAACCGTAAGCGGTTTGAAGGGGCAGTTGGAACTGACACAAGCACGCAGGGATAGCCAAGTCAGGCCAACGGCGCAGCGTTCAGGGCGCTGTCCCGTAGGGGTCCGCAGGTTCAAATCCTGCTCCCTGCACTTCTCTGGAGGTAGGTTATGAGCAAGACGAACCCGAGACTACGTAGTCTCATCGCCGACCTGAAGTCGACCGCCCGTGATTCGGGCGGGGACGTCTGGGCCGACGTGGCAGAGCAACTCGAGAAGCCGCGTCGTACACACGCCGAAGTCAACCTGGGCCGCATCGAGCGGTACGCACGGGAAGACGAAACGGTTGTCGTGCCGGGCAAAGTCCTCGGCAGCGGCGTCCTGCAGAAGGACGTTGCCGTCGCCGCCGTGGACGTGTCCGGGACGGCACAGACGAAAATCGACCAAGTCGGCGAATACATGGATATCGAACAGGCAGTCGAACAGAACCCCGACGGTACCGACGTGCGGGTGATTCGATGAGCGTGCCGGACTTCGAGGCCGAGACGGTCATCGACGCCCGAGATTGCATCCTCGGACGGGTCGCCAGCGAGGTGGCCGAGCGCGCACTCGACGGCGAACGCGTCGCCGTCATCAACGCCGAGCAGTCGGTCATCACCGGCCGCGAGGAGCAACTCGTCGAGAAGTACCAGACGCGGCGGGAAGTCGGCTCGGACCGCGGGCCGTACTACCCGAAACAGCCCGACCGCATCTTCAAGCGGTCGATTCGCGGGATGCTTCCGTACAAGAAGCCCCGCGGCCGCGAGGCGTACGAGAACGTCCGCGTCTACAAGGGCAACCCGAACGACGAGGACGGCGAAATCATCGAGGGAACGTCGCTGGATAGACTCTCGAACATCAAGTTCGTCCAGTTGGGGACGATCAGCGAACAACTCGGAGCAAACGTCACATGGTAACGAACACATCAGGCAAGAAGAAGACGGCCATCGCGCGAGCGACGGTGACGGACGGCGAGGGACTCGTCCGGGTGAACGCCCGGCCGGTCGAACTGGTCGAACCGGAACTGTCACAGCTGAAGATGCTGGAGCCGTTCCGCATCGCGGACGACGACCTGCGCGAGGGCGTCGACGTGGATGTGCAGGTCGAGGGCGGCGGCACCAGCGGGCAGGCCGACGCGGTGCGGACGGCCATCGCTCGCGGGCTGGTCCAGCACACGAACGACGCGGAACTGCGTGACGCGTACATGGAGTTCGACCGGTCGCTCCTTGTCAACGACGTGCGCCAGTCCGAGCCCAAGAAGTGGGGCGGACCGGGTGCCCGTGCGCGCTACCAGAAATCATACCGGTGAGGTGAGCACGCATGATGGTCCCAGTCCGGTGTTTCACGTGTGGTACCGTCGTCGGCGAGCACTGGGAGGAGTTTAAATCCCGGACCCAAGAGGGCGAGGACCCGGAGGCGGTCCTCGACGACCTCGGCTTGGAGCGACACTGCTGCCGTCGCATGCTCGTCTCGCACAAAGACCTCGTCGACATCGTCGCACCGTATCAGTGACACCGCACATGGCTGACCAACAAGACAACCGATACGAGAAGGCTCGCATCCTCGGCGCGCGAGCACTGCAGGTGGCCCACGGCGCGCCGGTGCTCATCGACACGGAGCAGACCCAGCCCATCCTCATCGCGGCAGAGGAGTACGACGCTGGTGTCCTGCCCTTTACGGTGTGGCGGGGTGAACAGTGACGCTGGTCGCCAGCGTCGCGCTCCGGCGCGTCCTCGACTCGCGGGGGAACCCGACTGTCGAGGCGGAAGTCACCACCGAGAGTGGGGGCTTCGGCCGCGCCGCGGCACCGAGCGGTGCGTCGACGGGCGAGTACGAGGCTGTCGAACTCCCGCCGAACGAGGCAATCGCGGCGGCCCGCGAACACGCCGTCCCGCGACTGGTCGGTGAAGTGTACGCGGGTGACCAGCGCGGCGTCGACGCCGCGCTCCACGCCGCCGACGGTACCGACGACTTCTCGCAAATCGGTGCCAACAGTGCCGTCGCCATCAGCATGGCCGCGGCCAAGGCCGGTGCGGACGTACAGGGCATCCCGCTGTACCAGCACCTCGGCGGCGCGTTCCGCGGTCGGAACTTCCCGGTGCCGCTGGGCAACGTCGTCGGCGGTGGCGAACACGCCGCGGACGCGACCCACATCCAAGAGTTCCTCGCGGCCCCGGTCGGCGCGCCGAGCGTGACCGACGCCGTGTTCGCCAACGCGGCCGTCCACGGCGAAGTCGCGGACATCCTACACGACCGAGACCTGCCCGCGGGCAAGGGCGACGAGGGCGCGTGGGCACCGTCCGTCGACGACGCGGAGGCCTTCGAAGTCGTCGCCGAGGCGATAGCGCGCGTCGAGGACGCGGTGGGCTTCGAGGTCCGTCTCGGTCTCGACGTGGCCGGTGCGGAACTGTACGACCCCGAGGCAGGCGTGTACCGCTACGGGGACCGCGAACGCGACACGGACGAGCAGATAGCGTACGTCGCGGACCTCGTGGACGAGTACAGTCTCGTCTACGTCGAGGACCCGCTCGACGAGAACGACTACGCGGCCTTCGCCGAGTTGACCGACCGAGTGGGAGACGAGACGCTGGTCTGCGGTGACGACCTGTTCGTGACCAACACGGACCGGTTGGCGGACGGCATCGCGCAGGATGCGGCGAACAGCATCCTCGTCAAGCCCAACCAAATCGGCACGCTGACCGACGCCTTCGACGCCATCGAGATGGCAGTCGAGAGCGGGTACGACCCTGTGGTCTCCCACCGGAGCGGTGAGACCGAGGACACGACCATCGCACACCTCGCCGTTGCGACCGACGCACCGTTCATCAAGACCGGTGCGGTCGGTGGCGAGCGAACCGCCAAGCTGAACGAACTCATCCGAATCGAGGACAACGCATGAGCGGAGACGAAGACCAAGAAGGGCTCGACGCCACCGAATCCGACGTCGACCCGGACCCGGCCACCGAGGCCGGGGCCGTGGCCGAGGAACGAGACGGCGACGAGTCTGCAGACGAATCGACAGAGGCCGCCGACGAGGCGGCCGAAGAGACAGCGGAGCCACGGCTGGACGAGGACGTCATGCCCGACGACGAGGCGGACCTCCTCATCCCCGTCGAGGACTACCTCGCGGCTGGTGTCCACATCGGGACCCAGCAGAAGACCAAGGACATGGAGCGGTTCATCCACCGCGTCCGCACTGACGGGCTGTACGTGCTGGACGTGTCGATGACCGACCAGCGCGTCCGGACGGCCGCGGACTTCCTCGCGAACTACGACCCCGAGCAGGTGCTCGTGGCCTCCTCGCGCCAGTACGGCCGGTTCCCGGCCGAGAAGTTCGCGGACGCCGTCGGGGCGCGCGCCCGGACCGGCCGGTTCATCCCCGGGACGCTGACCAACCCCGATTACGACGGGTACATCGAACCCGACGTGGTGGTCGTCACCGACCCCATCGGCGACAGTCAGGCGGTCAAGGAGGCAATCACCGTCGGCATTCCCGTCATCGCGATGTGTGACTCCAACAACGGGACCGGCAACGTGGACCTCGTCGTCCCGACGAACAACAAGGGGCGCAAGGCACTGTCGGTCGTCTACTGGCTGCTGGCCAACGAGACGCTCGACCGGCGCGGTGCGGAACCGGCCTACGCCCTCGAAGACTTCGAGAGCGGTATCTGAACGGCACTGTTTTCCATCGGTTTATATTCGAGCGCGTGGTCACGCTGCGGTATGGCAGAAGGTAATACTCGCCAGAACGCGCTCGTCGGTGCCGTCGTGACCGTCCTGACCTCCTTTACCGGACTCGCTCCGGTCGTCGGCGGTGCCGTCGCGGGCTATCTCAACCGGCGCGACGGGGTGAAAGTGGGTGCCATCTCCGGTGCCATCGCGACCATCCCACTCCTGTTCATCTTCTTTCTGGTCGGGAGTTTCCTCGCGTTCGTGCCGGTGATGGGCGGCGGGCCGCGGGCGGGGTTCGGTGCCGGATTCGGCATCGTCGTGCTGGTGTTCGTGTTCGGGTTGCTCCTCGTCTACAGCGTCGGCTTGGGCGCGCTCGGGGGCTACGTCGGCGAGTATCTCTACACCGAAGACGTGCTGTGAGGCCGAGGCCACGCGGGCAGGCCGTGTCCTTCGGAAATACCTAACATCCCCCCGGACCGACGGAGTGGCATGGTCGCTTCGAGTGCCCCGGGGAAGGTGTATCTGTTCGGGGAACACGCGGTCGTATACGGGGAGCCAGCAGTCCCCTGTGCCATCGAGCGGCGGGCACGGGTCACGGTGAACGAACGCGACGACGACGCCCTGCGAGTCCACGCCGAAGACCTGACCCTCGACGGGTTCACCGTCGAGTACGACGGCGAGAGTGAGACGACACCGGACGTGGACGTGTCACAGTCGCTGGTCGAGGCCGCGGTGGGGTACATCGAGGGCGCGGTGGAACAGGCCCGCGACGCCGCCGACAGGCCCGACGCGGGGTTCGAGATTACCGTCGAGAGCGCGATTCCGCTCGGTGCGGGACTCGGGTCGTCGGCGGCCGTCGTCGTCGCGGGTATCGACGCGGCGACACGGGAGTTGGGCGTCGAACTGACGGCCCGGGACATCGCGGACCGGGCGTTCCGCGTCGAGTACGAGGTACAGGACGGACAGGCCTCGCGGGCGGACACGTTCTGTTCCGCCGTCGGCGGGGCCGTCCGCGTCGAGGGTGAGGACTGTCGGGCCATAGAGAGCGTGCCGAACCTCCCGTTCGTCATCGGGTACGACGGCGGCGCGGGCGACACGGGCGAACTCGTCGCGGGAGTGCGGGCACTCCGCGAGGAGTACGACTTCGCGGCCGACACCGTCGAGACCATCGGGGACATCGTGCGGGCGGGCGAGGCCGCACTGGCCGACGGTGACCTCGCGGAAATCGGCCGCCTGATGGACTTCAACCACGGCCTGCTGTCGGCACTGGGTGTCTCGGCGCGCTCGCTGGACGAGATGGTGTGGGCGGCCCGGCAGTCCGACGCGCTGGGCGCGAAACTCACGGGCGCGGGCGGCGGCGGGTGCATCGTGGCCCTCGACCGGACGGACGGCGCGGAGACGGCACTGAAGTACACGCCGGGGTGTGAGACGACGTTCCGGGCGGAACTCGACGCAGACGGCGTCCGTGTGGAGGAGCCATGACGACGGTCCTCAAACTCGGTGGGAGTGTCGTCACCCGGAAGGAGTCGCCGGAGACGCTCGACGAGGCGGCGATCGAGGAGGCGGCCGCGGCAGTCGCCGAGGCGCGCGACGACGTGGTTCTCGTCCACGGCGGCGGTAGTTTCGGCCACCACTACGCCGACCGACACGGCGTCTCGACGACGGACGGAACCCACGACGCCGCCGCCGTCCGTGACGTACACGGAGCGATGACACGGCTGAACGACGCGGTGGTCGACGCACTCGCCCGGGCGGGCGTGTCGGCACTCCCGGTTCACCCGCTCTCGCTCGCCCATCGGACGGCAGACGGCGACTTGCGGATGGCCGCCGAGGGCGTCGCGTCGATGCTCGCCGAGGGGTTCACTCCGGTGCTTCACGGCGACGTGGTGGTCCACGCGGACGCGGGGGCGACCATCGTGAGCGGCGACGAACTGGTCGTCGAACTGGCGGAGGGACTCGACGCGGCACGGGTCGGCCTCTGTTCGACGGTCCCCGGCGTCCTCGACACCGACGGAGACGTAATCGGGCGTATCGACGCCTTCACCGAGGTTGCCGACGCCCTCGGCGCGAGCGACACGACGGACGTGACCGGCGGGATGGCCGCCAAGGTGGAGGCACTGCTCGGACTGCGTGCTCCCGCCGCGGTGTTCGGACCCGAGGACCTGTCGGCGTTCCTCGGCGGCGAAACCCCCGGAACGGTGGTCGACGGACACACCGACCGATAGCGGGGCCCCGGGCGTACACCCTTCCGGAACGGGACCCGCGTGGTGGGGGAAACCGCTACCCTGCGGGCGGACGGCCGACGGACGGCGTAACCTATTTCACTCCTGTCATACGTGGGTGAGAGCATGTCGACTGTCAGGACGCTCGACGGACTGAAATACGGCTTCAAGTTTCTCGGTCTCTCTTTGCTCGTGCTCGTCGTCGGTGGGCTGTTCATCGGCGGCGGGGCCGCCCTCGCCGCTGGCGGTATCGATACATCGACCCGGACACAGAGTACTCTCACGCCCGCGGTCGGCGGCGGCGTCGTCCTCTCGCTCGTTGGTGTCCTGTGGGTCTACGGCGCGTCGCTGGGCCTGTTGCACAAGTTCGTCGCCGACAGTGTCGCCACCGGTGTCGACTTGACGGAGTCCGGTGGCGGTGATGCCGAGGAGGCGGCCGAACCCGAGGACGAGTCTGAGGAGACTGGCGCGGCCGAGGCGTCGGCCGCCGAAGGCCAACCGACGGCCAGCAGTGCCGGCGTCGACGACTCGGGTCCGGTTGCGGCGGCGAGCGACGACACCGACGACACGTCCGGGCAGACGGCCGATACCGGCACTGCCGACACGGGGTCGACGTGGGACGGGGCACGGGACGACGCCGCCACCGACCCGGACTCAGCGACGTCCGACACGGGGGCGACAATCGACGGCGAACCGAGCGGCGAGGAACTCGACAGGGTCGTCAGCGAAGCCACGGAGCCGTCGGCGGACGAGGGCGGCGCGGTTGCCGGACCGTCGACCGCGAGCGACCGGGACCCGGACCCGGTCGAGGAGGACGCCTACGGAGCGGGTGCCACCAGTTCGACCGACGAACCGTACGACGACACCGGCACGGGAACGGACGAGTACAGGGCCGGTGCGGGCGAGCCAGCGGGATACGGGGCCGAGCAGGCAGACAGCGACATCGAGCGAGCGGACATCTATCGGGTCGAAGACGGCCCTGCACCCGATGTCGAGGCGGACGAGGAAGCGGTCGAGGACGCGGAGTTCGAGGACATCGAGGACACCACGGACGAACCCGGGGACTGGGAACCGCTCGACGAGGACGACCTATAGGTCGAGGAGTTCGCCGGCGATAATGTTGCGCTGAATCGCGCTCGCGCCCTCCCCGATTTGGTAGAGTTTCGCGTGACGGTACTGGCGTTCGACGGGATAGTCGCGGGTGTAGCCGTTGCCACCGTGGAGTTGCATAGCGTCGCTGGCGACTTCCTCCGCGACTTCGGAGGCGTAGAGTTTCGCCATACTGGCTAGCTTGGTCGGCTTCTCACCCTCGTCCAACTTCGCCGCGGCGCGGTAGGTGAGCGAGCGTGCGTTCTCCACTTTCACCGCCATGTCCGCGATGTCGTGCTGGACGGCTTGGAACTCCTGCAGTTCGCGGTCGAACTGGGTGCGCTCGCCCACGTAGTCCATCGCTTCGTCGAGACACCGCTGAGCGATGCCCAGAGCCTGTGCGGCGATGCCGACCCGTTCCTGCTCGAAGAACTCCATCAACTGGTAAAAGCCCATGTTCTCGTAGCCGACGAGGTTCTCCTCGGGGACCCGCACGCCGTCGTAGCGCAGTTGGGCGGTGTCGGAGGCGTTCCAGCCCATCTTGTGGATGTCGGACTCCACCTCGAAGCCGTCGCGGTCCGTCTCGACGATGATGGCCGAGACGCCGCTGTGTCCCTCCTCGCCCGTGCGACACATCGTGAGAACGTAGTCGGCGATGGAACCGTGCGTGATGAACGTCTTCACGCCGTCGATGACGTACTCGCCGCCGTCTTCCTCTGCCTCCGGCACCGCAGGACTGGTCGTGGTTCGGTCTCCCTCGACTTTCTCGGCTCTCGTCTCGATGCTGGCGGCGTCGCTCCCGTGTTCGGGTTCAGTGTTACCCATCGCGCCGATGAGTTCACCCGAGGAGACGCCCTCCAGAATCCACTCTTTCTGCTCCTCGGAGCCGTACTCCGCAATCATCCGCGTGCCGAACTCGGTGCCGATGGCCGCGAGCATCCCGGCGTCCGCGTAGGCGATTTCCTCGGCGAAGATTGTCCCCTCGACGGCACCCATCCCAGCTCCGCCGTACTCCTCGGGGATGGACGCGCCGATGAGTCCCGCGTCGACGGCCTTCTGCCAGACTTCCTCGGGCCACTCGCCACTTTCTTCGTGTTCGCGGGCGACCGGGTCGACTTCGTTCTGGGCGAACTCGCGTGCCGTCTTTCTGACCGCTCGCTGCTCCTCTGTCAGGGAGAAATCTATCATACACTCTCCACGGGTGTCGGTATGTTAACGCTTTCCGAACTCAAGAAATTAAATACGAGTTTATAGTTTCGGCACGGGTGCGCACGTGGGAAGGTATCACAATGAATTAGAAACTCATTTACCGTGGGTCTCCGCGATAAGGGACACGATGACGAACTTTCCGGCGACGCCGCCGAGTACGGAACTGTTCGACGACAATCTACTCGCGGGCGAGACAGCCCTGATTACGGGTGGCGGGACGGGTATCGGTGAGGAGATAGCACTGGCCATGGCGGACCACGGGGCCGACGTGGCCATCGCGAGTCGCGACATGGACCACCTCGAACCGGTCGCCGAGGAGATAGAGGCCCGCGGGCAGAACGCGTGTGCGACGACAGTCGACGTGCGCGACGCCGACAACGTCGAGGCGATGGTCGAGACTGTCGTCGAGGAACTCGGCGAGATTACGATTCTCGTGAACAACGCGGGGGCGAACTTCCTCACACCCGCCGAAGAGTTGAGCGCGAACGGGTGGCGGGCCGTCGTCGGGACGATCCTCGACGGGACGGCCTACTGCAGTTTCGCCGTCGGCGAACACATGATAGCGAACGACGGCGGCACCATCATCGCGATGGGCGCGACGAACTCCGAGATGGGCGCGCCGTTCCACGCACACTCCGGTGCGGGGAAGGCGGGCATCCACAACCTCATGCAATCGCTCGCGGGCGAGTGGGCACAGCACGGCATCACAGCGAACACCGTCGCACCCGGCATCATCGAGACGGAAGGCATCAAGAACGCGGCCGGTGGCGAACTGCCCGACTACCTGCTCTCGGAAGTCGTGGCCGACCGCTTCGGGACGCCAGCCGACTGCGTTCCGCTCGTCCTCTTCCTCGCGAGTCCGGCGGCGAACTACATCACGGGCGGGTACTTCAGCGTGGACGGCGGCCACCTCATCCGTGGGTCACCGTACGAATAGACGCGCTCCCCTACCGGTCGGGTCGGCCCGACCGCACGCGGCGGGAACCACCGAGGGACCGGGGCGGTCACACCGTGGCGTCAGGCGGTCCGGGCACGCTCGCCGCTGTCGTCCGACGTCTGGAACGCGTAGAGGAGGATGAGTACGTCCACGGGAGCCATGAACAGCCCGTAGAACAGGAGGTAGTTGTCCATCGGGGCCAGAAAGAGGTACGGAAGCCCCAAGAGACGCCCCGAGAACAGGACGGCCGTCACCGTCGCCAGCGACAGCGACTCGTCGAGGGCGTACAACAGGAGGACGGCCGCCATCGGGACCATCCAGAAGGCGGGGAAGATGACGGCACTCGCCTGCGTCGCCAAGTACCACACCTCGGCGGCGATGAGGCCGAGTACCGGCACGAGCAGTTTGACGTCGACGCCGGGTGGCACGCGCGGAACACGAACGGAGGCGTTCTGGAACATTACCGGAAGATACGCGCCGAAAGTCCCTAAGAAGAGTGCAAATAAACCACGGTTTCTTTAATAGGGGCGAGAGCGGCGACGGCGGAGCGGCGGGCGAACCCCACAGTTTTTATGAGCAGCCGTCGAAGGACGACGTAACCGAGCGTACGGTCGCCCGGACGCGGACGCGGCGGCCGGCACCACATCGAGCGGTTCGATGTGTCCGGACCGGAACAGGCACCCTCCCGTCACCGTGCGACAGGGCCGTTGGCCCGGCGTCGCATTCCGGACGTGTCCCGGTGACGCGTGGGCGTCGGTAGTCTTCGGACCATCTCGAACGGCGCGTGTTTTGCCGGTCGTCGCGGGCATCCGTGTTCTCGGCGGTCGACTCGGCGACACAACTATGGAAATCGAAATCGCGACAATCGGCGGCTACCAGGAAGTCGGCCGCCAGATGACAGCAGTGCGGGCCGGGGACGACGTGGTTATCTTCGACATGGGGCTGAACCTGTCGAAGGTTCTCATCCACGACAACGTCGAAACCGAGCGGATGCACAGCCTCGACCTGATAGACATGGGAGCAATCCCGGACGACCGGGTCATGAGCGACCTCGAAGGCGACGTGAAGGCCATCGTGCCGACGCACGGCCACCTCGACCACATCGGTGCCATCTCGAAGTTGGCCCACCGCTACGACGCACCCATCGTGGCGACGCCGTTCACCATCGAACTGGTCAAACAGCAGATTCAGAGCGAGGAGAAGTTCGGCGTCGAGAACGACCTCGTGAAGATGGAGGCCGGCGAGACGATGCAAATCGGCGAACGCAACGAACTCGAGTTCGTCAACGTCACCCACTCCATCATCGACGCCATCAACCCCGTCGTCCACACACCCGAGGGGTCCATCGTCTACGGACTGGACAAGCGGATGGACCACACCCCGGTCATCGGTGACCCCATCGACATGAAGCGGTTCCGGGAGATAGCGCGCGAGGACGGCGGCGTCCTCTGTTACATCGAGGACTGTACCAACGCCGGTCGCAAGGGCCGCACGCCCAGCGAGGCCGTCGCCCGTCGCCACCTCAAAGACGTGATGACCAGCGTCGAGGACTACGACGGCGGTATCGTCGCCACGACGTTCTCCTCACACATCGCCCGCGTGAAGTCACTCGTCGAGTTCGCCGAGGACATCGGCCGCCAGCCGGTATTGCTGGGACGGTCGATGGAGAAGTACTCGGGCACGGCAGAGCGACTCGACTTCGTGGACTTCCCCGACGACCTCGGGATGTACGGTCACCGCAAGTCCGTCGACCGGACGTTCAAGCGAGTCATGAACGAGGGCAAGGAGAACTTCCTGCCCATCGTGACGGGCCACCAGGGCGAGCCACGCGCGATGCTCACCCGGATGGGCCGGGGCGAGACGCCGTACGAACTGGAAGACGGCGACAAGGTGCTGTTCTCGGCGCGGGTCATCCCCGAGCCGACCAACGAGGGTCAGCGCTACCAGAGCGAGCAACTGCTCGGCATGCAGGGCGCGCGCATCTACGACGACATCCACGTCTCGGGCCACCTCCGCGAGGAAGGCCACTACGAGATGCTCGATGCCCTCCAGCCCCAGCACGTCATCCCCGCTCACCAAGACATGGAGGGCTTCGCACCGTACGTGGACCTCGCGAGCAACATGGGGTACACGCTCGGCCGTGACCTGCACGTGACGCGGAACGGCAACATGATTCAGCTCGTGGAATGAGCGACAACGGGGCCACGCAGGCGGCGGTCGAAGCGGGACTCACCGAGCGCCGCGAGTACGTCAACGAGGCCATCAGCGAGGAGTTGCCGATTATCCGCCCGGAGCGGTTGTACGAGGCGTCGCGGTACCTGCTGGACGCGGGCGGGAAGCGACTCCGGCCGACTGTCCTTCTCCTCGCGGCAGAGGCTATCGCGGACGTGGACCCGGCCGACGCGGACTACCGGGCGTTCCCGTCACCGGCAGGTCCGGTCGACGTGATGTCCGCCGCGGTGAGCATCGAGATAATCCAGTCGTTCACGCTCATCCACGACGACATCATGGACGACGACGACATGCGCCGTGGTGTCCCCGCAGTCCACGAGGAGTACGACCTCGAAACGGCGATACTCGCTGGCGACACGCTCTACTCGAAGGCGTTCGAATCGATGCTCGAAACCGGCGCGCCGGCCGACCGGTCGGTGCGCGCGCTCTCGGAACTGGCCACCACCTGCACGAAAATCTGTGAGGGGCAAGCCATCGACATCGACTTCGAGTCTCGCGACGCCGTCGACCCGGACGAGTACCTCGACATGGTCGAGTTGAAGACTGCCGTGCTGTACGCGGCCGCCGCGGCCGTCCCCGCGATGTTGCTCGGTGCCGACGACGCCGTCGACGCCCTGTACGGCTACGGGTTGGACGTGGGTCGTGCCTTCCAGATTCAGGACGACCTGCTCGATTTGACCACGCCGAGCGAGACGCTCGGGAAACAGCGCGGGAGCGACCTCGTGGAGGGCAAGAAGACGCTCGTGACGCTCCACGCCCGCGAGAACGGCGTCGACGTGGACAACCTCGTGACGGCCGACAGCGTCGGTGTAGTCGAGGAAGGAGAAATCGAGGCAGCCGTCGACCGCCTCCGCGAGGCGGGTAGCATCGAGTACGCCCGCGAGACGGCCCACGACCTCATCAGAAACGGGAAGCGGAACCTCGACGTACTCCCGGACAACGAGTCCCGGGACCTCCTCCGCGGTATCGCGGACTACCTCGTCGAGCGCGAGTACTGACCGCGAGACGGGCCAGTGTGGCCCCACTCGGGAACGGCGAAGTTTTGAGGGGCCACGCAGTAGTCCGGGGTAATGGACGACGACCTCGAAGCGCGGGTCAGGGACGCCGCCGAGGCGAGTGCCCTGTTCAACGCGCTCAAACACGGAAGCGACGCACAGGTCGGAGCGATTATGGGGCCGCTGATGGGCGAGAACCCCGACTTTCGCGAGTACGGCGACGAGATTCCGGGCGTCGTCGCGCCGGTCATCGACGACGTGAACGCCATGAGCGAGGCCGAACAGCGCGAGCGACTGGCCGAACTCGACCCGGAGGCCCTCGACGAACTCGACGCCGAGGACGAGGGCGAGGACCACCCACTCCCGGACCTCCCGAACACAGACGAGTACGACGAGGTGCGGATGCGTGCCGCGCCGAACCCCAACGGCCCGTGGCATCTGGGCCACGCGCGGATGCCCTCGGTCATCGGGACGTACAAGAACCGCTACGACGGGTCGTTCCTCGTGCGGTTCGACGACACGGACCCCGAGACGAAGCGGCCGGATTTGGACGCCTACGACGCCATCCTCGACGCCATCGACTACCTCGGGTTCGAACCCGACGAGGTCATCCGGGCCAGCGACCGTCTCGAAACTTACTACGACCACGCCCGGAGGCTCGTCGAGAAGGGCGGGGCCTACACCTGCTCGTGTCCACAGGGGGAGTTCTCCGACCTGAAGAACAACGGGGAGGCCTGTCCACACCGAGCGAAAGACGCCGAGACGACCCGGGAGGAGTTCGACGCGATGGTCGCCGGCGAGTACAGTTCCGGGGAGATGGTCCTGCGCGTGCGGACCGACATCGAACACAAGAACCCCGCGCTCCGGGACTGGGTGGCTTTCCGCATCATCGACACGCCTCACCCCCGCGAGGAAGCGGCCAAGTACCGGTGTTGGCCGATGCTCGACTTCCAGAGCGGCGTCGACGACCACCTGACGGGCGTCACGCACATCATCCGGGGCATCGACCTGCAGGACTCGGCCAAGCGTCAGCGGTTCGTCTACGACTACTTCGACTGGGAGTACCCCGAAGTCGTCCACTGGGGCCACGTCCAAGTGGACGCCTACGACGTGTCGCTCTCTACCTCGACCATCAAGGAGCGAATCGACGCCGGGGAACTGGACGGCTGGGACGACCCGCGCGCGCCGACGCTCGCGAGTCTGAAGCAGCGGGGCATCCGAGGGCAGGCCATCGTGGACGCGATGGTCGAACTCGGCACGTCCACCTCGAACGTCGACCTCGCGATGTCCGCGGTGTACGCGAACAACCGCGACCTGATAGACGACGGGGCGGACCGGCGGTTCTTCGTCCGCGACGGCGTTGAGGTCGCACTCGCCGACGGCCCGGACGCCGCCCACCCGCCGCGCCACCCGGACCACGAGGGCCGGGGAACGCGGGACATCCAAGTCGGTGACGCCGTACGACTCGAATCCGAGGACGTGCCTGCCGAGGGCGAGCGCGTATGGCTGAAAGGGTACGGCCCGGTCCGCCGAGATGGGGACGGGTTCGAGTACACGGACGACGACATCGAGGTGGTACGCGACGGCGACGTACCCGTCGTCCACTGGGTTCCTGCCGAGAGCCGTCCACTCAGACTGCGGACGATGGACGGGGACGTGACGGGACACGCCGAACCGGGTATCGAGGGCGACGAGGCCGACGCCGTGGTGCAGTTCGAGCGCGTCGGGTTCGCCAGAGTCGACAGCCACGACGGGGAGGAAACCGTGGCCTACTACGCGCATCCCTGAGGTTCGGTTCAAACTTTAAGTGTCTTCCCGCGGAAATATAGCCTAATGGCCATTGACCCGGAGTTCGAGGAGAACCGTGAAGTCGTCGAGGAACACGACGGGCACGACGTGTGGGGACCGGTCGACGAACCGGAGGAGTTGGGCATCCACGGGACCCACGTCGCCGTGGACTTCGACATCTGCATCGCGGACGGGGCCTGTCTGGAGGACTGCCCCGTGGACGTGTTCGAGTGGGTCGACACACCCGACCACCCCGAGAGTGAAATCAAGGCCGACCCGGCGAGCGAGGAACAGTGCATCGACTGCATGCTCTGTGTCGACGTCTGCCCGGTTGACGCCATCGACGTGGACCCCGGGCGCGCAGGCCGCATCTGAGTCGACGGTCGGTCGCCACGGCTTCTGACAGTTCGTCGCCCCCGGTAGCCGATGCTTTGGCTCTGTTTCCACCTGTCGAGGCACAATACCAAAATAGGATGAACAACGTGGTAGAGATGTTCACCCAAATGGTGTGATACCTATGCACACAGTAGTTCTCACGAAAGGCGTCCCCGACTTCCGGGAGGGGCAGGTATCGTTCGACGAAGACGGCCACTTGGAGCGCGGGAAGACGCCGACGGTGATGAACCCCAACGACAAGCACGCGTTGGAGGCCGCCCTCCAGACAAAAGTCAGGCACGGCGGAACGGTCAGCCTGATGAGCATGGGACCGCCGGGGTACAAGGAAGTCCTCCGGGAGGGGATGGCCGACGTGTACGCCGACGACCTGTATCTCCTCTCTGACCGGGAGATGGGGGCGGCGGACACGTGGGCCACGTCGATTACGCTCTCGACGGGCATCGAGCAGTTGGAGGAGCCACCGGACGTGGTGTTCGCGGGCTTCAAGACGGCAGACGGGGAGACGGGCCACACCGGCCCGCAGACCTGCTGGTGTATGGACTGGCCCGTCGTCACCCACGTCGTCGCCCTAGACATCGACGAGGCAGCGGAGACACTCCGCGCGAAACGCCTCGTGGAGGGCGACGTGGCAGAGATAGAGACCGTCGAGGCACCGCTGCCCTGCTTCGTCGTGGCCGACCCCGAGTTCGAACCGACCTACCGGAAGGCCGAGCATCGCCTCCGGCACAAGGACCTCCGAGCCGAGACACAGGACCGGGCCGAGGAGTTCGAGGAGCATCTGACGACGTTCAATCAAGAGGAGTTGAACCTCGACCCGGACTACATCGGCCTCGACGGGTCGCCGACCATCGTGGCCGGCGTCGACCCGATTCCGAAGGCTCCCTCCGAACGGGAGGCGACGATGGTCGACGCGACGGACGAGGCGGCGATGGAATCGGTGTTCGAGGAACTGACGCCGTACGCCGGAGGTGACTGAGCATGGATATCGACCCGACAGAGTACGACATCGCCGAACTGGGGCCGAAAATCAAAGACGTCGACGACCCCGAGGAGTTGGCCGAGATGCTGGACGCCGAGGAGGCGGGAGAGGACCGCGCACCGGTCAAGACGCTCATCGAGGACCGCATCGAGAAGGTCTCCGAGGAGGACGGAGCGGCGGACCCGAGCGAGGTCGACCTCACCGAGATGACCGTCGCCGACGTGGCGAACCTCGTGCGCGACGTCGAGGCCATCGAGACACTGGAGGACCTGCTCGAACGCGAGAGAGACGGGAAAGACCGCAAGACTGCGAAGGGTCAAATCGAGGACCGCATCGAGAGTCTCCGAGAGACCGAGGAAGGTGAGGGCGAGGAGGTAGTCGTCGAGGACCCCGAGGCGAAGCACCCGGACCTCGACCACCCGACCGCCGACAAGCAGTACGTGAAGGCACTGGACGGCGGCGACTACCGTGACATGTGGGTCTACTGTGAGACACAGCAAGGGTCGCTCATCGACGTGTCCAAGGAGATGCTGGGGAAGGCCCGCGAGTTGATGGATGGGTACAACGACGAGTACGGCGTCCCCGCGAGCGAAGCGAGTGGGGGCTCGGAAGACGAGTCTTCCGGCGAGGACGAGAGCGTCGTGGCAGTCCTCATCGGCGACGAGGTGGCCGACCACGCCGAGACGTGCATCGCCTACGGGGCCGACTACGTGGTGTATCTGGAGGACGACCGACTCTCGCGGTTCCGCCACAAGCCCTACACGGAGATATTCTGCGACATGGCACGCGGCGCGGGCCACGAGTACGGGCGCGAGGACAGACCGGCGGAGGAGTGGCGGGACTACGACGAACCGCGCTACACCGTCTTCCCGGCGACGAACAACGGACGCGACCTCTCGGCGATGGTACAGGCCGAACTGGACTCGGGGCTGGCCTCGGACTGTTCGGACCTGTTCATCGAGAGTTCCGAAATCTCGAACCCGGCGAAGACCGGCAAACCCGGAGAGACCGTCACCTTCCGTCGCGTGCTACACATGAAGCGGCCCGACTTCTCCGGGTTCGAGTACTCGACCATCCTCTGTCTGGACAAACCCGGGCGGGAGTTCCACCCGCAGGGTGCGTCCGTGATTCCCGGCAGTTTCGACGTGCCGGATCCGGACGACCAGCGGGAGGGCGAGGTAATCGAACACGAGATGCCACTCGACGACGACTGGTTCCGCGTCGCGGTCACCGACCACGACCAACTGGAGGGCGGCGTCGACCTCTCGGGTAACGAGGTAATCGTCGCACTCGGCCGCGGCATCGGGGACGACCCGACCACCGGTATCGAACTCGGACTCGACCTCGTCGACCAGTTCGAAGAGGCCGACCTCGGCCTCTCGCGTGGCGTCATCACGGCCTCCTACCAGTTCGACGGCCACGTCGAGCAGTACGTGGCCGAGGAGCGGCAGATCGGCGAGTCCGGGCAAGTCGTGGAACCGGACGTGTACATCGCGGCGGGCATCTCCGGCGCGGTCCAGCACAAGGTCGGGATGGACGAGTCGGACACCATCGTCGCCATCAACACCGACACCGATGCGGACATTCGGGAGTTCTCGGACTACTTCGTAGAGGGCGACCTCTTCGAGGTACTCCCGGAGTTGACCGAGTCGCTGGAGGCGGGCGAACTGGACCTGAAGGCGATGGCGGACGGGGGGAGCGTGGAACGGAGGTCCGCGGACAGGCCGAGCGGGCAACGCCCGCGAGAAGACGAGGCGAGCGGAGGGCGTTCGCGGTCGGACAGAGGTGACACCAATGAGTGACACAGACGAGTACGAACACTACGAGGCAGTCGTCGTCGGTGCCGGGCCGGGCGGTGCGGCGGCGGCCGCGGCACTGGCCAACAGCGGCGTCGAGACGCTGGTGTTGGAGCGGGGCACCGAATCCGGGTCGAAGAACGTCAGCGGCGGACTCATCTACGCCGAGGAGTCCGCGCCACACACCATCGACGACTTCTTCCCGGCGTTCCGCGAGGAGGCCAGCGAGCGGCCGGTCACGGAGTACTACCTCCACAACATCGCCGGGCGGCAGGTCAAGACCGTCGACATGACCGACCTCCACGAACACGATACGGCGTGGTCGGACGCCGTCCTGCGGCGACACATGGACTCGTGGCTCGAAGAGCGCGTCCACGAACTGACGAGAAAGACGGGCGGCGGCCTGCTGACCGGCGTGCGCGTGAACGGCCTCCTCCGGGACCACGGCGAGATAGTCGGCGTGACCTGCGACGAACTGGACCCCATCACGGCCGACACCATCGTCGCCGCCGACGGCGTGAACTCCGAACTCGCCCGCGACGCGGGCTTGATGGACTGGGAGGAACCGGACGAGTGGTTCCAAGGCGTCAAAGCAGTCGTGGACGTGCCGGCGGACGCCATCGACGAGCGGTTCGGCGTCGGCCCGGACGAGGGTGCCGCACACCTGTTCTCTGGGAACCTCTTCGAGGGCGTCCGCGGCGGGGGGTTCCTCTACACGAACGAGGAGTCACTGTCCATCGGGACCGTCTTCCACCTCGACTCGCTGGTGGCGGAGGAAGCCGAACCACACGAACTGCTCGACGGCCTCCTGACGCACCCTCTGCTCGCGCAGTGGCTCGGAGACGAGTACGAGGAGTTGGAGTACGGGGCCAAACTCGTTCCCGACTCGAAGAAGGTGGCAAACCCCTCGCCACATCGGGGCCGTCTCCTACTGGTCGGTGACGCCGCCGGACAGATGCAGGCTCAAGGCCCGATTATCAAGGGGATGAACCACGCCGTCACTGCGGGCGCGCTGGCCGGGGAAGCCGTCGCGGAGGCTCGTGTCGAGAACCAGCCGGCAAGCGCGGGCGAGCGATACGAGCAGAAACTCCACGAGGAGGGCGTGATGCGAAAACTCCGTCCGACCCGCTACCGGGCGGTCAGTGCCGTCGCCGAGAACGGGCCGGTGACGGCGGCGGCGGACGCCGTGCTCGGGTCGGCCGTCGGCCGGGTGGGGATGAAACTCGCCGACAAGGCGGGCCTGCTCGACTGGGGGTTCAACTCGCCGTTCGTGGTCGGGATGCTCCCCGACACGGGGACGCCGTACGTGACGATGCCGACGGCCATCGCGGAGGCACTCGGCACGCGCGTCACCGACGAGAGCGAGATAGAGCCGCCGGAGTTGGCCGACCGCATCGGCGACCTGACTTACGACGTAGGCGACCCGCACATCGACCTGGTCGACAACTCCTTCGAGGCGAGCGGGGCGGCCGTCGCGGCCTGCCCGGTCAGCGCGAAGGACTTCGGCGGCGGCTGTTACCGCGACGAGCGGGTGAAGACCAACGGCCACGAGGAGCACCTCGTCAGCCTCGACACACAGCCCTGCGTGGAGTGCGGGACCTGTGCCGTCGTCGCCGAGACGGACTGGGAACACCCCGCCGGCGGGAAAGGTGTCGAGTTCAAGCAGGGCTGAGAATGCCCGACCGGGAGTACGGGGACCGAATCCGCGCGCTACGGCGGCAGTACCGCGAGGACAGGCAGGCGTTCGACCCGCCCGAGGACCCACCGGCGTCGGACCGCGCGATGTCGCTCTGCCGTGAGGGACTCGGGCCGACGGTCATGGTGTACGTCGACGCCCGCGCGAACGACTGGGGCGTCCGGTTCTCGGAGTCGGAGTTCGACGCCCTCCACGAGACGCTGAACGGCTATCTCGAACTGTACGCGGCCTGTTACGGCGTCGACATCCACGCCGACGTCACCGTCCGGGAAGCCGCCGAGTTGCTACTCGACACGCACAACGTCCGTGACGTGGCCGCGATGCTCACGGGCGTTCCCGCCCGGCACGGCGAGAACGGCACCAACGCTTAAGTAGTGTTCCGTGCTACCGAACCACATGGGAATGACCGAGAGTCTCCAGTTCGAACACCGCGGGCGGAAAGACGTGTACGAGTTCGTCGAGAGTCACGGCGAGGTTCGGCCGGACAGAGCGCGTGACGCGCTCTCGATGGACGCACGCGAGTTCGGCCACCACGTCGCCATCCTGAAACGCGACGGCCTGCTCGAAGAGACAGCGGCGGACCACCTCAGAATCGCCTACGACAGCGGCGTCGCCGAGGAGTACGAGGAGGGTGACGTCGAGTTCACCATCCGGCAGGCCCGACAGGAGGACATCACCGGACTGGTCGGTGCCATCCGGGCCGCAGTCGAGAGCGGGACGTACGTCGTCGCCGAGAGCGTCGCCGACATCATCGACCACGAGGAGGTACTGCTCCGCCACAACGAACTCGAATCGCGGATGTTCTTCGTCGCCTGCGTCGACGACGACGTGGTCGGCTGGGTCCACATCCGCCACCCGGAGATGGAGAAACTCAGTCACACCGCGGAACTCACGCTCGGCGTCCTCGAAGCCTACCGCGGGCACGGCATCGGGAGCCACCTCATGCAGCGTGGCCTAGAGTGGGCCGCCTCGCAGGGCACCGAGAAGATATACAACAGCGTCCCCTCGACGAACGAGGGTGCCATCGCGTTCCTCAAGGAACACGACTGGACCGAAGACGCCCGCCGCGAGGACCACTACAAACTCGACGGCGAGTACATCGACGAGGTGATGATGGAGCGGGACCTCTAGAGGTCGGCCCCGTCCAGCGGGTCGGCGACCACGCCGTCTTTCTGCGCCCAGACGCGGGCGTGCCCCGCACACACCTCGCGGTTCTCGGCCCACGGGATGTGGAGACGCACCGCGGCCGTCTCGGTACACCCCTCTTCTGTACACTCGCCCATACGAGCCTTTCGTGCAGGCAGGACAAGCCGGTTTCCCTCAGACGAACACGACGACCAACAGCGCGACGAACAGCGTCGCCGTGAGCAGGACCTGAGCGACGGCCGAAGCGAGCATCCCCAGCGTCGTGTAGGCCGCCGTCCGCGCGCTCGCCCGCACCTCGTCGGTCCGGCTCAGTTCCGCGAGGAAGACGACGCCGGCCACGCCCGCGAGAATGCCGAACGGTCCGGCGACGAAAAAGAGGGCGAACCCGGCGACGCCCGCGGCCACCGTCGTCAGCGTCGACGCGCCGCTCGCCTTCGCGGAGATGGCCCCCGCCAGCCAGTCCACGGCCACGGCGAACAAGCCGACGAGGGTGAGCAACACCAGCACCCACAGCGCGGGGTCACTGTAGCCGGTCCCCCACCAGTAGAGGTACAGTCCCGACAGCGACAGTACCGCCCCCGGAACGAGCGGGACGACGCTGCCGACGACGCCGACGAGAGCCAGCGTGAGCGCGAGCCACGTCACGGGGTCCTGTCCGAGCACGGCCGTCATCGGTAGCGGTCGGCCTCCGTCAGTGCCGCGTCGTTCCCGAAGGCGTCCACGAGCGGTTCGAAGGCAGTCCCGAACGCCCGCATGCACTCGGCCGTCGAGGGGTACGACGACGCCGCGGCAACCGCGTCCCAGGGCCGCCCCTGCAGTCCTTTGCGGACGAGCAGTCGCTCCTGTCGGTCGGTCAGATCCGCGTCGGTGTCGGTCACGAAGTACGCCACGGCGAGCCGTCGGTACGGTCCCGGAGCCATGTCGAACAGGCCCGGGCCGAAGGCGGCACTCGCGACCTGTCGCCACTCCCAGTCGGCGAGATGCGGGTCGTACTCCCGCGAGAGAGGACCGAGGACGGCGCGTACTACGTCCGCGTCGGCGTCACGGAGTGGGTCGGCCAGCACCGCGCCGATGCGGGCGACGAACTGGGCTGCGTGTCGGTCGGCGAGCGCGCGCCCGGCCTCGCTCGTCGGGTCGAGCATGAGGGCCGAGTACTCGCCGCTCGTGTCGTTGCGCGTCGTCGAGAGGTGGACCGGCGTGTAGCCGTTCGTAGCCCAGAAGTCGACGAGGCTCGGCGTCGCACCGTAGCCGACGCCGAGCCAGTCCACGTCGTCGGCGAACTCCGCCCGCATCGCTTCGAGGAGTGCCGAGCCGAGCCCCCGCGAACGGGCGGCGTGGTGTGTCGCGATACGGAGGACGCGCATCCCGACCGGATTCCCCGCCGCCTCGTCCCGCAGTTGGGTCGTGAGCACGTCCGGGAGCATGTTCCCCCGGATACGGCTCCCGTCGCACATGGCGGCTCGTGTCTCCGATTCGAGTCCGCCCTCGCGAGCCAGTAGTGCGACAGAGACGACGTGGCCGTCGTGAACCAGCGCGCGAACCGAGACGTTCGGCGCGTCGAGGAGGCGCGCCACGTCGTCGGGTTCCGTGCGGTAGTGGGCCAACACGAGCAGTCCGAAGACTTCGCGCAGTCGATTCTCGTCCGCGAGCAGTTCGGTGGGCGAGAGTGCGGCGTACTCCACAGTCTCGGGCGTGGCGTCGGCGACGAGTTCCGCGACCGGTGGCCGCGCGTCGAGGAGGAGGGCACGGAACCCCCACACCTCCACTGGGTCGCCCGCGGCGTACCGAATCGGGTCGTCGAGATGGGCCTCGGTCACCTCGTGGTCGCTCTCCGTCAGCCGGTCCCGGAACCGGACCGAGAACCCCCGGCCCGCTCCCTCGTAGCCGTGGATGGTCGTGGCGAACGCGACGGCGGGCGCGTCGAGGAACGAAGCGAGGACGCCGACGGGAAGTGCGGCCGCCTCGTCCACGATGACCACGTCCGGGTCGCCCGGGAGCGCGGTTGCGTCGGCGGCACGCTCGAACCGGACCCGGCCCTCGGCCGTCCGCAGGTCACGCGGCGACTCGTCACTCGGCGTACCCACGAGGGCATCGTTCTCATCGAGCGTCTCGTGTGCCCGCTCGAAGACCGTCGCGGCGTTGCGGTAGTCGGGGGCCGTCACGAGGATGTCCCGGCCAGCCATCGCGAGGGCGGCGGCGGCGAACCCGCAGGCACTCGACTTCCCGCGGCCACGGTCGGACTCCACCACGACGGCCTGCTCGTCGTCCCGGAGGACTTCGAGGGCGTGGACCGCCCGGGCTTGGTCCTCGGTCAGGCACGCCGTGTAGACGCTAGACGGAAACGTGGCGTCCGATGGGACCGTCACGTCGTGGTCCGGTCGGTGTGGGTCCGGGTCGGTCAGGCCGTCGCGCTCGACAGTCCCGGCGTCCACGTCGACGATTGCGATGCCAGGGTGCGCGCGGAGCGTCTCGACCAGCCGTGTCCGGAAGTGGCCGGTCACGTCGGCCACGTCCGCGGGCGGTGCCGCGAGCGTCTCGTCGAACGCGTCGCGTCTGTCGGGCCACTCCGCCAACGACGGCGTCAGCAACACGAGGAGGCCGCCGCCGTCCACCGCACCGACGGCCCGACCGAGGGCGTTCGGTCGGCACTCCTCGTGTACGTCGAGGACGACGGCCTCACGCGTTGTCCCGAGCAAGTCGCCGGAGTGTCCGATGGGGAGGTGTTCACAGTCGAGTGTCGGGTCGGGACCCACGAGCGTCGCCGCCGTAGCGGGGATTTCGGCGGCGTCGAGTACCGCACGCGCTCCGTCGTACCCCGAACTGGCGGTTCCGGCGAGGACGAGGACGCGACGCTCGTCCGCTCGCTGGGCGTCCCGGCGGAGGGCTGTCGTCACCTCGGCGAGCATACTCCAACAGTACCGTGGTGGGGGCTTGGGTGTGGCGGTCGTCCCGTCGCTGTCCCGACAATCGTGGGCGTGTGTGGGGCTGTCACTCGCTTTTCGGCATCGAAAGGGCTTTTAGCGGAGCGGGGCCACTCACGGGTACAGCCTGTGCGGGGTTGATGATGCTCCTAGCCTCTCAGGACTCTCAGGCGGGGGAGCGCGAGCCCACGGACAGGAGGAGATTACCAATGTCAGTATACGTTGATTTCGACGTTCCGGCGGACCTCGCCGACGACGCCCTCGAGGCACTCGAGGTCGCGCGGGACACGGGAACAGTAAAGAAGGGTACAAACGAGACGACCAAAGCAGTCGAGCGCGGGAACGCCGACCTCGTGTACGTCGCCGAGGACGTACAGCCGGAGGAAATCGTCATGCACCTCCCCGAACTGTCCGACGAGAAGGCGATTCCGTACCTGTTCGTCGAGACGCAGGACGATATCGGCCACGCCGCCGGCCTCGAAGTCGGTAGTGCCGCGGCGGCCATCGTCGACGGTGGCGACGCCGCCGCCGACATCGACGACATCGCCGACAAACTCGAAGACCTTCAGTGATACACGATGAGTGAATCGGAATCCGAAGGCGACGGCGGTTCGACGCCCGCCGAGGTCATCGAAGTCGTCGGCCGAACCGGCATGCACGGCGAGGCGATGCAGGTCAAGTGCCGCATCGGCGAGGGCGAGAACCAAGGCCGCATCATCACGCGGAACGTCCTCGGGCCGGTCCGTGAGGGCGACGTACTCCAACTCCGCGAGACGGCCCGCGAAGCCGACCAGATTGGAGGACAATAATGCCCCGAACCCGAGAGTGTGACTACTGTGGCGACGACATCGAGCCCGGAACCGGGACGATGCTCGTCCGTAACGACGGGTCGACCGTCGACTACTGCTCGTCGAAGTGTGAGAAAAACGCCGACCTCGGCCGCGAAGCGCGCGACGTGGAGTGGACCGAAGAGGGTCGCGGCCCCGAAGGCGGAGCCGAACCCGACGAGGAGCCGGACGCGGACGAAGAACCAGACATCGAGGCGGAACCGGCCGCAGACGAGGACGCAGACGAGAGCGGTGCCGCACCGGACCTCGAGTCGGCCGAAGCCGAAGCCGAGGACGACACCGAAGCGGCCGACGCGGACGGTGCAGACGACGCCGAGGCCGAGGAGGACGCATGAGCCACCACGACGAGCGTACTTTCGTGATGGCAAAGCCGGACGCGGTCCAGCGCGGCCTCGTCGGTGAAATCATCGACCGACTCGAAGGTCGCGGCCTGAAGCTCGTCGGTGCGAAGTTCATGCAGATAGACGAGGACCTCGCACACCAGCACTACGGCGAACACGAGGACGAGCCGTTCTTCGACGACCTCGTGGCGTTCATCACGTCCGGGCCAGTCATGGCGATGGTCTGGGAAGGTGCCGACGCGACGCGACAGGTCCGACAGATGATGGGGACGACCGACCCTGCCGAGGCACAGCCGGGCACCATCCGCGGTGACCTCGGCCTCGACCTCGGACAGAACGTCATCCACGGCTCCGACCACGAAGACCCCGGTGCCAACGAGCGCGAAATCGACCTGTTCTTCGACGAGGACGAACTGGTCGACTACGACCGCAGCGACGAACCGTGGGTCTACGAGGACGTCGACAACTGACCCCGACGCGGACCCGTTTTTCGCCGGCCGTTAACTCGTCAGTAGCTATTAGGTCACCGCGCTGATACGGCCACCATGGCCGTATTCCGGACGGTGTTGCAGGGTGGCGTGCTAACGTCCGAGTCACTGTTCTTCTTGCTCGTCCTCGGCGTGTTGGGCGTGCCGCCGCTAGTCGCGACAGTCGGGGCCGTTCTGAACCGTGACCACTCGTTTCAGTACCTCCTCACGGCCGCAGTGGCAATCCTGACGGCCTTTCTCCTGACCGGCGCGAGCCAGTTCGAACACCCGTGGGCCGCGCTCGCTATCGGTGGCGTCCTCCTCGCCATCGCTCGTCACCTGTGGGCTGTCAGGAACCGCCGAACCGACTTCGCCGTCGTCGCCGGCATCTACCTGATGCCGGTCGGGTTGTCGGTGGCACTACTGGTGCAGGAACTGTCCTAAAAAGACCACAGCCGAAGCGAGGTGGTCGGCTTTGCCGAGGCCTCCCGTTGGTCGGCCTCGCTAGTCGTCAGCAGGCGCGGCGAAACCGACCTCGATGTCGCCGTCGTCGAGTTCCTGCTCCACTTCGCGGGCGGCCTGAACCATGTTCTCCATCTTGCCGTACGCCGCGTCACGCGGCAGGAGTTTCAGCCCGCAGTCCGGCGAGACGGTCAACTGCTCCGGGGGCACTATCTCGAACCCTTTCTTGATGTTGTCCTTGATTTCGGCGACGGACTCCACGTCGGCGACGTGGGCGTCCACGACACCCAGCGCGAGGTCCTTCGTGAACTCGTGTTCTGTGAATACGTCCAACTGCTCGTAGTTGTCGTTACAGAGTTCGAGGTCGAACTCCTCGACAGGGTAGTCGAGAATCTCGGGGTAGATACGCGAGTAGTCCCCGTAACAGACGTGCAGGCCGACGCGCACGTCGTCGGGAATCTGGTCGACAATACGGTCGAGACACTCGCCGACGATGGCGTGGTCGTCCGGCGTCGTCGCCAGCGCGGGTTCGTCTATCTGGATGTACTTCGCGCCGGCGTCCACGAGTCGCTCTATCTCCGTGTTCACGAGGTCTGCGAGGTCGTAGGCGAGAGCCTCCTGGCTGTCGTAGACTTCGTTGAACGACCAGTTAGCGAGCGTGTACGGGCCGGTGATGGGCACCTTCACCGGGCGGGCCGACACGTCGTCGGTGAACTCGAACTCCTCGACCAGCCACTCCTCGCCGTAGGTCACCTCGTCGACGACAGACGGCTTGTCGAAGTAGTTGTGTCCCCACACCTTCACGCGGCCGTTGAACTCGTAGCCGTCGATGCGGTGGGCGAAGTACTCGACCATCTCGTTGCGGCGCATCTCGCCGTCGACGACCACGTCCATCCCGGTACGCTCGTGTTCGTTCGTGATGAGGCGGGCGGCGTCGTCGGTGGCCTCGTGCCAGTCGTCGTCGTCGAACTCGTGGTCCTCGTCCTCCCAGTGGTCGCGGGCGCGGTTGAGCCACGTCGGCTTGGGATAGGACCCGACCACGGTGGTCAGAAGGAAGTGGTCGGTGCCGTGTCCTTCGGGTCGGAACTGCTCGCGGGTGTCCGTCATGCTTCCACCTCCGTCTTACCGACGGCTCCGAGTGCGTCCAGTTTCTCCTCGAAGCGGTTGCCCGGGAGGTAGAACGTCTCGGTATTGATGGTCGCGTACACCGTCTCGAAGTCCGCGCTCGGGGTCTGCTCGCCGACCCACTCGATACGCTCCTCGATGGTCTCGGGGTCCTCGACGAGCGTGTTCTGTCCGTCCACGAGGCCGAGTGCCACGTCGGACTTGGTGCCGTACTCGTTGATGTTGTAGATGTTGTCCTCGTGGTTCGCGACGAAGTCGAAGCCGATGGCGTCCACGTCGGCGTCCATCAGGTGTGCGTACACTTTCTCCTCCAGCGCGCCCCAGTAGGTGTGGGCGACGACGTCGGCGTCAGTGGCGGCGGCGACGTGGTCGATGGCCTCGCTCGCCCGCTGGTCCGCACCGTCACCGGGCGGGTTCTCCACGAGGGACGGTTCCAGCAGGAACAGCGTTTCTACGTCGGGAAACTCCGCGAGTTCGGCCGTCAGGAACTCCGCGATGGCTCCGAGGAACGCCTGTTCGTCGCCGTAGTGTTCGTCGGTAGCGAGGTCCGCGAGCGAGTACGGGCCAGGGAGGACCGCCTGAAGCCCCGAGTCGACGCGGTCCGCGGCCGAGTCGAGTTCCGCCGCCACGTCGCCTGTCGCCGCGAGGTCGTCGGTCACGACTGGCTCGCGGTAGAAGTTGTTGTTGTCGTAGTAGCGGACGATGCCGCGCGTCTCCACGGCGTCGGCGACGGCCAGCGGGTGGGCAATCATATCGTCCCAGCGTGCCTGCCCCTCGACGACGCGGTCGAGGCCAGCCGCTTGCTGTCGCTCGATCAATTCGCCGCGCGTGCGGTCGTAGACGCTCTGAATCTCGGCCCCTTCGGTGCCGTCGATGAGGTCGGCCTTCTGGTGGCCCTTCAACTCCGAGAGTTCGTCTTTCGTCCAGTCAGGCAACGGGAACAGTCCCGGTGTCGTCGTAACTACCTCTGTCATTACGAAGTGGTACGAAATGACGGCCTTTAATATTTGCTAATCGGTTTGATGATTTGTAGTAATCAAACGGAGGGCGACGAGTCGCTCGAATGGGTACTTCTCGCTCGCTACCTCTTCTGCCACGAGACCGTTCTCGTTCGCCGTGTCCCGAACTTCGTCGAGACCGGTCAGCGACGAGACCAACAGGAGGACTGCCCCGTCCGGCGCGAGGACGCGACCCACGTCGTCGAGGAACGGCGTCACGACCGCCCGCCCGGATTCGCCGCCGGACAGTGCTTTTGCCATCCAGTCGTCGCCCGTCTCCTCCGGCGGTGTCGGGAGGTACGGGGGGTTGAACAGCACGAAATCGAACGTTCCGGCCCGGAACGGTGCGGTGAGGTTCCCCCGGACCACCGGAATCCCACGCTCGCGCGCGGCCCGGCAGGCGTGGGGGTTCACGTCGGACCCGACGACGCGGGCACCGGCGTCGCGTGCGACTTCCGCGACGAACCCCGACCCCGTCCCCACGTCCAACACCCGGTCCCCGGTAGTGACCGCGTCACGAGTCGCCTCGGCGAGCAGACGGGTATCCTCCGCCGGCCCGTACACGTCGTCGTCCATGCCACGTCGCTCCGCGAGGTCGGTCATCCGTCCGCGTCCCCCTCGGTCTCTGTCCCCGCTGGCCCGTTGGGGTCGCCACCCCGGTCGGGTCCGCCGTGGCCGTCGGCCGACATCGACGCGCGGTCCCCTTCGCCGGACGCGTCGCCGGTGAGGCGAAGCCCCGTCGCCTCCTCACGCCCCATGAGTTCACGCTGTGGGAAGGGTATCTTGATGTCCTCGGCGGCGAACGCCGCCTTAATCTCGCGGATGACGGCGGTCTGGGTCTGCCACATCTGCGGCGCGCTCGGGTCCGATATCCAGAACCGACATTCGAGGACGACGGCCGAGTCGCCGAACCGCTTGCCCACGACTGTCGGCGACGGTTCCGAGAGGAGCGGTGCCACGTCGCAGTCTGCGACGGCCTGCTCTGCGGTTTCGGCGGCGTGGCCCACGTCGGCGTCGTAGTCGACACCGATGTCGACCGAAACGCGGAGGCGACCCGACTGTGACCGATTGACCACCTCGGACTGGGTGACCTCGTCGTTCGGAATCAGAACGTGTTCGTCGTCGTACGTCCGCAGTTGCGTGTTGAACAGCGTGATGTCGGTCACGACGCCCTCTTGGTCGCCGATGACGACCCAGTCACCGACCTCGAACTGCCGGGCGAAGATGAGAACGAACCCCGCGAGTATCCCACCGAGCGTCTGTCGGGCGGCCAACCCGACGACCAGACCGATGGCACCCGCTCCGACGAGGAGGTCACCGGGGTTGACACCGGCCAGCGAGAGGACGAACGCGAACGCGAAGACGTAGACCGCTATCTGGATGAAGTGGTGGAGTATCTCCCGGCGATGAGCCGTGATAACGTCGCCGCCGCGCTGGTCCAGCAGGCCCTTGCTCACACGCGTCAGCGTGTAGGCGACGATGAGCGTCAACAGACCCACCAGCGCGAGAACGCCCTGCCGCGGCCCGAACCGGATGACTTCGAGGCTACTGGCAACCTCGTCCGCCGCACGCCACACGACGACGAGGAACCACCCCGTGACGCTGGCGGCGATACTGAACGCGACGGCCTGGACTGCCTCTACGTCGTCCGTCGAGAGCCACGCTTCGAGAACCTCGTCCAGCCGCCAGATGGCGGCGGCGGCGAGTGCCAGCAACGCGAGTACGACGCCACTCGCGGGGAAGCGGCTCTCCGGGGTTCCGAATGACGCCTGCACGCCCGTCGCGAGGTCCGGTGTCACGGCTCACCCACGCCCCACGCGAGTCGTGCGAGCGACGCGAACTCGGCGGGCGTGACGTTCCCGGCGCGTTTGCCCATCAGGTCGTCGTCGGCGGCGTCGACAACCGCGTCGGGGTCGCCCAACCCCGAGATGTGGGCCGTGTTCCGGACGGCGTTGCGCATCGTCTTGCGTCGCTGTGTGAACACTGCCGTCACGAAATCGAGGAAGAAGCCGTCGTCCGGGACCTCGTACTCGGGGTCACGCGGCGTCGTCCGGACCACCGCGCTCTCGACGGCAGGCGGCGGCGCGAACGCTTCCGGCGGGATGGTCTCGACCACCTCCACGTCCGCGTAGTGACCCGCCGTCACCGACAGCCGTCCGTAGTCGTCGGTTCCGGCCTCGGCGGCCATCCGCTCGGCGAACTCCCGCTGGAACGTCAACACGAGCGGGCGGCCCCGAGGGAGGAGGCGGAAGGTGATTTCGCTGGAGAGTCCGTACGGGAGGTTCGACACCGAGAGGGTGAACTCGGGCAGGTCGACGTCGAGCGCGTCACCCTCGACGACGGTGAGACAGCCGTCAGCCACGGCGTCGGCGAACTCCGCACGCAGGAACGCCGCGAGGTCGGGGTCGCGCTCGACGACCGTCACGCGGTCGGCGAATGCGAGCAACCGGTCGGTCAGCGCGCCGGTCCCGCCGCCGATTTCGAGGACGTGGCTCGTGTCCGCCTCGTCGGCGTACGTCGGGAGGCGGTCGAGTACCCGGTCGTCGACGAGGAAGTGTTGGTCACGGTCGGGATTCCCCCGGACGCCCGCCCGCCGCATCAGCGCGTCCGGGTCGCGTCGCTCGGGCGACCCGTCCGTCCGCCGGGAGTCACCGGTCATAGCTGTGCGTCGCGGCCCCGGCAGTAAAAGCCTGTCAGTCCTGTTCGTCCGTGCGCACGAACGTCCGGTATTTGAGGTCGTCCTCGCGGAGTTCCTCGATGATGCGTTCGACCAGCGTCTCTCGGGGACTGTGAAGCCCGTCGATGCGGGATTCGAGGTCCTCGAAGGACTGGAACGGTCGCCTGTCGCGGGCGTCGAGGATGTCGTTGCGGAGTTTCTTGCCGATGCCGGGCAGGAGGTTCAACTGGTGGAGGCGGAGGGTAATTGGTTGGGCCTCGTTGTAGAAGTCCACGAACCGCCGTTCGTTGTCGGCGACGATGTCCTCGACGACGTACTCTAGTTCCGAGCGCGCGCCGCCGGGCAAGTCATCGTAGTCGATGTCGCGAATCGCACCGACCGGGAGGTCCGAGTCGCGGGCGACGTTCACGCGGTCCGCGATGGCGATGTCGGGGTCGTCGGTGAACTCGACCTCGAACAACTCGAAATCGTCCTCGGTGAGGACGTAGGCGAGCGGCGACTTCTCGTACTGAGGGCGGTCGTCCTCGGTGCGGCCGTGGCGGAGGAAGTCCAAGACGACACCCATCTTTGCGTCGGCCTCGGGGTCGCCGCTCTCGGAGTCAGTCATGCGTTCGACTACGGCCACTGGCTATATAAAAGCCACACCGGGCCGCCCGCGCAGTCAGGCGTACTTCGTGACGACGTTGAGGATGTCGTCGAGTTCCTCGCCCGAGAGGGAGAACCGTTCCTGTGCGTAGATGGCCCGGAGTTCGTTGCGGTCACGCGGCCGGAGGTTCGCAATCTTGTAGGCCGTCGCTTCGTCCACCTTGTCGAGTTCACGGAGTTCGGCGACCAACTCCGTCGACTCCTCGATAGTGAGTTCCGCGAAATGGTTGACGTGCTCGATGGCCCGCGCCAGTTCGTAGCGCATCTCGCGGTCCTCGTTGGCCGCCCGCTCGCGTTCGAGGCCTTCGAGTATCTCCTTGGTCTCCGCGAGCGTCAGGTACTCCTCGCTGACCTTCTCCTTGAATATCGTCATTCCTGCGCCGTGATGTGGGCGGGCTTGGTGATGAGGGTCTTTTCCTTGCCCTGGTCGTCGATTATCACCTTGTACGCCTCGCCCTGGGTTCCGTCGATGGTTCCCGTGAGGCCGCTGAACCGCGGGTGGAATCGGCCGCCGTTCACGCTGGGGTCGATTTTGAGGTGGACCTTCTGCCCCACCTCGAACTCCTCGACGGACCGCTGTGGCGGCGACGTACCTCGGTCTCGCGGTTTGTTGCTGAGTTTGTGCCTCGTCTTCTTTTTGGGGCCATTCGAGTTGGGCATTCGTGGCTGTCGGTTGTGTGGTCGGACTTATAAAACGTGCGTTCCGGGCCAGCCGACTATACGCGACCGACGGAGTCGATGGAGACGCTTTCGACGCCTTCGACGTCACCGAAGGCTTCCTCGACGGCGTCCGTCCCGCCGGCGTCGTCGGGGACGATGACCGTCGGGAACAGTGCGACCAGACCGAACGCCACGTCGTCGCGCTCGAACCCGTTTATCTTGGCCCCTTCGGGCAGGGATTGCTCGAGACGCTCTTGGAGCGCGTCGAGGTCGACTTCGGGGTTCTGCGGCATTACCTTGACTTTGGCTGCGACTTTTCCCATGGTTGGTGGTTGGTGTGGGGGGTGATTTGGATTGCGGTATCGGTCAGGGACCCATGAATCCGCAGTCGGGGCACTCGTAGAGGTTGCTCTGCTTGCGACACTTGGCACAGCGGTAAATCTGGTGTCCGCAGTCGGGACACTTGAACGCCGCCGCACTGTTCCCCGCGATGTTGATGCCACAAGAGATGCACTTTTGCCGCTGTTTCTGCTCGGACTCACTCATATCTCCCGAGTAGACGCGCCCACATTTAACCCTTCATAATCCCCCGTGGGTATGCAGGGCGGGGCTACGACCCCGGCAGGATGTCGCCCAGTGCCGCCCCGACGGCCATCGGGACGAACGCGACAGTACATTGGGCGAACGCAACGAGCGGTTCGTTCCAGTCGACGCGGCCCCACGCGGTACTCAGGACGAGTGCCGTGAGCATGGAGACGCCGAGAACGCCGGCCACCCGGCGGGGAATGAAGCCCAAAATCGGCTCGTAGATGCGAACGTCCTGAATGTCGGCGACGTAGAGGATACCGACCACCATTCCGACGGCGAACACGAGGGTCCCGCCGAGAAAGAGCGGCGACTCGGCCAAGGAGACGCCGACCTCCTGTGTGCCGCCCTCCACGAGCATCGGGATGCCGAACAGTACCGACCCCAGCATCGCCTCGGCGAGGTCGGCCCAGTCGAACCCAACGATAGTCCGGCCGAACACGGCAGGTTCCTCCACGTCGGTGGCAGTCTCGATGATGTCCTCGATCTGCTCGCGCCGTTGCGGGTCGGTGAGCGAGTCCCGATACTCGTCGAGTTCGTCGAGCAGGTCACCGAGCGTGGGCGGGTCACCGTCGGCCGTCGTCGCTCCGGGGTCGGCTCCCCAACCCGCGCCCGACTCCGCCCCACCGTCGTCACCGTCTGTCATCCCTCAGGCGAAGTCCTCCGTGTCGTCGCCCGGTGCCTCCGGTTCGCCGCTCTCCCAGACGTAGAAGCCGCGGCCGACGCTTTTGCCGGTGTCTCCCGCGTCGACTTTCTCGCGGAGGATTGCGGGCGGTTCGAACCGGTCGCCGAGTTCGTCGCTGAGACGTTCCAGCGTGTCGAGTCGCGTGTCCAGCCCCACGCGGTCGCTGAGTTCGAGCGGCCCGACTGGGTGGTCGTATCCCAACTCCATCGCGGCGTCGGCGTCCCGAACGTCGGTCACGCCGTCCTCGACCATCCGCATGGCCTCGACGGCGAGTGACAGGCCGAGGCGGTCCGAGGCGAGGCCGGGCGCGTCCGCGACGACGATGGGTTCCGTGCCGAGGCCCTCGATAAATTCCACGGCGAAGGCCGCCGTTTCGTCGTCGGTCTGGTCGGCGGGGACGACTTCGACGAGTTCCACAAGGTGGGGCTGGTCGGCGAAGTGGAACCCGACCGCCCGCTCCGGGTGTTCGAGTGCGGTGGCGATGGCCGTCACCGACAGGGACGTGGTGGCCGTTGCGATGACCGTCTCCTCGTCGACGTACCCCTCCACGTCGGCGAACGTGTCACGCTTGCCGTCGAGGTCACTCGATGTCGCCTCGATGACGAGGTCGGCCCCGTCGACGGCCGACTGGACGTTCGTCGTTCCTTCGAGGGCATCGTCTGCCGCGTGCTGCTCTTTGCTGGAGATGTCGCCGGCCGCGGCACCGCCTTCGAGGCGGTTGCTGACTGTGTCGATGGCGTCCATCACGACGTTCGGTTCCACACCCCGGACGGTGACAGTGTGCCCGGCGGCCGCACAGACGTGTGCGATACCAGCCCCCAGGGACCCGGCACCGACTACTGCGACGTTCATGTCAGATACCGGGATAGCCGGGCTGATAAACGTTCACGCTCTTTCTGCTGTCGGAAGGTCGACGCCACTGCTCGGCCGGCACTCAGTTCCGACGCTCGCGGACGTGGTCGACGGCGGCGGCGAATCGGTCGTCGTCGCCGAGTGCGTCCAGAATGCCCGCCTCGTCCACCGAGAGCGCGTACGCCGGGCGGCCCTTCCCGGTCGCTGATTCCGTGGTCTCCTTGCCGAGGTGGCCCGCGTCTTCGAGGTCACCGAGTGCCGAGATGACACGCTGGCGGGTCACGCCACCGGGAAGCATCTCGTCGAGTCGCTCGAACTCGTCGAGCAGGTCCTCACAGACGCCGGAGACGTCGAAGGAGTGAACGGGCGTGTCTTCCCGCGAACGCAGGTCGATGACTGCGATGAGGACGAACTTGTGGAACGCGTCCAGCGAGTCGAGGTCTTGGCCGGTCATATCCTTGTGTTTGAACGACGACTGTCAAGAGCGTGCTGTTTTTGCCACAGGAGCAGCGGACTCGCACCGACTGTACAGTTCTGCCCGCCGACGACGCCGAGGCGGGGCACATCGAGAACGACTTTACCGGACGGGGGTCTAACGGGCAGCATGAACGAGACCACCGGGAATTCGGGCTGGTTCGACGGCCCCGACCCCGGCGACACCGAGACGGCCGCCGCTGCGGTTCGGGAGGGGCACGCCGAACAGTCTCACGACTGGCCGACCGAGGCCGTCGAGTCGGGCTTTGCCGAGGACAGGGCGGCGTACTACGACCAGTTGCACGAGGCGACGATGGCGGCGACGCGGGCGGCGGTCCGCGAGCGCGAACGTGCCGACGACCAGCAACTCGTCCACGCGGTCAGGGCCATGGACGACTGCCGGGGACAGGCCAACGAACTGGCCGAGCGCGTCGCGGAGTGGGCCGGGAGCCGGTTCGCGGACGCCGGGACCGGCATCGAGTCGTGTCGCCAACTGGCGGCACGGGAGACGGCAGACGCCGCCGACAGACGGGTGGTGAGTCTCGCTCGCCGTGTCGTCGCGCTGGACGAGGAGGCCGACGAACTCCGGTCGTTCGTGGAGACGACGGCACCGGAAGTCGCGCCCAACCTCGCGGCACTCGCCGGGCCGGTGCTGGCCGCGCGGTTGGTCGCACTGGCGGGCGGCCTCGAACCCCTCGCCAAGAAGCCGAGCGGCACGGTCCAAGTCCTCGGCGCGGAGGACGCGCTGTTCGCACACCTCCGCGGGCAGGCCCCGTCGCCGAAACACGGCGTCATCTACACGCACGAGGCGGTACAGGGGGCTCACCCGTCGGACCGTGGGTCGGCCGCACGCGCTCTCGCGGGCAAACTCGCCATCGCCGCCCGAATCGACCACTACAGCGGGGACCTGCGGCCGGAACTGGAGGAGGACCTCACGGAACGCATCGCGACCATCCACGCGCGGGGGGACGGCGATGAGTGACCTCCCGACTGGGGTGGAGCGTCGTGCCTTCGACGGCGAGAAGCGGTTGGCGACGCAGGGCGACCCCGTGTACGGTGAAGCGACCCGGGACGGGTGGCGGCTCTGGGACGCCCGCCGGTCGAAACTCGGCGCGATGCTGGACCTCGGGATGGACACTGGACTGGCGGGCGGCGAGCACGTCCTCTACCTCGGTGCGGCCGCTGGGACGACGGTCAGTCACGTCGCCGACTTCGCCGGACCGACCTACGCCGTCGAGTTCGCGCCGCGACCGACGCGGGACCTGCTGGACGTGGCCGCGGACCGCGACCGTCTCTTTCCGCTGTTGAAAGACGCGAGAGAACCCGAAACGTACGCCCACGTCGTCGAACCGGTCGACGTACTCGTACAGGACGTGGCGACGCGGACGCAGGCGGAGGTGGCACTGCGGAACCGGCAGTTCCTCCGGTCGGACGGCCGTCTGCTCCTCGCAGTCAAGGCGCGAAGCGAGGACGTGACCAGGGACCCCGAGGCGGTATTCGGGGACGTACTCGACTCGTTGCGTGAGGGCTACGAGATACTCGACCGCGAGCGGTTGGAACCGTACCACGCCGACCACCTCGCAGTCGTGGCGCGGCCACGGTGAGACACAGCGTGTGGCTTCGGGTCGTGTGCCGGAACTGCCCAAGGGGAACGTTTTAGCCCGGGGCCACCCAACCGGTGTTTCGATGGACGAGCGGGGTTCGGCCGAGAACTTCACGCAGATGGGCACGCTGGGCATCGAGGAGGAGTTCTTCGTCGTCGACGACCGTGGTCGCCCGACCAGCGGCACGGACGAACTCGTCTACGAGTCGGACCCGCCCGAGATTCTGGCGGACCGACTCGACCACGAACTGTTCAAGTGTGTTATCGAGACGCAGACACCGACCATCGCGGCGAACGATTTAGACGACGCCCGTGAACAACTCCACGCGGTCCGGTCGGCCCTCGTCGAACACGCGGCGGCCCACGGATACGGCATCGCGGCGGCGGGCCTCCACCCGGCGGCGGACTGGCGGGAACTCGAACACGCCGAGAAGCCACGGTACCGCGCGCAACTCGACCGCATCCAGTACCCACAGCACCGCAACACGACGGCCGGCCTCCACGTCCACGTCGGAGTCGACGACGCGGACAAGGCAGTCTGGGTGGCCAACGAGGCGCGCTGGCACCTCGCACCCATGCTCGCGCTGTCAGCCAACTCGCCGTACTGGTGTGGGTTCGACACCGGCCTCCAGTCCGCGCGCGCCAAGATTTTCGAGGCGTTGCCGAACACGGGTGTGCCGACGGCCTTCGACTCCTACGCGGCCTTCGACGAGTTCGAGCGGACGATGCTCGCGACGGACGCCATCGACGACCGGGGCGAACTCTGGTACGACGTGCGGCCCCACTCCGGCCACGGGACGGTCGAGGTGCGGGCTCCGGACGGGCAGGCAGACCCGGAGCGCGTGATGGCGTTCGTCGAGTACACGCACGCGCTAGTGACCGACCTCGCGGCGCGCTACGAGGACGGCGAGACGGGCCGGGACCACCGGCGGGAACTGCTGGACGAGAACAAGTGGCGAGCCATCCGCTACGGACAGGACGCCGACCTGTTGGACCGTGAGTTGGCGTCGTCGGTGCCGCTGGGCGAACTGGTCGACCGGGAGTGTGACCGCCTCGGCATCGACGGCATCCGCGAGGTGTACGAGGCCGAAAGCGGCGCGGCGAGACAGCGGAGACTCCGAGACGAGGGCGGCCTCGACGCCGTCTGTGCGGCCCTCCAACTGTAGCCAAGGGTTTTTATTCGGCAGTTTCCTTCTGTCGCTCTGGAGAGGACGCATGTCTGCAAACGACGGGAGTTCGGAAGACGACGAACTGGATGGTATCGAATCGGGGGACGACGAAAGCGTCCGAGAGCGAATCGAGGAAGAAGCCGACAGAGCGGTCGAGCGGTTCGACGAGAGCGTCGTCGACCTCCTCTCGTGGATTCTGGACACCGAGACGCGGGCCCGCATCTACGTCAGTCTCCGGCAGAGCCCACACAGCACGAGCGACGAGATCGCCGACGAAACCGGGCTGTACCCGAGTACCGTCCGCGAGGCACTCGCGGAACTCCACGAGGAACGGAAGGTGGAGCGGCGGAAACGCGAGAGCGGCGGTGCGGGCAACAACCCCTACGAGTACACGGCCATCCCGCCGAGCGACCTCGTTTCGGGCATCGTCGGTGACGTGCAGTCGGAACTGAACACGCTGTTCAACCTCGACAGCCACCTCGACACCGACGAGGAGGTGCCAGATGGCGACCGGACGACGGAGACGGACGACCCGGTTTCCATCACGGTGACCGAGGCAGACGACGGGGAGTAACCGCCGAACCTGTCAGGGGGTGTGGACGCGGGATTCCGAAGCCACTAAACCCGGTGCGGTCTATCCGGAGAGATATGAAGGTCGCGCTGGGCGGAACGTTCGACCCCGTACACGACGGGCACCGCGCACTGTTCGAGCGGGCGTTCGAGTTGGGTGACGTGACTGTCGGGCTGACGAGCGACGAGCTCGCGCCGAAGACGCGCGACGAGGACAGGCGCGTCCGCTCGTTCGAGGAGCGAGAGCGCGACCTCGAAGCCGAACTGAGCCGGTTCGCCGAGGAGTACGACCGCACGTACGACATACGGCAACTCCGCGAACCGACCGGCATCGCCACCGAGGAACAGTTCGACGTACTCATCGTCTCCCCCGAGACCGAAACGGGTGGCCGCCGCATCAACGAGATACGGCGGGACAGGGGACACGACCCGCTCGACATCGAAGTCGTCGACCACGTGTACGCCGACGACGGCGAAATCATTTCGAGTACCCGCATCGTCCGCGGCGAGATAGACGAACACGGGAATCTCACCCCCGACCGCGACGGCCGCCCGATGCGCGACGCCGGCGAGTGACTACCAGTCCGGGGCGTCTAGCCCGGCAGTCTCCAGAAGGTCCTTCCACCGTTGCTGCACCGTCAGCCGTGAGACGCCCACGGCCGACGCCACCTCCCCTTGCGACCGGCGTTCACCCGTGACCAACGTCGCAACGTAGAGACTGGCCGCCAGCACCGCCCGCTTCGACCGGTCGTCGTCCGGGACCGACGAGAGGAACAGGTCGGCGGCGCGGACTTCCGTCTCCTCCCCGAGGTCCAGCGTCTCCCTCGCGTCGGCTAACTCGGTGAGCCACTGCTCGTGTTCCACCTCGTCGCTGGCACGGTACACGTCACCACGTTCGCCACCGACTGCTTTAAACGCTGTCCAGCCGTCGGAACACACTTGCGCCTGTCGTTCGTACGACCGGTGTGACGCCCACGGATTCCGGTACCGTCGAGGGTATTTGGATTGCAGAGGAGGGCTCGAAACCGATGGCGGCAGTCGAGTCGGTCGAGGCAGTCGCCAACCGTGGCCTGCGCGGCGACCGGTATTTCCGGGGGACGGGCTACTACTCGGGGTTCGATGGGTGTGAGGTAACACTCGTGACCGAGTCGGCACTCGAAAGCATCCAGGAGGAGTACGACATCGACCTCCGGGACGGCCGCCACCGGCGCAACGTCGTGACACGCGGCGTACCCCTCATCCACCTCCTCGACACGCGGTTCGCTGTCGGTGACACTGTTCTCGACGGGACGCGCCCACGGCCACCGTGTGCCCACGTCGAAGCCGTCGCCGAGGAAGACGGGGTGGCACGGGCACTACAGGCAGACAGGGGCGGCATCTGCGCGCACGTCGTCGAGAGCGGGACTGTCGAAGTCGGCGACACCGTCGAGGTACGGGAGCGGCTGACTACCGACCCGGACGAACTGGCCGAGGCGATACGGGACCGCCACGACTGAGACGGGCACGCCCTCGCTCGGTCAGACCCGGGTGACTCGTCGGTACCAGAGGTACCCGAGACCGGCGACGAGGACGAATCCCCCGCCGAGCGTCGGCAGGGACGGGACAGGTGGCAGCGAGACGAGGCCGCCATCGTCCTCGGCCGTCGCCGTCGGCTGGTCCGGTTCGGTTCCGTCAGGTGTCGTCGAGTCGGTGGTCGTTTCGATGCCGGTGGTTTCGGTCGTGCCGTCGGCGGTGGCTGGTCGTGACCGACTGACGTTCTCCGTCGCCGTGTCGGCGAAGAATATCAACTGCGTATCGTTGCCGGTGCTGTCGAAGGCGCGGATGTTGACGCGGTTGACGCCGGGTTCGATGGTGAGCGGTCGGTCGAGCAGATACGTGTCGTTCCGGTCGGGGTAAATCGATTCCACGTCAGTGGCCCGGCCGGTGTCGAGGTTCGTCACCGTCACGCGGACGCGTTCGAGGTCGCGGTCGTCGTCGGTGACGAGCGCGTTGGCAATCAGCGTCTCGTCGTCTCGCACCACGGTCCGGTTCCAATCCAGTCCGACAGACGGTGGCCGGGACGTGTTCGGAGAGTAGCGGATCCAGTAGCCGCTCGTGACGTTGTTACCGTGACTGTCGTGTGCGGTCACAGAGACGTAGTTCTCCCCTTCGAGCAGCCGAACCCGTTGCTCGAAGGAGACGTTCAACCGCCCAGTCCCACGCCGGTAGTTCCGGTCCGGGACGACCCGATACGACCGGTTCCGTGGCTCGTACGGACCGTTGTTGTAGTGAAGAACCGAGACAGTCGCGTTCGAGACCCACACGCCGTCCGTGATACGCCCCGAAACGGTGTACCGTGGCGTCGATTCGGTCGATGCGCGGTAGTCGAGTGACAACTCCGGTGCCTCGCGGTCCACGACGCGGACGACGAACGACCCAATGTGCCTGTTGTCGAGAACGTCCCGCGTGGTGACCTCGATGCGGTTCCGTCCGTCGTAGAGCAGCAACGGGCGAGAGAACTGTGCGTCCGGTCCCTCCACGCCGAACGACTGGTACGTCCCGGTGACGCCCGGCCGCTCGTGGGTAATGGTCGCTTCGTCGACGCCGGTCACGTCCCGGAACACGCCAGCGAGCGTGATTCGTGTCCGGTTGACCGTGATGTCGGGGAAGAAGTACGGTGACGCCGGCGTCGTTCTCGGCTCCGTCAGGCTGAGCGACGGGGGGACGGTTTCGAGGTAGACGCGGAACCGCACCGACGTGGCTACCTCGTCGGTCCCCTCGGCGAGGATTCTGACAGTGTTGTTCCCGCCGCCGAGCGGGAGCGGGCGGTCCAACCGGACCGGCCCGTCGGCGTCGTCACGTTCGTAGACGGTTTCGCCGTCCACCGTGACGACCACCGTCTCGACGGTTGCGTTCGACCCGGGAACCGACGCGTCGAGGCCGAGGCGTGGCTGTTCACGGATAATCCGCGCGTCCCCATCCGTGATACGGTCGCCGTCGAGCGTCACGTCGAGCGTGGGGGACGTGTGGTTGCTCGTTCCCGCAGTCGTACCGCCGGCGAGGCCAGTACCGGCCGCCACGAGGAGACACACCCCACCGAGGAGCAGTATCGGGACGACGATATCTCGGTTCCGGGACACTGAGGGGACGTAGGGTGGGCGGTACTATTGTTGTTGTCGTTGTTCTCCACGGTGTGTCGTCCGAGAGCGACAGGTTCTTACTCGACTCGGGAAAACCGGCGGAGTGAGCGCGGGTTGCCGAGCTAGGCCAAAGGCGCAGCGCTTAGGACGCTGTCCCGTAGGGGTCCGCCGGTTCGAATCCGGTCCCGCGCATTGCGAGGCCGAACGTAGTGAGGCCTAGAAAGGCGAACGGGGAGCGAAGCGACCCGTGAGCAACGAGCGACCGAAGAGAGCGAAGAACAGGACCGGTTTGAACTCTAGAAACCGAGCGGAGCGAGGTTTCGTCCGGTTCGAATCCGGTCCCGCGCACTCGCTACGGTCCGTCGCGGGAACTGTGTGTCACTCCGGCCGGTCGTCGGCGTGGCGGCCGTGTGGTATCGAGAGGACAGACGCAACCGGGCTACCGGGGAAATCCCGGTCGAGGAGGCGCGTCAGCCACGTCAGGTCGTGTGTGTCGCCGGGTAGCAGTACCGTCGAGAGGCCGACGGCGGCCGTCCCGAAACTGGACTGCAAGCCGCTCAGGGTCGAGGGGTCGGTGCCGACGGCCGCGGCAGGCAGGCCAGTGAGGTCGGCGACGGTCGGCCACCCCAGTTCTTCCGCCACGAGGTCGACCGCCCGCCCGAGTTCGCCGACCGACCCGAGGTGGCCGCCGACGATGGCGGCTTTCACCAAGCGTGCTGGTTCACCGCTGAGGACCACGTCCTCCACCTGCGCGACGGCACCGTCACCGACGCTAACGACCCATCCGGCGTTCTCGTACCTGTACGTCGCCGGGCCGTCGGTCGGGGCATCGGTCACCTCCGCGAGGAGGTTCGCGGCGGCGACCCGTGCCTCGCGGACGGCGGTCTGTGCGCTCGCCGGCACTTCACGGCCGTCGGCGTCGACGACGGCGGCGGCGTCCCCGACGACGTATGTCCCCTCGGCCACGCGCAGGTCGGCACCGACGGTTGGTCGGTCACCGTCGAGGGAGTCGGGGCCGCGAATGCCGCCGGTCCAGACGAAGACGTCGGCGGGCAGGGTCCGGCCGTCGGCCAGCGTCACCGTGTCCTCGTCGCTGCCATCGACGGCGACGCCGGTCTCGACGGTCACGTCCCGGGCACCGAGTTCGGCGGCGACGGCGTCGGCGAACGCATCTCCGAATCCCGACGCGACCCGGTCCGCCCGTTCGACGAGCGTCACGTCGAGGGGGAGGTCCCGGTCGGCCGCGAGGGCGGCGAGTTCGCCGGCGACTTGGACGCCCGAGAGCCCGCCACCGCCGACGACGGCGTGACCGTCCGGGGTAGCCAGCGCGTCCTCGCGGATGCCCAAGGCGTCGGGGACTCGCTGGAGGGGGCGGGCGTTCTCCCGGACGCCCGGCAGGTCGTAGAACGCGGTCGCTGCCCCGAGACAGACCGCGGCGGCGTCGTACTCCAGCGTGCTCGTCTCCCCGTCGCAGTCGAGGGTGGCGACCCGCTCCTCGGGGTCGATATCGGTCACTCGTGCCTGTTCGACCCGTGCGGACGGCAGGAGGTCCGAGAGTGGGACCCGGAGGGCGTCCGCGAGGTCCGGGTGCCGGACGAGGCGGTGGAGTTCGTGCTTGACGAGGTGGTGTGGGTCCTCGTCGACGACGACCAACTCGACGTCGGGGGCCCGGCGAGCGACCCGGCGGGCGACGGTCAGGCCGGCGTACCCGGCACCGAACACGGCGACGCGCATACGTTAGCTACTGGCGGCGGGGTCTAAACCCCACCGACAGACCGGAGAGCACTTACCGGCGACGAACCCACCCACTCGCATGCGCATCGACGACCGGGTGGCCGTCGAGGGGGGCCGGGAACGCATCACGCTCGTCCCGGAGACGCTCGACGACCTGTGGCATCTCACCTACGTGCTCGAACCCGGTGACCACGTCTCGGGCGACACGACCCGACGCATCCAGCGGAACGACGACCAGATGCGGGACACGGGCGGTGAGCGCGAACACATGTACGTCACCATCGAGGTGGCGGACGTGGAGTTCGCGCGGTTCGCCAACCGCCTCCGGGTGGGCGGAGACATCGTGGACTGCTCTCGGGAGGACCAACTCGGCCACCACCACACGCTGAACGTGGAGGAACGCGACGAGTTGGACGTCGAGAAGGTCTGGAAGTCCGACCAACTGGAACGACTACAGGAGGCCGTCGAGGCGGCCGACAACCCGGACGTGGTCGTCGCCACCGTCGAGGAGGGGGAAGCCCACGTTCACACCGTCAGTCAGTACGGGACCGAAGAGCGTGCGAGCATCACGGCTCCCACCGGGAAGGGGGAGTACGCGCGGCCCCGGGAGGAACTGTTCGCGGAGGTGACCGACGTACTCGTCCGGCAGGACGCCGACGCCGTCATCCTCGCCGGCCCGGGGTTCACCAAACAGGACGCCCTCGACTACATCGAGGACGAACAGCCGGACCTCGTCGAGCGAATCACCACCGTGGACACGAGCGCGGTGGGTGACCGCGGCGTCCACGAGGTGCTCAAGCGTGGGGCCGTCGAGGAAGTCCAAGCCGAGACCCGTATCGCCGAGGAAGCCTCGCTCATCGACGAGTTGATGGAGCAAATCGGCGAGGGCGCGAAGGCGGCGTACGGACCCGAGAACGTCGCACAGGCGGCGGAGTTCGGGGCCGTAGACGAACTGCTCGTGTTAGACGAGGCACTCCGGCGCGAGCGTGCGGGTGAGGGGGAGTGGGACGTGGACGCCGACGAGATACTCGAGTCGGTCGAACAGCAGGGCGGCGAGGTGACGGTTTTCTCGAACGAGTTCGACCCCGGCCAGCAGTTGGCGAACCTCGGGGAGATAGCGGCGATTCTCCGCTACCGACTGGACTGACGGCGGGCTATCCGATGTCGAGCGTGAGGCCGTCGTCCGCGATTCGAACGTCGCCGTCGTACCGGTCGGCGATGGACGAGAGCATCGCATCGTGTTCGCCGTCCGTGTGCGGGTAGAGGTGGATCAGGTAGACCCGGCCGAGTTCGGCGTCGGACTCGGCGAGTGCGTCGCCCAACTCGGCGGGTGTGGGGTGGTTCGACACGTCGATGCCGTCCGGGAACGAGCAGTCGTGGGCGAGGACGGCGGTGCCGTCGAAGAAGTCGAGCAGTTCGGGGAACGCCTCGGTGTCGCCGCTGTAGCCGACCGTCGGCTGGTCCGTCGGGCCGGGCACGCTACCGGCGGGCGTCAGACGGTAGGCGAGACACGGCATGGAGTGGCGCGTCTCGGCGGCACGGCCAGCAAACCCGCCAATCTCGAACTCGGTCGTGGCGTCGATGTCTCGTGTCGTCACGGCCACCTTCTCCGCCAAGTAGTCGTGGACCGAGAGCATGTCGTCGACGAGGTCCGTGGTACCGGACGGTCCCGCGACGGTCACCTCGCCCGACCCAGCGAGCCAGCGGGCCTTCAACAGCGGGAGGAGGTCGGCGACGTGGTCCAGATGGTGGTGGGTCAGGAGGACGCCGTCGATACCCTCGTAGCCCGCCGGTGTCCGGGCGAGGCCCTGGAGGGCACCGCTCCCACAGTCGACGAGGAGTTTGTCCCCGCCCTGTTCGAGCAGGATGCCGGTCTGGAACCGTTCACCCGTCGGCATCGCGCTCCCGGTTCCGAGGAAAGTGACGCGCATACCGGTACCCGGACGGCCGGGGACTTCAAGCCGACGACAGGCGCGTCGGGCGCGCCCGCGCCAGATTTCACTTTCACCGTGCGGTCGGAACCAACTTTACCCGCCCGCCCTAACGACGGACCCGGATGGGAGCACGCGAGCTGTTGGCCGACCAGTCCGTGGACTACGACCCGGAAGCAGTCGCCATCGACGACGCCGACGTGCTGGACCTGCTCGAACCGCCGGTCCGGGAGTGGTGGGTCGAGCAGTTCGGCGAGTACGTCCCGGAGAACGGCGGGTTCTTCACGCCGCCACAGAAGGAGGCCATCCCGCTCATCGACGAGGGGACGAACGCGCTCGTGGCGTCGCCGACTGGCAGCGGGAAGACGCTCTCGGCGTTTACCGGCATCATCGACGAACTGTTCCGGCGTGACCGGGCCGAGGGGCTGGACAACAGCGTCTACTGTCTGTACGTCTCTCCGCTGAAGTCGTTGGCCAACGATATCCACCGAAACCTCGAAGTGCCACTCGCCGGTATCACCGAGAAACTCGACGCTCGGGGCGAAGAGACCGAGATACGCCACGCAATCCGCCACGGCGACACGCCCGACAGCGAACGCCAGCAGATGCTCGACGAGACGCCCCACATCCTCAACACGACGCCGGAGACGCTGGCGATTCTGCTGAACTCGCCGAAGTTCCGCGAGAAACTGCGAACCGTCGAGTACGTCGTCGTCGACGAGATACACAGCCTCGCGGAGAACAAGCGGGGGACCCACCTCTCGGTGTCGCTCGAACGGCTGGAGGCGATGGCCGAGGGGTCGCCGACCCGCATCGGCTGTTCGGCCACCGTCGAGCCGCTGGACACGATGGCCGAGTTCCTCGTCGGGCGGACCGAACCCGGCGGCGAGCCACGGGAGTACGAACTCGTGGACACGCGGTTCGTCCGGGAGTTCGATATGGAACTCACCTGCCCGACCGACGACCTCATCGACACGCCCCGCGAGGTGGTCAACGACCGCTTCTATCGGCAGTTACACGACCTGATAGCGGACCACACGAACACGCTCGTGTTCACCAACACCCGTTCGGGGGCCGAACGCGTCCTGCAGAACCTCCGTGAGCGGTTCGACGCCTACGACGAGGGGAACTCGGGCTGTCACCACGGCAGCCTCTCGAAGGACGAACGCCAGCGTATCGAGGAACGTCTCAAAGCGGGGACGCTCGACGTGGTGACGACGTCCACGAGCCTCGAACTCGGCATCGACATGCCCCACCTCGATTTGGTGGTACAGGTCGGCTCGCCGAAGTCGGTCGCCGCGCTCCTCCAGCGCGTCGGGCGGGCGGGCCACCAGTTGGGCGAGACGGTGACCGGCCGCGTCGTCGCCCTGGACCGGGACGAACTGGTCGAGTGTGCGGTGATGCTCAAGAAGGCCGAAGCGGGGTTCGTCGACCGCGTGTTTATTCCGGAGAACGCACAGGACGTCGCCGCCCAGCACGTCTACGGCATGGCTATCAACGCCGTCAGGCCCGAGCGCGAAGTCGAAGGGATTCTCAGACGTGCCTACCCCTACCGAGACTACACCGACCGGGAGTTCGAGCAACTCATGCGGTACCTCACCGCCGACTACGAGGGACTCGAAGCGAAGAACGTCTACGCGAAGGTCTGGCGCGACGAGAACGACCCGCCGGACGGGGAGTACCACTACGACGAGTTCCCGGTCGGCGAGGAACTGCTCGGCAAGCGCGGCCGCCTCGCGCGGGTCATCTACATGACCAACATCGGCACCATCCCCGACTCGTTCACGTGTGACGTGTTCACTCGGTCGGGCGACGACTGGGTGGGCCAGTTGGACGAGGAGTACCTCGACACGCTCGAAACGGGCGACGTGTTCGTGCTGGGCGGGAGCAACTACGAGTTCCGCTACCGGCGTGGCTCGAAGGTGTACGTCGACCCCACGAACGCCCGCCCGACGGTGCCGTCGTGGTTCTCCGAGCGGTTGCCCCTCTCCTACGACTTGGGCCGGGAGATTCTGGACTTCCAGCGGGAACTGCTGGCCCGACTGGAGGAGGGCGGCGCGCCCGCAGTCAGGCGGTGGCTCCGCGAGTTCCCGCTGGACGACGACAGCGTGCGAGCAGTCGCGCGAATGTTCACAGAGCAGGTGGCGTACGCGGGACCGGAGAGCGTCAGCACGGACGAGCGTCTCGTCGTCGAGGAGGAGACGGACCGCGAGCAGTACGAGCGACACTACTACGTCCACTCGAACTACGGGCGGCGGTTCAACGACGGCCTCTCGCGCCTGCTGGCCTACCGCGTGGCACAGACTGCCAACGCCAACGTCCAAGTCGCCGTCGCCGACCACGGGTTCACGCTCTCGATGCCGCTGAACCGGAAGGTCGACCTCCGGGGCATCCTCGAAGACATCGACCCGGCGGACGTGCGTCCGGACCTGCGGGCCAGTCTACGGGAGACGGACCTGCTCAAGCGGTACTTCCGCATCAACGCCACGCGGTCGCTGATGATACTCAAACGCTACAAGGGCCACGAGAAGTCGGCCAGTCAGCAACAGGTGTCCAGCGACATGTTGCTCTCGTTCGCCGAGGAGTTGCCGGATTTCGCGGTCATCGAGGAGACGTACCGCGAGATTCTGGCTGATAAACTCGCCGTGGGGGCAATCGAGGACGTGATTGGGGCCATCCGCGCGGGCGAGATAGCGGTCACGCACCACCGCGTCGACTCGCCGACGCCCCGGGCGTTCGGACTGGCGACGTTGCTGGCGAGCGACGTGGTGCTGGCCGAAGACGAGAGCGAAGTCCTCCGTGCGTTCCACGAGCGCGTCGTCGAAGAGATACGCGAAGACGAGGACGCGCCTGTCTCCGGGTAAGGCCGTCCTATCGTCTCTGTTGGGACTTCCTGCCGGGCTGTCACCAAACCGACGTGTCTCTAATTCACCGATTAAACTCATATACGACGACCCTACTACCGGAGAGTGATGCAACGGGAAGACGAGACAAGTCGGTACGTCGAGGAAGCGGCCCCAGATGGCGTGGTCGTCATCTACGACTCCCGGAATCTGGACGCGTGGATACAGACCGACACGCCGGCCGACATCCGCCACTGGGCGTGAGAGAGTCGGCGTAACGGCCGGGGTTAGTCCGGGCTTACCAACAGTGTGTTCAGCGCGTCCGGGACGAGGAGAACGTCGCTCCCGGGTTCGACGGCGTCCTCGACGGACGCCGCGGCGTGCATGAGGCAGTCCTCGACCACGGCGGGCGACCGACTGTTCGTGACGTACACGTCGTACTCGCGGAGCACACGGGCCGTCACGAATGCGCGCTGCGCGCCCGCGTCGTAGCCCTCGAGCATCTCCTCGTAGAGTGCCGACGCACTCTCCGCGTTCGAGAGACGGTCGTAGAAGCGTCGCTCACCCGTCCCGTCACCAGCCCCCTCCGGGAGCGTCGCCGGGAGGACGACGCGCCCGCCGGGCCGGAGGGGGTTGCGGTCCCCCAACGCGACGTACGTGGCCGCCCGCGTCGTCTGATAGAGGTTCGCGTCCTTGGGCGCGCCGATGCCGGCGACGACGGCGTCGTACTCGTCGGTTACCGGAACCGACAGTGCCTCGCGGCCGACCGCCGCGAGGTCACGGACGACAGCGCGCGGGTCGCCCGCGCTCGCGCCGAGGATGCCCGCCGGGCCGTGTGTGACGTTGAGGGCGAAGTCCAGCCCCACCACGTCACCGGCACTGTCGAGCGTCTCTCTGAAGGGGTTGCCGTCCACCCGGCCGAGCCTGACGCCATCCCGGCCGAGCATCTCCGGGCCGTGGGTGTAGCCGATGAGCGACTCGCTCCCCGCACCGATAGCGACTGTCTTGGCCCCGCCCGAGAAGCCGGCGTACTGGTGGGGTTCGACCATCCCAGTCGAGACCAGCAGGTCGGCGTCGGCGACGGACTCGTGAACCTCGACCGGACAGCCGTCGACGGCTCCCATCCGCACCGTCTCCGCCGGGTCGTGGTTCCGCGTGATGGCGGCGTACTCGCCCATCGCGTCGGCTATCTCGGCGTCCGTCATCGGCCGGTGGAGGCCCAGACCGACCAGCACCGTCACCTGCTCGCGGGCGATGCCCACCCGGGCGAGTTCCTCGACGAGCACGTCGACGAGTACGTCGTCGGGCGTGGCACGCGTCACGTCGGTCACGACGATGGTCACCGCGTCGTCCGGGTCGGCCGCGTCGGCGAGCGCGGGGCCGTGCGGGTCGGCGACGGCGTTCTGGGCGGCGGTACGAACGTCGACTGCCTCGCCGCCGGGGGCGTCGGCGACGCTCACGCGACAGTCCGGCAGTTCGAACGTGACCGTCTCCGCGCCGAGTGGGAGCGTATGGGACATACTCCGCAGTGGCGGCGGCGGGCCGAGAACCTGACGGTCAGGTGGTGGCGTTCGCCCACGTCCGGTCGGGGTGGTCACCGAGGAAGCGGTGACACTCGGTGTCGAGCGTGCCCGTCGAACTCGACGAACAGCCCGCGTACTCGCCGTTCTCCAGCCAGAGGATGCGGGTCCCGTGCGCGTCGGGCATGAATCCCGGCGGTGAGCCACCGCTGCTTTCCAGTTCCACACGGTACTGGACGCCCATTCGGCACGTCTCGTTCGGCGGGGCGTCGGTGTGTGAGTCGACTGCGACGCGGAAGGTGCTGAGGTCGGCCCCGCGTGGCGAGGTCCGAACCGCCGAGACGGAGAGGTTCGCGTCGGGGTCGCCAGTCTCGACGAACGTAATCCGCTCGTAGGTGCCGTTCGGTCCGGTTCCGCTCCGCGCGTAGGTAGCCACGTCGTCGGCACAACCGGCACCGAGCCGTTCGAAGCCGGTCACGTCCATCTCGGTCGGCCCGGTGTGGTCGGAGAAGCCCGGCACGTCGTTTATGTACGGGTGGGTGACACCGGCGACGAACAGGAGGACGACGAGGCCGGCGACGAGCGCGAGTCTGCGGGAGGGAGATGCGGGTACCATCACCTGAAACGGCACCCCGCTCGCAGAAACGCTTTGTGTCCTACCGCGCCCACTCGACCATCCGGCCGTACACGGGGTCCGTCGAGAGCGCGTCGGCGTCGCCGACGAGAACGAGTGCCTTCTTCGCCCGCGTGAGCGCGACGTTGATGCGGCGGTAGTCCTCGAAGATGGGGCCGTCGAGTGACCCTGTGGCGACGAAAGAGACGACGATGACCTCCTTCGAGGAGCCCTGAAACCGGTCAACGGTGTCGACGGCCACGCCGTCAGGCGCGCGCTTGCCGATTTCTGCGACCTGCGCGCGGTAGGGGGCGATGACCCCGATGTCGCCGGGTGCGACGCCGGCGTCGAGGTACGCCTGCACCGTCTCCACGACCGCCGCCGCTTCGTCGGGGTTCGTGTTCCCCCGCGCTCGCCCGTCGGGGTCGACGAAGGTCACCGGGTCACGGAGGTGTGTGGGCAACCTGTCTGTATCGACGGTCGGGAGGTCACCGAGACGCTGGGCCGCAACCTCGCCCGTCGCGGGCCGCAGTTCCCCGTCGTAGAACTCCCGGGACGCGAAGGCCTGAATCCGCTGGGCCATGCGGTACTGTCGGTCGAGCATCACCGACGCCTCGGGGTGGGCGTCGATGAGCCGTTCGAACAGCGACGCCGAGAGGTCCGCTCGGTCCTCGCCCCCGCCCTCGGCCCGGACCACCGGCGGGAGTTGTTGGTGGTCGCCCACGAGGACGAACCGCTCGGCGAGGTTCACCGCCGTCAGCGCGCCGGGTTCGGTCAATTGGCCCGCCTCGTCCACGAGTGCCACGTCGAACGCCTGCCCGCGCAACACCGAGGAGCCACAGGAGGCGGTCGTGGCCGCGACGACGGGTGCCGACCGGAGTTCGGCGGCGAGTTCGTCGGGGTCACCCCGCTCGGTCAGCCGGAACGCCTGCATGTCCGGCCGGACGCCCGTCTCCGTACCGACGCGCACGAAGTCGTCGAATCCCTGCTCCCGGAGGGCTTCGAGGGCGTTGTCCACCGCGCGGTTCGTGAAGGCCGTCAGGAGGACGCGTTCGCCCGCCGCGACCAGCGCGCGGACCGTCCGGGCGAGCGTGTACGTCTTGCCCGTCCCGGGCGGCCCGTGGATGAGCGCGTAGTCCTCGGCACGGACGGCGAGCGAGACGGCCTCGTTCTGGGCCTCGTTGTTGTCGATGTAGGTGCCGTCGTCGTGGGAGAACGCGGGGTCACGGCGGCCGAACAGCGCGGCCTTCTGCTCGGCGGACTGTTTGAGCAGGGCGTCGTGGAGCGCGGTGAGCATCCGACTGACGCTTATCTCGGAGGGGTACACGTCCAGCCGTCGCAGTTCGACCGGTTCGTCCGTCGTCACGACGATTTCCTCGCCCAACTGCTCGACCCGCGCCAGTTCCGCCCGGCCGCGAATCGGGTGGCCGTCGCTCGCCAACACCACGTCGCCCTCGCGTATCTTCGAGACGGCTCCCGTCCCCGCCGCGCGGAGTTCCCAGCGGCCGCCCTCGCGCTGTGTCCGGCCCCGTGGTTCGAGGTCTGTCAGGGCGCGGTCGTCCTCGGCCCGTTCCGCGGCCGTCTGCTCCCACAACTTGACGTACTCGCGGTGGACCTCGCGTCGCTCGGCCTCGATGGCGCGGTAGAAGCGGTCGAAGTAGTCCCGTTCCGCCTCGGGGATGGGAGTCCCGACTTGGCCGGCCTTGGACTCTTGGTCGAGACGGCCGGAGACGGCCATACAGGTGTCCTGCTCGAAGCAGTACTCACACTTGGCGTCGGCCTCGAAGCCCGTCGGCACGCTGGCGTCGAACTCCATTGCCGCCAGCGCGTTGCGCGTCCGCACGACGTACTGGAGGAGGCCGGGGCCGATAGAGAACTCCTTGGCCGGGGAGAGGTCGCCCGTCTCCTCGGTGCGCTCGACGGCCGCGTTCTTCGTGTAGAGGAGCGTGCCCGTATCGGGCGCGGCCTGGACGTGTGTCTCGTCGGGGCCGGCGGTCTCCTCGCCCAACAGGAGGGCGTAGCAGGTAGCCTGCACCTTGTCCTGAAACCGTGGCTCGCGCTTGGTGTTCTTGCCAGTCTTGAGTTCGACCGGCATCCCGCGACGGACGGCGTCGGCCCGCCCTTTCAGGCCGTACGTCTCGGAGACGAGGGTCTGCTCGCTCCGCCACCCGTCGGTTTCTGTGAGTGTTCCCTGTGAGAGCCACCCGTCGATGGCACTGGCGTGGTCCCGAACGTCCTCGGTCACCGCGTCGGCGTCCCGGTCCAGCATGCCCAGTTCCAGCCCCGCCTCGGCAACCCGGTCGGGGATGGAGGTGTCGAGGTCGCGGTCCCGCAGGAGGTCACCGAACACCTCGTGGACGATGGTCCCCTTGACCACCGGGTAGACCAGTTCGACGCCCGCGAGTTTGTTCAGGTAGTACATCCGGGGACACTGGACCCACGAGCGCACGTCGGTCACGTTCACGAGGAAATCGGGTTCGACCACGACCATCGAGTCTCGGCTGGTGGCGTACTGGGTTTGGCCGCGGAACTCGTCCGTTTCGGGGTCGGTCACCAGCAGTTCCATCCCGACATCGAGGTACTCGGCCGTCTCTGCCCACTTGTTCCAGAGCGTGACCGTCACGGCCTCGGCACGGCCACCGTCGGGCCGTATCCGCACCTCGACCAGTTCGGACGTGCCGGAACTGGTCTCGACCGTCCGCCCGTCACCGACTTCGACTACGGGACCGCGGAGTTGCACGCCCGGTCGAACAGTCCCGACGGGCAAAAGGCCTCGCCCCGCGGCGAATGTGGTCGGCGGGTTCCGACACGTTCTTCGGCGACAGGCCCCACACTGGACGTATGCGCGTCAGAGACTGGCAGGACATCCTCGAAGCGGTCGTCGAGAGCGACGCCGACCCGGACGGGTGGCGAGCAGTCGGCGGGGACCGCGCAGGCGGCATCGGCGAGGACCTCTATCTCGGCCACCGCGACGCGGGCGTCTTCCAACTCAAGACCTACGCGAAGAACCCCTTCGAGGTGGAGGGTATCGGCACCCGCGTCGCCCGCCGCGTCGACGAGGACCTCGACCCGCTGTTCCCGAGCGAGGACGCCGGCCGCTTCGGGGTCCAGCAACCCATCGAGGAGGACGACGCCGAGGACACGGTACGGAACCTCGAAGAGGTCCTGAAGGCCCACGCCGACGCCCCGACGACGCCGGACGCCCTCTTCGACGACGTGATGGAGACGCTGGACAGTCCCGCGTTCGGTCCCGCGGAGTTCGAGTTGACCGACCGCCCGGACGAACTCGACGAACTCTCGGGCACGTTCGAGGAAGCGGAGGCGTTGCTCGAAGCCGAGTTCGACGACGTGGTGGACGACACCGTGGACCGGGGCTTCCAGTAGCCAGCGAGTGCCGGAGTCGGGCGTCGCCGCAGGAAAATCCACAGCGGTAAGTCGGCGCGGATGCTTCTCCACGACATGAACGCCGCGGCGACGGTTCGGGACTACTACGACGCGCTCCGTGACGGCGACCCGCTCGGCCCGTTCTTCGCCGCCGACGGAGCCGACGAGACGGCGGTGAAGTTCGGCATCTCCGAGCGACTGGTCGGGAGCGACGAGATACGGGCGGGATTGCGAGAGCAGACGGAGACGACGACGAGATGGGCCGTCGAGAGTCGTGCCCTCCGGGTGACCGAGCGGTCCTGTCACGCGTGGTTCAGCGACGACGTGTTCCTGTCGTGGACGGACACCGAGCGTGGCATCGGGTACGAGTTCGACACCCGCTGGAGCGGGACGCTCGAACGGCAGGACGCGCCGAATGGCACGGCCGCATCGAACAGTGAGAGCGAGGGGGACGGCGACTGGCGGTTCGTGGGGATGCACGTCAGCGTCCCGGGGGATGTCTGATGGTCGGCCCCATCTCCAACGAGGAGCGAGACGAGTTCATGACTCGCCTCCGCATCGGGTTCGTCGCTCTCGTGGCCGTCTCGGCGGGCCTCATCACGCTCCAAGGTGACCCGCCGCTGATGGTCGTCGGGGCCGCAGTCGTCGGCGGCGTCGTCGTCGGCGTCATCCTGATGTGGTTCCTGTTCCCGGACGTGGAGTACCGCGACGGGCAGGAAGGGCGGGGCCGGCGGTAACGGGTCGGAGATGTCGGGCGGCCGACGAACGTACTGTTAGAGGACGCGACGCATCCACAGGCCGGGGTCGTCGAGTTCCGCGTCGGTCGGGAGGTTGTCGGGGTCGGCCCACACCGCCCCTGCCGCCTCGACGCCGTGTGCGTCGGCCACCGCGTCGAAGAAGTCCTTGCCGCGTTCGTACTGCCGGCGTTTCATCCCCAGCCCCAGCAGTCGGCGAACGAGCCGTGAAACCGGGCCACGGCCACGGCGGCGGTCGTCGAGTTTCGCCCGCAGGTCGGCGTACTCGTCGTCGAACGCACGGTCCATGACGAGTTCCGCGTACCCCTCGACGGCCGTCATGGTCGTGTCGAGTGCCGAGAGCGCGTCGCGGTCGATGGTTCCCTCCGCGAGGGCGTCGACGGCGACTTGCAGGTCACCCTCCAGTCGGTCCGAGAGCCACGGCGCGGCCCCGAACTCGGCGGCGTGGGCGACTTCGTGGAACGCTATCCAGCGGCGAAAGCGGTCCGTCTCCACGTCGAGCGAGTCGGCGACCCGGCCGATGTTGGGGTGGACGAAGTACAGCGCGTGGTCGTCGCCGTCGGCCAAGAGGAGCGGGTCGTACTGCCCGAGGACGTTCTCGGCGAGGAACGACAGAGCGACCGACATCGAGGCGGTGTTGGCGACGCGGGCGAGGCCGGGGAGCATCCCGACCTGTGATTCGAGCGGGTCCATCACCCGCCGGAAGGTGTCGACGTTCGCGTCGATCCAGTGGTGACGGGACTGTACCTCGACGGTCTCGGGGACGTCGAAGTCGATACCGGCGACGTCACGGAGGCTGGTTCGGGCGTCGCGCACGTCGGCGGCGTACCCCTCGCGTTCGGCGGTCGAGAGGTCGAGCGACCCCGGGTCCGTCGCGGCCCTCGCGGCCTCGGTGACGGCCGACCAGTCGACCGGCCCGTCGCCCGAGGCTCCGGTGACCGCGCGGACGCTTCGATAGAGATTCATACCCGACAGGAAGCGACCACCGGGCAAAGGTCTTCCCCCGCCGCAGGCGTCTCAGCGTGCGAGGCGTCGGTCGCGCTACGCGCCGTCGTCGTCGCTCGCCCTGTTTCGCAGAACCCACGCCGCCGCGCCGGCGAGGGCGAGTGCCGCGAGGAGAGCGAGGAGTCGCCCCCGGCCGGACCCGTCCGAGGCCGTGGCTGTCGCGTCCTCGGGACTCTCCTCGTCGCTCCCGGTGAACGGGGCGTTGGCGGTGAACGTCGCATCGTCGAGGTGGACCTCGAGCAGTGTGAACTCGGCCATAGGCGACGTTCCACGGCTGTCCGCTTACCGTTTGGGATGGGGGCAGACCAGCGGCCACACGCGACTAGGGGCCACCGGAACGGAACGGAGCGGTACGTTTATGCACCCGTCGCCACGCCGTAGGCGTATGAGTGAGACGGACGGGCGACCGCTGGACGTACTCGAACAGGCGGTCGGTGAGACTGTGACGGTCCATCTGAAGGACGGCGAGCAGTTCCAAGGGGAGTTAGCAGGGTACGACCAGCACATGAACCTCGTCATCGAAGCGGGTGAAGACACAACGATTATACGCGGCGATAACGTGGTCACAATCAGCCTATGACTGGTGCAGGAACCCCGAGCCAAGGGAAGAAAAATACGACGACACACGTGAAGTGCCGCCGCTGTGGCGAAAAATCGTACCACTCGAAGAAGAAAGTCTGCTCGTCCTGTGGATTCGGCAAGTCGTCGAAGCGACGAGGCTACGCCTGGCAGGAAAAAGCAGGCGAGTAACCGAGCAATGCACGAGAAGTGCGGCGTCGTCGGCATCTCGTTGGAGGACCGTGACGCCGCCCGCCCCCTCTACTACTCTCTCTACGCCCTCCAGCACCGCGGCCAAGAGTCGGCCGGTATCGTCACCCACGACGGGTTCCAGCAACACTCCCACGTGGAGATGGGACTCGTCGGCGACGCCTTCGAGCCCGGTGACCTCGAACAGCTGAACGGACCGAACGGCATCGGTCACGTCCGCTACCCGACCGCCGGGAGCGTCAACGCCTGCTGTGCCCAGCCGTTCTCGGTCTCGTTCAAGAGCGGGTCCCTGGGCTTGAGCCACAACGGGAACCTCGTCAACGCCGGTGAAATCCGCGAACAGCTCGCGGACTTGGGGCACGCGTTCACTTCCGACGGCGACACCGAGGTCATCGCCCACGACCTCGCGCGGAACCTACTGGAGGAGGACCTCGTGCGGGCGGTCAAGCGCACGATGTCGCGCATCCACGGGTCGTACTCGCTGACCATCATGCACGACGACACGGTGCTTGGCGTGCGCGACCCGCAGGGCAACCGCCCGCTCTGCATCGGGAAACTGGAGGACGGCTACGTACTGGCCTCGGAGTCGGCCGCCATCGACACGTTGGACGGCGAACTCGTCCGTGACGTACGACCGGGCGAACTCGTCGTCCTCCACCCGGACGGCACCGGATACGACACCTATCAGTTGGTACAGGCCGAAACGACCGCACACTGCTTTTTCGAACACGTCTACTTCGCGCGCCCGGACTCGGTCATCGACGACGAACTCGTCTACGAGGTTCGTCGCGAACTCGGCCGTGAACTCTGGGAGGAGAGCGGCATCGAGTCGGACGTGGTGATGCCCGTCCCGGACTCCGGACGGGCCTTCGCCTCCGGCTACGCAGAGGCCGCGAACGAGGACGGGTCGGGCGTGGAGTTCGCCGAGGGGCTGATGAAAAACCGGTACGTCGGCCGGACGTTCATCATGCCGACCCAAGACGAACGCGAGCGTGCGGTCCGTCTGAAGCTCAACCCCATCAAATCCTCCGTCGAGGGCAGGAGCGTGACGATAATCGACGACTCCATCGTCCGGGGGACCACCTCGAACCAACTCGTCCAACTGCTCAGGGACGCCGGGGCCGAGGAGGTCCACGTCCGCATCGGCGCGCCCCAGATTATCGCGCCCTGTTACATGGGCATCGACATGGCCTCCCGCGAGGAACTCATCGCGGCCGACAAGTCCGTCGAAGAGATACGCGCGGAGATAGAGGCCGACTCGCTGTCGTACCTCTCTATCGACGCCGTCTCCTCGGCACTGGGGAACTCCCGGGCGGACCTCTGTCTCGGCTGTGTCACTGGGGAGTATCCCTACGACATCGACGGCGAGACGACCGACCGAGACGTGGAGCGCCCCGTCATCTCGGGCGTCGGTGCGGAAGCGGACGACTGACGCGAGACGCGAACGAAGTGCGCGTCTCGGCAAGGGGAGCGGCGTGAGCCACGGCAGAACGAGCGTCCCGGAACGAACGGTAGGGGGACGTCAGACTGTGGCCGGTGACTCGCCGGTTACCACACGACGTACAGCAACAGGTAGACCACAGTTCCGAGTGCGAACGAGACGAGCCACAGCGACGCGGCGACCCGGCCGACGCGCCGGTGGGCCGTCTCGGCGAGTTCCTCGATGGGACGTGTCAGCGCGAGCAAGACGACGTAGTACAGCAGCGGGATGCAGACGATTGCGAGCAGGATGTGGATTGCGAGTATCGGTAGGTAGACGAACTGCCCGACGACGGCGGGGCCGGTGAAATCGGTCGGACCTTCGAGGCTCACCCGATAGAGGTAGAGGGCGAGGAAGACGGCGAACAGGCCGAGCGTCGTCACCATCGCGGCCCGGTGGCGGGTGACGTTGCCGCGGCGGATGGCCCGGACGCCGGCGAGGATGGTTCCGATAGCGACGACGCTCACCACGGCGTTGACGTGGGGGATGGCGGCGAGGACCCACTCGGGGGCCTGTGGGAGCGCGGCTGCGGGAATGACGTTGAGGACGGCCCCGAACACCAGCGCGAGCGAGACGACGGTCAACAGTCCGGTCAGTTCCGGCACTCTGTCGCGCGCTCGAAGTTCCATATCGGAACCGATGGACCGGACGGGCAAGGGCCTTACCGTCGCCGACGGCGGTCAGGCGTCGGGTTCGGGACGACTGCCGAGGGTGAGGTCGACAGTCTGGCGGCGGCCGTCGCGGACGATACCCACGGAGATCGTGTCGCCGGGGCTGGTCGAGAGCGCGAGGTACGTCGAAAGTTCCTGTCGTGACGGGGTGGCGCGGTCGCCCATCGAGACGACCACGTCGCCGCCGACGGGCGTCGAGACACCCCTGACGGTCCGGTCGCCGGTGGAACCTTCGAGAACGCCGTCCGACGGGGCACCCTCGACGACATCGTCGATGTAGACACCGGTCGCGTCCGCGAGGTCGTTTACATCCGCGATGCGCGGCGTGACGTTCATCAACTGGACGCCCATGTAAGTGTGGTCGTAGTCGCCACGCTGGATGAGGGCTGGGACGACGCGGCGGACGAGCGGTGCCGAAATGGCGAACCCGATGTTGTCGCCGCCGCCGGAGTTGATGACACCGGCCACTTCGCCGTCGAGTGTGACGAGTGGGCCGCCGCTGTTACCGGGGTTGACCGCGGCGTCCGTCTGGATAGCGTTGGGAATCGAGAAGTTCGGTCCGTCGGCGGTGGCCGACGCGGGGATGGCACGGCCGACACCGCTGACGACGCCGGCCGAGAGGGACCCGGAGAGGCCGAACGGGTTCCCGATTGCGATGACCTCCTGCCCGACTGCGACGCCGCCCTCGGCGAGCGGAAGTGGGGTCGCCTGTTCGGGATGGTCGGGGACATCGAGGACAGCGAGGTCGCTGTAGCGGTCGGTACCGACGACGGACGCCTCGCGCCACGTCCCGTCGGTGAAACGGACCTGAACCGCGTCGGCACCGTCGACGACGTGCTGGTTGGTGACGACGTGGTCTCCGTCGTAGACGAACCCGGACCCTTGCCCGCCAGAACCGGACCGGTCGTACACGCGCACGAGGACGACCGAATCTATCGTCGCCCGGTAGACGTCGGTGTACGCAGACGACGACGCGGGAGTCGTTCTGGCGGATACGTTGAGTTGCTCACGCTCTCGGTCCGGCGAGTCACGTGGTCGGTCAGTCGACGGCGCGTTACAGCCGGCGAGACCGGCAGAGAGGCCAGCGGCGGCCAACACGAACCGTCGACGAGAGAGGTGCTCGTCGCTCATACACGGTAGTACGGTGGTGGCAGGTAAAGCCCGGCGATTGCACGCATCGCCGGGATGAAACGGGGTCCGCGGGAGTCCGCGGAGAGTACGGTTGCTTGGGGTGGGGTAAGGGTGTGGGTGTGGGTGGTGGGGTGGGTGGTGGGGTACGTGGCACCGTTGTGCCAGCAACAGGTAGTTGCGATGAGATGTACATAAATCCACTGCTCCGATTATCGTATTTGAAAACCACACACGGGCGGCGGTCACGGGCCACGCCGACAGTATCCTCGCGTGTGGTTCCCGCAACCTATTTCTTCGCTTACGGTCAAGGCACTGGCAAGAATGGGCTCTCTCACCGTGGAGTCGCTGCCGAGTTCCGGGCTCGGCGTGGTTAGAACATGAATCACAGTTCACCGACCGTGTTGGTCGTCGACGACAACAGGGCCATCGCGAACACCTACACTGCCTTCCTCTCGGACGAGTACACCGTCCGGACGGCCTACGACGGGTCGGAGGCGTTGGAGGAACTCGACCCCGACGTGGACGTGGTTCTCCTCGACCGCCGGATGCCGGAGGTGTCGGGCGACGCCGTCCTCGAAGAGATAGAGTCCCGCCAACTGGACTGTCGCGTCGTGATGCTCACCGCAGTCGACCCGGACTTCGACATCGTGGACATGGGCTTCGACGAGTACATCGTCAAGCCCATCGAGCGCGAGGAACTCAACGACGTAGTCCAAGAGATGGTCGAACGCTCCACGTACGACGACGATTTCCGGCGGTTCCTGACCTTGGTGTCGAAAAAGACCACGCTGGAGTCGGAGAAAGCAATCGACGAACTGGAGGCCAGCGAGGAGTACCAGAAAATCGAGGACCGCCTCGCGGAACGCCGTGAACAAGTCGGCGTCGACCTCTCGGACTTGGAGGAGAGTTTCGGCGACGAGTCACGCGCGGTCCACATTCCCGACGACGTTCGCGGCGACGACGGAGAGGACGACGTAGACGACGAGTGACACTGCCGGCGGCCGTCTTCTATCCCAGTCAGGTCTCACCGGCGAGTCGGCAGTATCCCCGTCGCTCGTGTGACTCCACTCCGGACTACACCTGCGGTTCGCCGGGTCAGGTTCGGAGGTGTGGCCCCGAGAGAGCAGTCGCTCGGTGGCTTGCTCCGGTAAGAATTTGCGTGGGTGCAGTCTCTTGGGACTCCACCTGCACTTTGCAGTGCGTGGGACCGGATTTGAACCGGCGGACCCCTACGGGACAGCGCCCTCAACGCTGCGCCGTTGGCCTGGCTTGGCTACCCACGCACGTTTGCTCTGTTGCACTCGTCGGTACTGGGTGATCCGATAAAAGGGCTTTCGTTTGGTCGCGCGAGAGCGGCCACGCGAAACGGACCTTTCAAATACTGCCCATCTACTACCCACCGGCATGGCTAAGTACTCGACCGGCGACGCAGGTGGCGGTGCCGGCGGGAGCTGTGAACTCTGCGGTGCGGACGACGCGGACCTCCGCACCGCGACCGTCGCCGGCGCGACGCTTGAGGTCTGTGGCGAGTGCGCCCAGCACGACGAATCCGGGGGCGGGTCCGACGACAGCGACCGTAGCGACCGAGACCGGAAACGCCGTGCGGCACAGAACACGGCACGCATCGACGACGCCCGCACGGGCGACTCCACACACTGGGAGAAAGAGGGGACCGACTACGAGGAGGACCAACTCCCGTATCTCGTCTCCGACTACGGCAAGGAACTGACCGCCGCTCGACAGGACGCGGGCCTCCAACTGTCGGAACTCGCCGCGGAACTGGACGTCGAAGAGTCCGACTTGCTCGCCATCGAGCAGGGTCGCGCGACGCAGGCGGGCGTGGGCGGGTCCGTGGTCGCCAAACTCGAGGACTTCCTCGACGTGGAACTGGCCGACGAGTAGCCACCCTGCCGACTTTTCACCCGACGCGCCCAACGGCGCGTATGGACCTCACACCCGAACAGGCCGCCATCCGCGAGACGGTCCGGGAGTTCGCCGTCGAGGAGATTCGACCGACGGCCCGGGACGCGGACGAGACAGCGACCTTCCCCGAAGACGTGTGGGACGGCCTCGCGGACCTCGAACTGACCGGGCTGACGGCCCCCGAGGAGTACGGCGGGTTCGACGCCGACCGGCTGACCTACGCACTCGTCAACGAGGAAGTCGCGTACGGGATGCTCGCGGTGGCGACGGCACTCTCCGTCCACTGTCTCGCCACCGCCTGCATCCGCGAGTTCGGCTCTCCCGACGTGCGCGAGGCGTGGCTTCCCGCGATGGTCGAGGGGCGACCCGTGGGCGCGTTCGCGCTCTCGGAACCCGACGCCGGGTCGAACCCGGCGGAGATGTCGACGGTCGCACGCCGGGACGGCGACGAGTACGTCCTCGACGGCACGAAACAGTGGATTACGAACGGCGAACGGGCGGGCGTCGTCGTCGTCTTCGCCAAGACGGACCCCGACGACCCCGGGAGCGTCACGCAGTTTCTCGTCCCGAAGGACACCGACGGCCTGCTGGTCGGGGACAGGGAGGACAAACTCGGCCTCCGGGCGAGCGACACCACGCAACTGACCTTCGACGGGGCACGGATTCCCGCCGAGTACCGACTCACCGAGGAAGGTGAGGGGCTGTCGGCGGCACTGTCGACGCTCACGGGCGGCCGCATCGGCATCGCCGCGCAGTCGGTCGGGTTGGCACAGGCCGCGCTGGACGAGGCCCTCGCGTACGCGGCCGACCGCGAGCAGTTCGACCGGCCCATCGGCGAGTTCCAGTCCATCCGGCACAAACTCGCGGAGATGCACACCGAGACACAGGCCGCCCGTCTGCTGACGCGGGACGCGGCCCGGCGGGAGGACGCGGGCGAGTCAGTGCGGACGGCGGCGAGCATGGCGAAGTACTACGCGAGCGAGACGGCCGTCGACGTGACGAACGAGGCGGTCCAGATTCACGGCGGCTACGGCTACACCACCGACTTCCCGGTCGAACGACTCTACCGCGACGCGAAGGTGACGACCATCTACGAGGGGACCACCGAGATACAGAAGAACGTCGTCGCGCGCGAACTGCTGTAGGGCGGCGAGTCGGTCCCACCGAAGCCCCTATTTTCCGTCCGCCCGTATCGCCACCAGTGATACACCGGGAGTACGAGGCGTACGTGTACGACTTGGACGGCACGCTCGTCCACCTCGACGTGGACTGGGCGGCCGTCAGAGACGACGTCGCCGCCGCACTCAGGACACGCGGACTCGACGTGGACGGTGTGAACCTGTGGGGACTGCTCGAACTGGGCGACGAGACGGGGTACCGTGACATCGTCGAGGAACACGTCGGCGAGTACGAACGTGATGGGGCCCGCTCCTCACAGCGACTCGCCCCCGCCGACAGACTCCCGCACGACGTGCCGGTCGGTGTCTGCTCGCTCAACAGCGAGGCCGCCTGCCGCATCGCGTTGGAGATTCACGGCCTCGACGACGCGGTGGGTCCGGTCGTCGGGCGGGACTCACACGAGGCAGAGAAGCCCCACCCGGGTCCCCTGCTGTCCGTCGTAGAGCAGTTGGGCGTGTCGCCGGGCGAGACGCTGTTCGTGGGCGACACGGAGCGTGACGCGGAGACGGCCCGGGAGGCGGGCACGGCCTTCGCGTGGGCCGAGGAGTGGGCACCGGAGGAGTGACTACGCCGTGCGGCGAGCGTAGAGGAACACCGCGACGGCGGTACACAGCCAGACGATGGCCCCGACGCGGACGGCGAAACTCACGCGTGCCGGCCACGACGGGAGCGTGACGGTGGCCGAAAGGACGGCGACGACCGGCGCGCCGACGACGATGGTGGCGACGAACGTGACCTGCATGACCCACCCGTAGTCGACCCCTTCCGTCGGTTCCTCGTCCTCCTCGTCGACGCGTACTGGCACACGTCCGGGTCGGCGACGCCCGAACAAATCGGTTGCGACCGCAGGTTGCCACTATCGGATACGTTTACCACGCCGGGCACCCAGCGGTCGGGTATGCCCACTGTGACAGAGATTCGGGACCGGACCGACGACACCCCCATCACGATGCTCACCGCGTACGACGCGCCGACGGCCAGTATCGTCGATGATAGCGGCGTGGACATGATACTCGTGGGCGACAGCGTCGGCAACGTGATGCTCGGGCACGACTCGACGCTCCCGGTGACGTTGGACCAGATGGTGAGTCACACGTCCGCCGTCGTTCGGGGCGCGGAGGACGCACTCGTCGTGGCTGACGTGCCGTTCCTCTCTGTCGGGGCCGACGAGGGCGACAGCATCGAGAACTGTGGCCGTCTGCTCAAGGAGGCCGGCGCGGACGCGGTTAAAATCGAGAGCGGCGACCACACCGTCAAGTTGACCGAACAGTTGGTCCAACTCGGCATCCCGGTGATGGCACACCTCGGACTGACGCCGCAGCAGGTCAACCAGTTGGGCGGACACACCCGACAAGGGACGACGCCGGAGGCGGCCCGGGAGATACTCGACTTGGCGACCGAACACCAGCGTGCCGGAGCGTTCGCGCTGGTACTCGAACACGTCCCCTCGAACCTCGCGGCGCAGGTGACCGAGACGCTCGACATCCCGACCATCGGCATCGGAGCCGGACCGGCGTGTGACGGGCAAGTCCTCGTCGTCAACGACGCCGTCGGCCTGAGCGACTGGACGCCGCCGTTCGTCGAGACGTTCGGCGACGTCCGTGGCGAGATGGAATCGGCCATCGACGACTACGTGACGGCCGTCGAGGACGGCGAGTACCCCGCCGAGGAACACAGCCACCACGAGGACGAGTTAGAGGACATCTACTGACCCGACGTGGGTTACCGGTCGCCGGTCACCGACTCGTGGAACTCCGTGAGGAGCGTCTCGAACGCCGCCGGCCGTTCGAGCATCGCCATGTGTCCGGACTCGTCGATTTCCGCGTGCGTCGCACCCGGAACGTTCTCGCCGAGGTACTCGCCGAAGGAGGGCGGGGTGAGCATGTCGTGTTCGGCCGTGATGGCGAGCGTAGGTGTCGTTATCTCCCCGAGTCTGTCGCGCACGTCGAAGTGACCGCACGAGAGGAGGTCACGCTCCAACATCTCGAACCCGGCGGCGCGCATCGCCGCAACCGAGTGTTCGACGTTCTCGTGGTCGGTGTCGTGGAACAGCATGCCGTTGTCGTGGAGGAACTCGATGGCCCCCTCGAAGTCGCCACCGTCCAGCCACTGTGTCACTGCCTCGCCCATCACGAACTTCGCGGCGGTGCAGAGGAGGACGGCACCGTCGGGTTCGAAGTCGTGTTCCACGAGACACCACTGGAGGGTCGCTCCGCCCATCGAGTGTCCGACGGCGACGGAGACGCCCGTCTCCGCCGCGACTGCCACGACATCGCGCGCGTATGCGTCGATGGTATCTATCCCGGGACCAGTGTCCACGTCCTCGGACCCCTCCCGGCCGCTCAGGTCCACGGCCACGACGGGCGTCTCCGCGGCCCGTTCGAACTGCTCGGCCCAACAGCGGTGCGTCTGGCCCGCGCCGTGCACGAGCAGTATCGGGTCGGCACCGTCCGTGTCCCCCACGGCTCTGTACGTCGTCGTTCGCCCGTCGTGTGTCACCGTTTCCGTCCGCATACCCACCGATAGCCCCGACAGCGATATAAACGCCGACCGTCCCGGAAACCGAGAGGATAAACCGTGAACCGCTTGCGTACCGTCTATACCCAATCCGACCGCCCTATTGCGGTCCTTCGGCGTTAGGTTTATATACTTTGACGACTAACTTAGAGTTAGTATGACTGGACAAGAGCGGTTTGTCGAAGAGCGGGGTCCCGTGCGGCACGTCGAGGACGACGACGGGACCGTCAGTCTCGTCGCCGACGTGGGCGCCGGCCACGAGGCGAGCGTCGACGTCGTCGGTGAGACGGCTATCGTCGTTGCCGACGGTGAACAGTACGAGTTCGAGGTGCCCGCGGACGGGGGCGCGCAAGCGTTTATGCACAACGGTATCCTCACTATCGAGGTGGAAAAATGAGACTGACTGTCAAACCCCTCAAGCAGAAAGACGCGGGCCGTGGCCTCGCCGCCGTCGACCGAGCGGCGATGCGCGAGATGGACTTGGAGAACGGGGATTACGTCGTCATCGACGGCCGTGATGGCGGCCGAGCGGTCGCGCGCGTCTGGCCCGGCTACCCAGAAGACGAGGGCAAGGGCGTCGTCCGCATCGACGGCCAACTGCGTCAAGAGGCCGACGTGGGCATCGACGACACCGTCGAGGTCGAGGACGCCGACGTTCAGCCCGCCACCTCGGTGACCGTCGCGCTCCCGCAGAACCTCCGCATCCGCGGGAACGTCGGTCCGCACATCCGCAACAAGCTGAGCGGCCAGGCCATCACGCAGGGACAGACGGTCCCCTTCTCGCTGGGGCTGGGACCACTCTCCTCGATGTCCGGCCAGCAGATTCCGCTGAAGGTGGCCAACACCGAACCGAGCGGCACCGTCGTGGTGACCGACTCGACGGACATCGAAGTCAGCGAACAGCCGGCAAAGCAGATTACCGGCAGCGCGCCCGGCGAGGGCAGCGAGACGCCGAACGTCACCTACGAGGACATTGGCGGCCTCGACGACGAACTCGAACAGGTTCGGGAGATGATAGAGTTGCCGATGCGCCACCCCGAACTGTTCCAGCAGTTGGGCATCGAACCGCCGAAGGGCGTCCTGCTCCACGGCCCGCCGGGCACGGGGAAGACCCTGATGGCCAAAGCCGTCGCCAACGAGATTGACGCCTACTTCACGGACATCTCCGGCCCCGAAATCATGTCCAAGTACTACGGGGAGAGCGAGGAGCAACTCCGTGAGGTGTTCGAGGAGGCCGAGGAGAACGCCCCCGCCATCGTCTTCATCGACGAAATCGACTCCATCGCGCCCAAGCGCGGGGAGACGTCCGGGGACGTGGAGCGGCGCGTCGTCGCCCAACTCCTCAGCCTGATGGACGGCCTCGACGAGCGCAAAGAGGTCGTGGTCATCGGCGCGACCAACCGCGTCGACGCCATCGACCCCGCGCTCCGCCGTGGCGGTCGTTTCGACCGCGAAATCGAAATCGGCGTCCCGGACAAGGGTGGCCGCAAGGAAATCCTGCAGGTCCACACCCGCGGGATGCCGCTGACCGACGACATCGACCTGGACGAGTACGCCGAGAACACGCACGGCTTCGTCGGTGCGGACCTCGAATCGCTGACCAAGGAGTCGGCGATGAACGCCCTCCGGCGCATCCGGCCGGATTTGGACCTCGAGTCCGACGAAATCGACGCCGACGTACTCGACCGGTTGCAGGTCACCGAACGGGACTTCAAGGACGCGCTGAAGGGCATCGAACCCTCCGCGCTCCGCGAGGTGTTCGTCGAGGTGCCCGACGTGACGTGGGACAACGTGGGCGGCCTCGAAGACACGAAGGAACGCCTCCGTGAGACCATCCAGTGGCCCTTGGAGTACCCCGAGGTGTTCGAGCAGATGGACATGCAGGCCGCGAAGGGCGTCCTGCTGTACGGCCCGCCGGGCACGGGGAAGACCCTGCTCGCAAAGGCCGTCGCCAACGAGTCCAAGTCCAACTTCATCTCGGTGAAAGGCCCCGAACTGCTGAACAAGTTCGTCGGGGAGTCCGAGAAGGGCGTCCGCGAGGTGTTCGAGAAGGCGCGGTCGAACGCACCGACCGTCGTCTTCTTCGACGAAATCGACGCCATCGCGGGCGAACGTGGCCGCAACGCCTCCGACTCCGGCGTCGGCGAGCGCGTCGTCTCCCAGCTCCTGACCGAGTTGGACGGCATCGAGGCACTGGAGGACGTGGTTGTCGTCGCCACCTCGAACCGGCCGGACCTCATCGACTCGGCACTGTTGCGCCCCGGCCGCCTCGACAGGCACGTCCACGTGCCCGTGCCCGACAAGGACGCCCGCCGCGCAATCCTCGAAGTCCACACCCGGAACAAGCCGCTGGCAGACGACGTGGACCTCGACGCCCTCGCCCGGAAGAGCGAGGGCTTCGTCGGGGCCGACATCGAGGCACTCACCCGCGAGGCGTCGATGGCCGCCAGCCGCGAGTTCATCAACAGCGTCACGCCCGAGGAAGTCGGCGAGTCCGTCGGCAACGTCCGCGTGACGATGGCGCACTTCGAGCAGGCTCTCGACGAAGTCGGTGCGAGCGTCACCGAGGAGACTCGTGAACGCTACGACGACATCGAAGAGGAGTTCGAGACGGCCGAACCCGGCGTCCAAGAGGACGAAGTCAGCCGGACCTTCCAGTAGCGCGCCTACCGCTTTTCTGTCGGCGTCGAACACCGGAGACAGAGCGTGGTGTCCGCCACCCAGTTCACGTCGCGTGACCCACAGTTCGGACACTCGTGGTTGGCGTTGTCGTACTCGGTCGTGCCACGCGGCGCGGCGAGAAAACCGTCCGCGACGGCCTGCTCGACCAACGTCGGGAACCGCTGGCGTTTGAACGCGGCGCGGTGTGCGAGGAACGCCCCCGGTTGCGCGGGGTCAGCCCCGTGGAGGTCCTCCCACGTCACCGCGATTTCACCGTTGTCCTGCCCGCGAGCGACCTGCTTCAGCGTCGCCGCGGCCGCCTCGAACAGCGGCGTCGTCCCCCAAGCCTGTGGGCTGTCGATGTTCTCGGCCGCGTCTCCGTACTCGTCGGCGGCGGCCTCGTAGGCGTCGCCCGCGCCGGCGAGGCCGCCGAGCGTCTTGAAGTCGGCCACGAACTCCGAGAAACAGGCGGACTGGACGGCGTGGGACGTGTCGGTAGCCAAATCGCGGGCGACGGCGACGCCCTCGACGGCGCGGTTGGTCGCCCGTGTGTCCAGCCCTGCCACGCGGTACGCGGCGACGGCCGCGGAGAGGGCGGCGAGTCCCCGTCCGACCCAGCCGTTGTCGTCGACTGCGAAGGGAGACAACTCGGGCCGAGGTTCCGCGAGCGTGGCCCACCCGTCGCGGGTGAACTCGTCGCCGGCCCGCTCGTAGTCACGGTCGGCCAATGCCGCTACCGCCGTCGTCCGGTAACCCTCGTCGGTCATACCCTATGGAAGGGCGCGACAGGCACAAGCGTTGAGGTACCGACACGGCGGCCTCGGAGTGAGCGTCTCACTCGTACCGGAGTGCCTCAATGGGGTCGACCCGCGCGGCACTCCACGCTGGGTACAGGCCCGCGAGGATGCCAACCACCATCCCGACGAGGACGGCGGCGGCGAACCACTCCACCGCCAGCGTCAGCGGCAGGTCCGCGTAGGTGACGGCGGCGAACCCGCCAGCGACGCCGAGGGGCACACCGAGGACGGCACCGAGGACACCCAACAGCAACGACTCGACGAGGAACAACTGGAGGATATCGCGGTTGCGCGCACCGACGGCTTTCATGATTCCGATTTGACGAGTCCGTTCCCGGACCGAGACGAGCATGATGTTGGCGATGCCGACGGCCCCGACGACGAGCGAGATGACGGCGATGCCGGTGACGAACTGTGTGAGGCGGTTCACGACGGTTCGGATGCGGTCGACGATGTCGTCGTTCGTCTCGACGCTCACCTCGTAGGAGTCGGGTGCGAGGCGGGGCGCGTCTGCCCCGTCGCTTTCGAGGTACGTACGGACGCGCTCTTTGACCGCGTTCGTCTCGGCCGGGTCGGCCGCGACGACGGTCACCTGCGGGTAGACGCGCTGTGTGACGCCGAGCGTCGGGCTCTCGACGACGGTGTCGTAAGCCGCCGTCGAGACGTAGAACCGCGGCTGCGTGCCGAAGCCCGAGAGTGGGTTGAGGCTCGCGTTCGCGCCGAGGACGCCGACGACGGTGAGGTTCAGCGACCCGCCGCCGCGCGTGCTCGCGTTCACCCTGTCGCCCACGCTCAAGTTCTCGGCGAACAGGCTCGCCGCTCGCTGGTTGACGACGAGTTGGCCCCCGTCGTCGTCGGTGAAGGGGCCGCCGGCGGCGAATGGCGCGCCGTCGAAGAGTGCGGCCCGCGTCGCCACTAACTGGTCGCGCGCCAGCGTCTGGTCGCCGTGAGATAGGGCCGACGTGGAGACGGTTCCCCGCGGGATGACCCGCTCGACGCCCTCGATATCGGCCATGTTGTTCACGTCGTTCTCCGTGAACACTGGCTGTGCGAGCGCGCTCGGCGGTCCACCCTCGTCGGCGGGCGTCGAGACGACGAACACGCGGTTCGCGGGCGTGTCGCCGAACTGCCCGACGACTTCGGCCTTCACGCTGGCTCCGAGCGTGACGAACGTGATGACCGCGGCGATGCCGATGACGATGCCGAGCGTCGTCAACGCCGAGCGGAGTTTGTGGCTCCGAATCGTCCGGAGGCTCATCCGGACACTCTCGCCGAGGTGCATCAGGCGTCCCTCCCTCCATCGGCGGCCGGATTGACCTCCCCATCGAGTTCTTCGGTTCGCTCGACGCGGCCGTCGCGGATGTGGACGATTCGCTCCGCGTGTTCGGCGATGCGGCGCTCGTGCGTGACGAGGAGAATCGTGTTCCCGGCCGCGTGGAGGTCGGAGAACAACGCCATGATTTGCTCGCCGGTGTCGGTGTCGATGTTGCCCGTCGGTTCGTCCGCGAGGACGATGGCGGGGTCGGTGACCAACGCCCGGGCGATGGCGACGCGCTGCCGTTGGCCGCCGCTGAGTTCTGCGGGTCGGTGGTCCACGCGGTCACCCAGTCCGACCCGGCCGAGGAGCGTGCGCGCCCGGTCGAGGCGGTCCTCGCGCGGGACGGAGCGGAAGACGAGGGGGAGTGCGACGTTCTCGACGGCAGTGAGACGCGGCATCAGGTTGAACGTCTGGAACACGAACCCGACGTCTTCACCCCGAACCGCCGCCCGTTCGGGTTCGGTCAGCGTCGTCACGTCACGGCCGTCGACGCGGACCGTCCCGGCCGAGGGAGTGTCGAGACAGCCGACGAGGTTCAACAGCGTACTCTTGCCCGACCCGCTCGGCCCCATCACGGCCGTGTACGAGCCACGCGGGAACGAGAGCGACAGGTCCCGGAGCGCGTGGACGGGTTCACCGCGGCGGTAGGTCCGGCGGACGGAGTTGAGCGTGACCGCGGCGTCACCCTTGTCGCGTGCTGCCATTACTTCGGGAACGGGTTCGAGAGCATTGAACCCTGCGAGCGGCGTCCGAACCGTTAAGACGCGCAATCCCTTGGCACATATATGAACCGAGACGGGCAGTCATCGGACCGTGGCGTGACGTGGGGGTACGTCACGGCGGCCCTCGCTGTGGCCCTCCTCGCGAGCGTCGCCGTCGGGATGGTCGTCGGCGCGCCGGCACTCGCGCCGCCCTCCGCCGACGACATCGTGGCGGGCGTCGAGGACCGCTACGACGACGCCGAGAGTTACACCGGCACCGTCGTCGTGGACGGCACGTACGACAACGGCACCGAGCGCGTCGAACGCTCGGCGCGGGTCCGCGTCCAGTACCGTGCGCCCGGGAGTTACCGTGCCGAGGTAGTGGCCCCCGAGTCAGCCAACGGCACCGTCATGGCGACCAACGGGAGTGTCGCGTGGGCGACCCGTCCCGCCGGGACCACGCTCGTTCGACCGCTCAACGAGACACAACAGGGGTGGGTCGAACGGGCGAACGTCTCCGCCGCAGTCGACCACCTCCGAGAGAACGTCACGGTGGAGAAGCGTGGCACCGCGACCGTCGACGGCGAGGAGGCGTACGTCCTCGACGTGTCGCCCCGCAACGAGAGTGCCGACGCGAGCGCGACGGTGTGGGTGTCGACCGACGACTACCGACTCCTCAAGATGGAAGGGTCCGGCCAGCACGAGGGTGAGACGGGGAGCGTGACGGTCACGTTCGAGGCGTTCGAGTTCGGCGTGAGCATCCACGACAGTGCCTTCCAGCCGCCGAGTGACCGGAACGTGGTCGTCGCGTCGCTCGACCGCACGACGTACGAGTCCGTCGCCGAGGCACGCGAGGAGAGCGGGGCCGTCGTGCCGACAGTCGACGCGCCGAACCACACGGTCACGACTGTCGCCGTCGCCACGTTCGACGGTGACCGGACGGCCACGGTCGCCTACGCGAACGACGACAGTCGTCTCGCCGTGGTCGCGTCAGAGCGTGACCCCCTCGACCGGTTCGACGCCGACACGGAGACGGTGACGGTGGGCGACCGGGAGGCGTCGTACGCCACGGCCGGCGACACGGGCGTCGTGTTCTGGCGTGCCGACGGCCTGACCTACGCCGTCGCCGGCGACCAACCGCGTGACCGCCTAGTCGAACTGGCAGGCACCCTCTCGACGTAACTCACTCGTAGACAAAGGTTTCGACGCGTCCGACCGAATACCGATAGCAGAACACGGCCACGACGGCGACCAGCAGCGTCCACGCCCCGAGGCCGACGAGTTGTGCCAACACCGTGCCACGCCCGACGAACGGGGGCGCGTCGACGAGTGCGGGGACGAACACGGTCGCCAACCCGAGCAGCGCGGCGGTTCCCGTCCCGAGCGTGTGCCCGAGGAGGACGGGCGTCGTCGGCGTGGCCGTCTCGACGCCGCCGAAGGCCGTGACCGGTTCGAAACGCGGTGAGAACGTCCCCAGAGCCACCGCGAGCGCGCTACTGAACGCGGCCAACACCACGGCGAACACACAGAGGAGTGCGGCTTCGGTGAGCGTGAGGTGTCCGTACCAGCCGAGGACGACGACGCCGACGAGCGTCGGCGGCACCCACAGGAGCGGCCCGGCGAGGACGCGGGGACGGACGAACTGCCGCCCGGGTGACGGCGTCGTCAGAACCGACGGGAGGACGGTCCCCGCCATCCCCAGCGGGTTCAACCCGAACGTCCCACCGGCCAGAAGCGCGCCGACCACGGCGACGACCACCGGGAGTGCCGGAGAGCGAGGGTGTGCGAGGGCTACTTGTGCCGTCGGCGCGGTCAGAAACACGAAGTACAGCAGGTGGACGAACCGCGACGGCGACCGGACGCCGCGGAGCCACAGCCACCGGACTTCCCGGAGCGTCGTGCCGGTGCCGATTCCGGGCACGCCGGGCAACGGGGCTCGGGCGAGACGCCGACCGGTCGCGTCCCCGGGTCCGCCTGCCGGCGGGTCCGCGTACCAGACGACGACGGCGAGTCGCCACGTAGCGACGAGCAGGACGGTCCCGGTACAGACGAGGACGACGACGGCGACGAGGGACGCCGGACCGGGCGTCACTGACACGGGACCGGGAACGAGCAGCAGGTCGGCGTACGCGCCGACCGGCACGGCGGCGAGTGGCCGAAGCGACGCCGCGAACTGGAACGGGTCGGCGGGTGCGGCCGCGTTCAGCCACAGGAACAGGCCGAGGGCGACGGAGACGCCGAGCACGGTTCGCGTTCCGCTGCCCACGCCGACCCGCCGGTAGCCGATTCGGAGCAGGTAGCCCACCGTCGCACCGCCGAGAAGCGCGACGGCGAGCAGCGGGAGCACGCCGAGGACGGCGACTGGCAGGAGCAGGGGCGTCCCGGCACCGTACGCGAACGCGCCAACCACGAGTGCCATCGGCGGGCCGAGAACCGCCAGCATGCGCACGTACTCCGCGAGCAGGAGGCCCGTCACCAGTGCGCGCGGCCGAACCGTCGTCAACAGCAGGTCCGCGTGGTCGATATCGCCCGCGCGCTCGACCATCCGCAGGCCGAACAACGCCGTCAGTGACCCCAGCCACGCGGTGACCTGTGCGCGAGCGAGCGTGACCACCGGGAGGTCGGTCCCACCGCCGACCCGAAGCCCGGCGACGTAACTCCCGCTTGCCACGAGGACGGCCACGGGCGCGAACGCGGCCACGAGGAGCGCGAACCCCAGCAGTTGGCGGCGGTCCGTGAGGACGGCCCGGACGCTCCGCCGCACCTCGACGGCGGCGACGACCCGCGCAGTTCTGAGGTCGGTCCGGAGCGCGCCGGCCACCGGTCAGCCCCCTGACCCGACGCCGTCGACTGTCTGTCCGCCCGTCACGTCGAGGAACACGTCTTCGAGCGTCCGTTCCGCCCCAGTCGCGGCACGCTCGGTCAGGGCCGCCGGTGCCCCCTCGGCCACGAGTCGTCCGTCGCTGAGGACGCCGACGGTGTCGGCGAGTTCCTCGACGACGGACAGGACGTGTGAGGAGAGGAAGACGGTCCGGCCCTCCGCGGCCAGTTCGGCGACTAAATCCTGCACTGTCCGGGCCGCGCGCGGGTCGAGTCCGCTGGTCGGTTCGTCGAGAAAGAGGACGGCCGGGTCCTGCAACACCGTTCCGGCGAGTGCCGTCTTCTGCCGCATCCCCTGCGAGTACGTCCGAATCGGGTCCTCCGCGGCGTCGGCCAAGCCGAACCGTTCGACCAGCGAGTCGACGCGCTCGCGGTCTGTGGGCGGCAGGTCACGGAGGTCCGCGAGGTACGCGAGGTGCTCCCGTGCCGTGAGTTCCTCGTAGACGGGCGGCGTCTCCGGCAGGTACGCGATTCGCTCGACCACGGCGTCGCGGTCCGAGACGTGTTCGCCCGCCACCCACGCGTCGCCGCTCGTCGGCCGCGTGAGCGTCGTCAGCATCCGCATCGTCGTCGTCTTCCCCGCGCCGTTCGGGCCGAGAAAGCCGTACACCTCGCCCGACGGAATCGAGAGGTCGAGCGACGCCACTGCCGTCGCGTCGCCGTACGCCTTGTGTAACGAGTCCGTCTCGATAGCTGGGGGCATTGTGCTGTACACTGACCGCCCGCCGGGACACTCAGTCGAGACGCTCGGCGGCGTCGCGCTCGACCAACGGGGCCGCGTTCGCCGTCGGGAGCGTCACTACGTCTTCCGAGGAGAGGTCGTACTGGCGTTCGTCGACGCAGAATATCTCGCCCACGTCCTCGGTGATGCGAACCGTCGAGCGGTCGACCCGCGTCTCGCCGCCGTCGGACCGACGCGCCGTCGCTTCCCCGTCTGTCTCCTCGGGCACGCCACCGGCTGGCGGTGCCGGAGCGGCCTCCGTCTCGTCTGTCGATGTCTCCGGCCGGTCGGCCGGGGGCTGTGACTCCGGTCCCGCCGCGTCGTCCGGTCCCGAACCGGGCGTCGGCACGTCGTCGGCTCCCACCGGTTCGGTGCCCGGGCTTGGTGCGGTGTCTGTCCCAGTTTCGGCGGGGGTATCACGGTCCGTGTCCGGCGGTGGCGTCTCGGGCGGGTGTTCCCGCGTCGAGTCGGTCGAACCGGACCCGTCGTCCGGTGACGCGGTCGTGCCGTCGGGCGACGCGTCGCTGCCCATCAGGTCGGCCGCACCGACGCCCTGACTCTCGTCCGCTGTCGGCTGTGCCGGGTCGGCCGCGCCCCCGGTGTCGGGCGTCGGCGCGTCCGTGTTGTCGAGGGCGGCGAACACCTGCTCGCGATTCTGCTCGATGGACTGGACGAGGTTCTCGAACAGCGTCCGCTCCTCGGCGGTCAGCCCCTCGTCTTCGGTCGGCATGTCGGCCGCGGCGAACGAGGCCATCTTGACGAGTTTGCCGACCCGGCGTTCGTAGATGGCCTCGACCGTCTGCTCTGCAGTCTTGATGTCGTCGGTCAAGCGGTTGACCTCCGGCGCGTCGAACGGGTCGTCGGCGCGCGCGGCGGCGGCCTCACGCTCCTCGCGCAGTTCGGCGACGAGCGTGCCGGCGTCCTCGTAGAACGACTCGCGGAGTTGCTGGAGGCTGTCGCTCTGTCGCTCGCGGTCCCGAACCGATTGGAGTTCGTCTAGATTCATGCCTCCGGACCCTTCTCGGCGCGGCCTCTCGCCATCAGGAACACGCCGAGGTGCTCTGGAACGGTACGATTGCCCTCCGACAGTGTAAAACTATCGCCGTCGAGTTCGACCGGGCCGCCCTCCGTCACTTCGACAGTGATGTCGTGACCGCGGAACGTATCCGGCACGGCGTCGACCAGCGGGTCGAAGTCCGCGAGCGCGTCCCGGTCGATGCGTCTGACTGCCAACCCGCTCCCGCCGTGGAGGCTCCCGGGAAGCCGGATGAGCCGGTTCGTGTCCGTCGTCACCGGTTCGTCGATTGGCGCGTTGTCGGCCGCGACGACGTCCGCCATCAGTATCTTCGCTATCTGTACGAACGCCGAGTGGACGTCGATGTTCCCCTGCCGTATTTGACCGCGGTTGGTCCGGGCCGCGTTCAGTGCGGCGGTGGCCTTCCCCTCGCCGACGTTCTCGAACTCCCGCAACCGCTCGATTGCCGCGTCCTCGTCCATCGCGAGCAGTTCGTCGGTGAACGAGACGATGTGGTCCAGCGCGCGCTTGCTCCACCCGCCCTCCGTCGAGAGCGTGCGCTTCTGGGCGGGACTCGTCCGGCCCGCCTCGCCGCCGACCGCCTCCTCGTCGATGAGCGCGTCGAACTCCAGTCCGATGCCGCGCACGTAGTCGACGATTTCGCGGCGCGCGTCGCGTTCGAGTTCGAACACACTCTCGTCGCGGACGTGGACGTGGTAGCCCCGCCCGCCCGAGAACACGACGGTCAGGTCCTCGAACCCGAAGTCACGCTCCAGAAAATCGAGCAGGCGGAGGAGAGCGTCCTTACACTTCGCCAGCATCTCGGCGTAGGAGTCCTCGCCGAGTTCGACCGACGGGAGGTGGTCGGCGTCGAGGTCGAAGACGAGGTCCGAGCCACGCCACCCCTTCTCGCTCATGCTCGACGCGCTCGGGTCGTCGTACCGACCGGCCGAGAAGTAGACGTGACGTGGCCGTTCGCGTTCGAGAAAGGAGTCTATCGTCCCCACGTCGAGCAGGGACTCGTGCCGGACCATCGTCGTGCCGGGCCCCTCGGTCCACGGGATGTACCCCCACTCGCGCTCGTTCGCGTCCGGCGGTGGCGTCAGGTCCGCCCGGCGATAGTAGTCGCCGAACCGGCCCCTGAGGTACGCCCGCGTTCGCTCCTCCATGCTACAACGGGGTTGGAAAAGTAGGGGCTAAAGCGTTTCCGCTCCGGGACGGGACACGCGGCAACGAGGCATCGCCCACGGCACCCCGTGCCACTACCCGAGGAGGTCCTGCAGGCGTTGTCTGATGCCGCCGCCGGTGCCGAGTTTCAAGTAGTAGGCGTCCCCGCCGTCCTCGTAGTAGCCCTCGATGCGGCGTTTGATGGTGAAGCCGATGTGTTCGTAGAAGCCGATCGCCGGGTCGTTTGTAGTGCGGGCGTGACAGGACACGGTGGAGTGGTCCTCGGCGACGCGCGCGATGAGTCGCTCGCCGAACCCCTCGTCCCGGTAGTCGGGATGGACGGCGAGAAAGAGAACGTAGCCGTCACGCCGGACAGCGGCAAAACCCACGAGTTGCTCCTGGTCGACCGGCCCGCTCTCGAAGTAACAGTAGACGGTCGACCGGCGGTAGGCGTCGCGGAAGAAGCCCCGCCGCTGTCTGAGGACGCCCTCACGGTCCCGGATTTCCTCCTTCAACTCCCACGCGTCCCCGACGTAGGTGTCGGCACCCGGGTCGACTACGCGCCGTTCGATTGTGGCGCTCACTACCCCACCGATAGCGGGTTGACGATATTAACTCCACCGCCACAATGTCGAGACGCCGCCATCCGCCCCGTCCGATAGTGTCGGTCCGAGAATACGTCTCGGCTGGCGTTCCCGTCAACCGACACCGACGGCCGGACCGAAGAGGGGACAGGGGATGGCGACGAAGAGTCGGGTCGTGAGCTACACCCTCCGCGACCACACGGCGGACGTGGCCGTCGAAGCGACCGGGCCGACCCTCGATTCGGTGTTCGGTGCCGTCGCCGACGGCCTCACCGCGGCGATGTGCGAGACGGTCCCCGACGACGGTGACCGTTTCACAATCGACGTGCGGGCCGAGAGCCGCGAGGCACTGCTGTTCGACTACCTCGGCGACCTCATCTACGAGCGCGACGTACGCGGTATCCTCCCCGCCGACAACGAGGCGTCCGTCCGCCACGACGGGGCGGACTGGGTGTGCGAGGCGAGTGCCCGAGGGGTCCCGCTCGACGCGGTGGTCGCTCGCGAAGTGAAGGCCGTCACGTACTCCGAGATGGACCTCACGGAGACAGACGACGGCTGGCACGCGTACGTCGTCTTCGACGTGTAACCCGCTAGAACGTTACGGGGACGCAGTGGAGAGTACCGACCGCCGCCAGCCACCGCATCGCCGCACGCGCCGCGACGAGAACGGTAACTATATGTTCGACGACTGTGAGGAAAAGCGTGGTATGGCCACTCGTGACTCTCGGGGCGGTAGTGGGACGAAACTTCCCGACGTGGTGTCGTTCGACATCGCACAGCTGACCCGACTGAGTTGGGAACTCGGGTCACGCATCGTCGACGGCGAGGAGTCGGCACACCACGGGACGTGGCGACACACGCGCACGTCGTGGGAGTTATCGGCGTTCCGCGCGACGACCAACACGGACATCGTCACCGTGCAGACGCCGGTGGGACGGGAGCGGTTCTACGGTGTCGCCCGGTCGGACCTGCAGTCCGCGCTTTCGAGTCTCGACACCGCCGAACCGTGGCAGCGCGTCGAGTGACAGTCGCCGCGGCTCGCCGTCGGCCGTCCGACCAGTCCGTCCGTAGGCCGTGGCGCGACTGACCAGTCGTAATCTATTCCCCGATGCTCGGGCGAGGTGTGTGTATGACCACCTACGACGCCGACGGCATCACCCTCGAACGGGTCCGTGAGTTCGTCTGGGAGATTCCACAGCAGGACGGGATGAACGCCCCGGCCCGCGTCCTCGCCAGCGAGACGCTCTTGGACGAGATTTCACAGGACAAGACCCTCCAGCAACTCAAGAACGCCGCCCACCTGCCGGGTGTCCGCAAGCACGCCATCTGCATGCCGGACGGCCACCAAGGGTACGGTTTCCCGGTCGGCGGCGTGGCCGGCATCGATGCCGAAAACGGCTGTATTTCGCCGGGAGCGGTCGGCTACGACATCAACTGCTTGCCGGGCGATACGGACGTGCGGTTGTCGTTCGAGCGGCGAGCGGACATCGAGTCGCTACGCGAACGGTTCGAGGACGAGCGAGCGGTCGTCGCGGGGGACCGACTGACCGAATCCGACATTCGGCTGTTCACTGAATCCGGAACGAAACCGGTGTACGAGGTGGAGACGGAGACTGGCGAACGAATCGAAGCGACTGCCGACCATCCGTTCCGGACTCCCGAGGGGATGGTCGAGTTGTCCGACCTCACGCCCGGCGACGAGGTGACAGTCCAGCCGTTCCGCGGCATCGAGGACGAACGCCCCGAAGAGTTCACCGTCGTCTCGGAGGACGAGTTCGACGACGCGAACCCGCAACTCGTTCGGGTATTGAAAGAGCGCGACCTGTTGCCGCTGAAATCGACCGATGAGGCGTTCAATCGACTGCTCAAACTCGTCGGCTACCACGTCGGGGACGGGTCACTCGGTGGCGAAGGGCAGGTCTGGTTCTACGGTGAACCGGAAGACCTCGAATCGATACGCGAGGACGTTCAGCGGGTCGGTTTCACGCCGTCGAAAGTGTATTCGCGAGAGCGAGAGCACGAGATCGACGGGAACGAGTTCGAGCGAACCGAGTACAGTTTCAAGACCACCTCGAAGGCACTCAGAAAGCTGCTGATAGCACTCGGTATCCCGGATGGACCGAAGGTATCGTCCGGATTCACGACGCCGGAGTACTTCGACCGGCTCACGAACTGGCAGCAGGCCCTCTACTTCCGTGCGTATTTCGGCGCGGAGATGAACGAACCGTCCGCACAGCACGACAAGAACCTCTACTGCCCGAAAGTGTCCCAGACGCGAACTGCCGAGACCGAACCCGCGGGGCGGGAGTTCTTCGAGGACGTGCGCACCCTGCTCGCTGACCTCGGCATCGAGACGAACGAACTGGAGGTATTCGAGACTGACTCGAACGCTGACCACGAGACGGTGCGGCTCCGTCTCGGCGTCAAGAACGATTCGGAGAACCTCGTCCGCTTCTACTCGACGGTGGGGTACGCGTACAACCACCACAAACGCCGCGAAGCTGTCAAAGCCATCCAGTACCTCACCACGAAAGAGCGCGAACGCGAGCGACGCGCCCACGTCGCCGACAGAGCGGAGGCACTCGCGGACGGCGGGGAAGACATCGACGATATCAAATCCGAGTTCGACATCAACGAACGGTTCATCGAACGAAGTGTCTGGAGCGGCCGCGACACGCAACCGCGTCCCGGTGCCGATTTCCCGGGCTTCGACGAGTTCCGCGAGTCCGTCGAGGTTCGAGACGACCTCACCGTCGAGACGGAGATCGCGTCGATCACCGAGGTCGGCGAGAAACCGGTGTACGACATCGGCGTGGCACACGCCGCGCACAACTTCATCGCGGAGGGGTTCGTCGTCTCGAACTGCGGCGTCAGGATGATGCGGACCAACCTGACCTACGACGACGTGCAGGGCCGGGAGGAGGAACTGGTCGACGCCCTGTTCGAGGCCGTCCCGTCGGGGCTGGGCGGCGGCGGCGTCGTCGAGACGGACCAGCCGACGGTCAGAGCCATCCTCGAACGCGGGATGGACTGGGCACTCGAGGAGGGGTGGGCAATCGAGGACGACCTCGCCCACTGCGAGGACGAGGGGTATCGGCCGGAGGCGGACGCGAGCAAGGTTTCGAAGAAGGCCAAAGACCGGGGGCGCAACCAAGTGGGGTCGCTCGGGTCCGGCAACCACTTCCTCGAAGTCCAGCGGGTCACCGACGTGTTCCGCGCGGACGTGGGCGAGGCGTTCGGCCTCTCCGAGGACCAAATCGTCGTCCTCATCCACTGCGGGTCGCGGGGACTGGGCCATCAGGTCTGCACGGACTACCTGCGAGACATCGAGCAGGCACATCAGGGGCTGTTGAACCAGTTGCCGGACAAGGAACTCGCCGCCGCGCCCGCCGGGTCACAACTCGCCGAGGACTACTACGGGGCGATGTGTGCGGCCATCAACTACGCGTGGGTCAACCGCCAACTCATCATGCACCGGACCCGCGAAGTGTTCGCGGACGTGTTCGACCGGTCGTGGGAATCGATGGACATGCACTTGCTGTACGACGTGGCCCACAACATCGCCAAGAAGGAGGTCCACACCGTGGAGGGTGGCGAAGAACGCGAACTGTTCGTCCACCGCAAGGGCGCGACGCGGGCGTTCCCGGCGGGACGACCCGAGGTGCCCGACGCCTACGCCGACGTGGGTCAACCCATCATCATCCCCGGGAGCATGGGGGCGGGGAGCTACGTCCTCCGAGGCGGCGAGAACTCGCTGGCGGAGACGTTCGGGTCGACGGCCCACGGTGCTGGGCGACTCATGTCCCGGACGCAGGCGAAAAACGAGTTCTGGGGTGAGGACGTGCAGGACGACTTGCGCGAACAGGACCACGTCTACGTGAAGGCGCAGTCGGGCGCGACGGTGGCAGAGGAGGCACCCGGCGTCTACAAGGACGTGGACGAGGTGGTTCGCGTCTCGGACGCACTGGGTATCGGCGACCGGGTGGCGCGGACGTTCCCCGTCTGTAACATCAAGGGCTGAACGGCGGGGTGCGGGCCGCCCGGCCGTTCGTCCCGCCGAAAGGGTTAGGCGGGTACCCGGTCTGTATCGGTCCATGCCAGTCACAGCCCACGACGTAGCGGCGGCCGACGGAACGCGACTGTGCCTGTGGGAGCAGTCGGCCGACGACCCGGAGCGGGCCGTCCTGTTCGTCCACGGTGCGACCTACGCTATCCGGTCGATTTTCGCCCCCGAGGGCGCGCCGGCCCACTCGTGGTTCGGTGCCGTCGCCGACGCCGGGGCTGGCACCTTCGGCGTCGACATCCGCGGGTACGGCGACAGCGAGCGACCGCCGGCGATGGACGCCGAGGACCCGGAGCACCTCCCCTCCCGCGCACCGGCGGCCGCCACGGACGTGCGGGCGGCCCTCGACGCCGTCCACGAGCGTGTCGACTGCCCGGTCCATCTGGTCGGCACGTCGTGGGGGACCATCGTCTGTGGGGTGCTCTTGACCGCCGCGGACGCGCCCGACGTGGCGTCGGTGACGTTCCACGCGCCGATGTACGAACCGGACCCGGCGGAGTACGGCGGGTTCGAGCCGGACCGCGCCGCGCCGACCCGGGAACTCACGAAAGAGCGGGCCTTGGAACGCTGGAACGAACAGATTCCGCGGTCCGTGCCCGCCACTCTACGCGACGGTGACGAAGACGACGACCCGGTATTCGAGGCGTTCTGGGCGGAACTACTCCGGTCCGGGCAGGCGGGACCCGGAGGGGACAGCGTCGTCGCTCCAAACGGGACGTTGGCTGACCTCGCGGCGGCCACCGAGGGGTCGCTGTACGACCCGAGTGCCATCGACGTGCCGACACTCGTCGTCAGGGGGACACTCGACCCCACGTCGACACGGGCGGACGCGACGGCCCTGTACGACGCGTTGGACGTGCCGGGCGACGAGGCGGCTTACGCCGAAATCGAGGGTGGCACGCACTTCGTCCACATCGAGCGGCGGTGTCGGGCACTGTACGACACCGTGCGGGCGTTCCAGACACGCGTGGAGTCGTAGCGAGCGGCAACCTCAGGGTCGGAAGTCGAACCGGGGCCGGTCGATGTCGGGAGTTCGGTGAGGAACTTCCTCGCCGCCCTCGTACTTGAGGAAACTGAGATAGAAGGTGCGACCACAGCCGTCGCCCGCGGGGTCGGGGTCGTTGGCACCGCCGTCACCGACGGCCTGCCCGGCGTCGCTGTCGGCACGCGGGTCCGGAGTGTCGGTCCCGTCGCGTCCGAGACAGACGAACTCGATGCCGTCGGCGTCGTCGAAGTCGTCGGTCGTCCCGGCGTACTCCCAGCCGTCCAGTGGTTCTCGGGAGACACACTTGTCTTGCAGGTAGCCGTCGCGCTCGACGCCCGTGACTGCCCCGCAGTACGGACAGTGGTACGTCACTTCGACCATACCACGGGTAGGGGACGAGGCGGTTTATGTGTCTCTACTCGGCAGACGGGCGTCGGACAGCCCAGAAGGTACTTCCCCGGTGCAACCGACAGTCAGGATATGATAGACGAGACGGTCGAGGAGATCGAGGAGATGCAGACTCATTCCTCGTCGGTCGTGGCAGTGAACGCCGCGAAGGCCCTCCGAACCCTCGCCGAGAACGAGTACCCCACGGTCGAGGAGTTCCAGCGCGCCCTCGAACGCAACAGCAGCGCGCTCCGGCGGGCCAACCCCTCACACGCCTCCCTCCAGAAGACACAGCGGGAGATAGTCGGAGCCGTCGAGGCGGCGGACGCCGAGAGCGTGGCCGCGGCCGTCGAGGCACTCGACGCGGCGATAGGTCGCGTGGTCGAGTCAGTCGAAGCGGGCAAACACCGGGCAGCCGAGAACGCCGCGGATATCTTCGAGGACGGGATGACCGTCCTCACACACGACTACTCCTCGACGGTGCTGGAGGCAATCGAGTCGGCCGCCCGCGACGGTGCGCACCTCGACGTGTACGTAACGGAAGCGCGGCCCCGCTACCTCGGGCGGAAGACGGCGAGAGTCCTCGCGGGAATCGACCGCGTGGAGACGCGCCTGTTGGTCGACAGCGCGGCGGGGCACTTCCTCCCGGCGTGTGACCGCGTGGTCATCGGGATGGACTGCATCGTCGGCGACACGCTGTACAACCGCGTCGGCACCTATCCACTCGCGGCGACGGCCGCGGACACCGACGTTCCGGTGACCGTCGTCGGGTCCAGCGCGAAGATAATCGACGGTGGCGGGTTCGCGTTCGAGAACGAACTGCGCTCGCCCAGCGAGGTGATGCGGGAGCCGGCCGAGGGGTTCACCGTCGAGAACCCGGCGTACGACGCGACGCCGACCCGACTGCTCGATACTGTCGTCACCGACGAGGGCACCCGGGAGTTCTGACCGGTGTCCCGTCCGTCGGATGTGTAGCGACGTGACCCGTGCGGACTGTTTATAACCGCGGCGTCGGATTGGCAGGTATGAGCGGGGCGTCCGACGTGGTCGTTGCGAGCCAAGAGACATCGACGCCAACCACGGCGCCCGCCGGACAGACAACGACGACGGCGGCAGGCGGCGTCCCCGAAATCGGACTGCTTCCCGCGTGGATTCCGGAGTGGGTCGTCAGCCTCGGCGCGGCCGTCGTCGTCGCCCTCCTGTCGGTTCTCACCGCCCGTGTCGTCATCTCGTTGTTCGGTCGCCGCATCGCCCGTCGCTTCGAGCGACCCAGCATCACGCAGATGATTCTCCGCGGCATCCGCGTGAGCATCTACCTCGTCGGATTCCTGACCATCCTGCGTATCTACGGGCTCTCGCTCGGTGACCTCGTCCTCTCGGTGACGGTGTTCACGGCGGTGGTCGGTGTCATCCTCGCGCCCATCGTCGGGAGTATCATCAGCGGCGTCTTTCTGCTCGCGGACCAGCCATACGAAATCGGCGACATGATAGAGATAGCCGATAGCGGTCAGCGCGGTTTCGTCGACGACATCACCCTCAGATACACGAAGATTTTCACGCTCGACAATACGTTCGTCGTGGTCCCCAACGGCGAGATTCGGAGTCGCGACGTCATCAACTACTCCGCGGAGGACCCCCGGACCAGACAGTCGCTCGACATCATTGTAACCTACGAAGGTAACCTCGAACAGGCGCGGTCGCTCGTCGAGCGGGCGGCACGGGACGTGGACATGGTCATCGAGGGAGGCCCCGACATCCGAGTGGGTGCCGCTCGCTACCCGGCGGCCCCGACCTGCTACATCGACACGTTCGGTGACCACGGCGTTCACCTGCGCCTGCGGTACTGGATACGGGAGCCGTACAAACTGCTGGCGACGCGCTCGAAGGTCCAGACCAACGTCTGGACCCGACTCGAAGACGCCGACGTGGAGATAGCCTACCCACACCAGCACCACGTCTTCGACGAGACGAGCGGGCAGGTCGGGGTGGCGATGGACGGCCCGAGCAAAAACACCGGCCCCGTCATCGGGGACGAACTAGACGGGACGGGTGTCGACGACTCCGAGGGCGAGTAGGCGGCTACCCCGCGCTGACGGTGATGATGCGGGCGTCGATTTCGTCGGCGAGGAACTGCTCGATGTCGGGGTCGTCCGCGATGCGACGGACCATCCGCCGCCAGCGACTGGCCTGCTTGCGTCCGATGACGACGATGTCCGCACGCTGTGTGACGACTTCGTCGAGAATCGTCTCCTCGACCAACAGGCCCGTCCGAACCACGTACCGGGCGTTCGGGAGGCGGCCGACGGCGTCCTCGACGGCCCGCTTGAGGTCCGAGCGTGAGGCGTGTTCGTTGTCCTGATAGAGGTTGACGTGGAGAACGGTCAGGTCGGCGTCCTCGGTCCGTGCCACCTCGACGGCGCGTTCGAGCGTCGCACGGGAGTGTTTCGAGAGCGGGTATCTGACCGGGACGACCACCTGCGTCATCAATCGACGTGTTCGCCCCCCTCGGTGTCAACGTTTCGACTCTCGCCTGGACCGCCCCGTCGGACCCGCCCCTCGATTCGCGGGTCGATACCGCACTCGCGGGCGTACTCGGCGAGCACTTCGTACTGCGTGCCGAGCGTCTTCACGCGGTGGGTTTCGGTGAGGACCGGGAATTCGTGGTCGGTGTAGAACAGGTAGTCGGAGGTGGCGAGTCGGAACGTCTCGTCGGCGGCAACCGGGTCGCCGTCGTGCCTGACCGTGACGCGGCCGTCCCCGTGCTGGGTGATGGACACGCCGCTGACGTGTGCGTGCCAGCGGTTCGGCACCGGGTCGAGGTGATTCCCGTCGGCCTGCCGCGCGAGTGTCCGGAGTTCGGCACCGGTCACCTCGGCGACGGTGACGGGTTCGTCGAAGGGAATGACACTGGCGAGGTCCGCGACGGTCACCGCCCCCGAGAGCGGCGGCCCCTCGCGGATGCCGCCCGTGTTCTGGAGGGCCACGTCGGCGTCGGCCGCCCAGCGGTACGCGTCGGCGACGAAGTTGCCGACACGGCACTCGCCCGCGCCCGTGCGCTCGCCGTCGCGCGGAATCGGCTCCTCGGCGTGGCCGACGACTTCGTCCAAGTCCATCGTCTCCCGTCGGCGTTCGAGCGCGGTTCTCACTGGGTCCGAACAGGGCGCGTCGGCGACGGGGTGTTCGGTGACCGTTCCGGTAGTGAGGTCGATTTCGAGCACTCGGTGGCCGTTCGCGCCGGGTCGGGTCAGGACAGTCCCCGCCACGTTCGTGACGCGGTGGTCGTGGACGTGGCCGCCGAGTATCGCGTCCACGTCCGTCCGGCGGGCCAACGCCTCGTCGCCCGCGCCGAGGTGTGAGAGGACGACGACCGAATCGACGCCGGCCGCGCGGAGACGGTCGGTTTCCCGCTCGACGGCCGCGACGGGGTCGGTGAACGTCAACTCGGCAGCACCCGGACACATCGACCCGGTTGCAGGGTCGGTGACGCCGACCAGTCCGACACGGTGCCCCCCGCGTTCGACGACGGTTGCGGGGACGACACCGGCATCCCGGCCGAAGAGGTCGCCGCCGCGGCGGACGTTCGCGCTGACCCACGTCTGTGGCGACCGGCGAACGATGTCGAGCGTCGCCGCCGGGCCGTAGTCGAAGTCGTGGTTGCCGAAGGTATCGGCGGCCGGCGCGACGGCGTCGAAGAAGTCGAGTGCCTGTCGCCCCTCGTGGACCAGCGAGGTGACACCCGGCGCGGTGTTGTCGCCGCTTCCGACGGCGACGGTGGACGGGTCACGGAGCGAGTCGAGCAAGCCCGCGAGACGCCCGATGCGGGCCGGGTCGTCGTAGGCGTTCTCGATGTCCGAGTAGTGGAGGAGGGACAGCGGCATTCGTCCCTACTACGGGCGGCCAGCGCAAATCCCCTTCGGATGTAGCGCGGTGGCGGGCAGAGACAAGGATATAGGTCAGGCGAGTGTACGGAGCGGCATGGAAACGCGGACCACCGACGACGGGAGACAACTGTACGTCGCCCGAGCGGAGACGGAGCGAGGGTCGAAAGGCCCCTTCTACGTCGTCTACAGCACCGAGGCAAAGGACAGTCGCTGGGGCTACTTCTGCTCGAACTGCGAGACGTTCGACAACGCGATGGATTCGATGGGCCGCATCCAGTGTAACGTCTGCAGTAACATCCACAAGGCCGAAGAGTGGGACGCGGCCCACGAGTGAGGCCCACCGTTCAGTAACCTGTCAAGTAGATACATTCAAGTCGAGGGGCGTGGTAACTGTCCCCAGATGGTGACCGTTACCACACCACTCGTCGAACGGGCAGAGCGTATTTTCAGTGACCTCGGGTACGCGGTATCGACGGAGGGGACACGGTTGCGCGCAGAGCGAAAGTGGCGAACGGTCCACGTGACGCCCGTTTCCGACAGTCCAACGGCACCGAGTACGGGAGACCTCCACTGTTTCGTCGCCCCGGCCGAGGAGGCCGACGACGTGCGACGGCAACTCGACGACGACGAGGTAGACGGCGAGTGGGCCGTCCTCGGCGTCGGCGACGACGGCGACTACGAGGTCCACCGGCCCATCGACCGGTATCCGGCCTGACTACAGGAGGCCGCGCCGCGTCGCGGCCAGTCCCGCGGCCACGTCCACCGTCGCGCCCTGTGCATCGAGAGCCGTGCCCAGCGCGGCGACGAGTTCGAGGACGTTCCCCGGGCGCGCGCTGTGACCCATACAGCCGACTCTGAGAACGTCGCCCGAGAGCGCGCCCAGTCCGCCGGCGACTTCGATGTCGTGTTCCGCGAGGAGGGAGTCGATGACCGCACCGTCGTCTACCTCGGACGGGAGCGACACGGCGTTGAGACTCGGGAGCCACCACTCGTCGTCCGCTTCGAGCGAGAGCCCCATCGCCTCGACGCCGGCTTTGAACGCGCCGGCGACCTGCTCGTGGCGTCGCCATCGCCGTTCGATACCTTCCTCGGCGACGAGACGCAAGGCTTCCCGGAGGGCATAGACGTTCGTGATTGGGGCGGTGTGGTGGTAGGCCCGCTCCTCGCCCCAGTACTCGCCCAGCAGGGAGAGGTCGAGGTACCACGACCGAACCGGTTCGTCCCGGCCGTGGACCTTCGCCATCGCGCGGTCGGTGAGCGTGAGCGGACTCGCGCCGGGCGGACAGGAGAGGCACTTCTGCCCCGCGGCGTAGGCGGCGTCGATGTCCCACTCGTCGACCCGGAGTTCGACGCCGCCGAGCGACGTGACGGTGTCGGCGACGACCAGCGCGTCGTGGTCGTGTGCGATTGCTGTCAGTTCGGGGACCGACGGCTGACGGACCCCCGTGCTGGTCTCGGCGTGGACGAACGCGACCACGTCCGGGTGGTGCGTGGCGGCGGCGTCGGCCACGTCCGCCGTATCGAGCGGTTCGCCCCACGGTGCGTCCACGACCACCGCCTCACCACCGGCGCGGGCGACCATCTCGACCATCCGCTCACCTAAGTACCCGCTCCCGGGGACCAGTACGGTGTCTCCAGGTTCGACGAGGTTGGCGAAGGCCGTCTCCATCGCGGCCGACCCGGTTCCGCTGACCGGAATCGTCCACTCGTTGTCAGTCCGGAAGGCGCACCGGAGGAGGTCCTGTACCTCGTCCATCAACTCGACGAACGAGGGGTCGAGATGCCCGACCAGCGGTGTGCTCATCGACCGCAGTACACGGGGGTGAACCTCACTCGGTCCCGGCCCCATCAGGAGTCTGTCCGGCGGCGTCAGTTCCCCGACCCTCGGTCGCTCCATACGAGACGTTCTCACGGACGAACGCAAAAGTGGTTCGCTGGGTGTAGTAGCATGAACCAAAGTCTCACGGGTGACTTATCACCGAGCGCGTCGTATCTCCGCCGATGTTCGTCGGACACGGACTGCTGGCGTTCGCCCTCGTCGCCCTCGGTTGCCGTGCCCTCGGGTGGTCTCGCGAGCGGACGCTGACTGTCGCCGTCCTCGCGTTCGCTTTCGGGACGCTCCCGGACGTCGACATCGCCTACGCGCCGGTCGGCCTACTCGGCGGCGTGACGGGCGCGTTCGACGCGGCCGAGGCGTTCTGGCAGACCGGCAACCTAGTCCATCGGGCGATGACACACTCGCTCCCCGTCGCCCTCCTCGCGGCACTCGCGTTCGCGTTGTGGAGCGTCCGCTCCCGGACCGAGACGTTCGGCCGGACGCGTCGCCGCGGGGCCGCGCTGCTCGCCGTCGGGCTCCTCGCCGGCCTCGTCGCCGTGGCGACGGCCGTCACGGGGGGCCTCGCGGGCGTCGTCCTCGCACTGTTCTCCGCCGTCGGCCTCGCGGTGACGACGCTCGCGGCCCGCCGCGGCGTCGGGCCGGTTACGGTCTGGGCGACGGCACTCTTCGGCCTCCTCAGCCACCCGTTCGGTGACATGCTGACCGGGGAGCCGCCGGTCCTACTGTACCCGTTCGAGACGACAGTCGTCGCAGAGCGCGTCGTCCTCCACCCGGACCCGACGCTCCACCTCCTCGGGGCGTTCGCGGTAGAGTTGGCGACGGTGTGGCTCGCCGTCTACGCCGCCCTGTCGCTGTCCGACCGCCGACTGCGTGACCACGTTCGGCCGCGGGCGGCGGTCGGGTTCGGCTACGCCGCGGCGGCCGTGGCACTCCCGGCACCGACGCTCGCGGCGTCCTACCAGTTCGTGTTCAGCGTCCTCGCGTTGGGGATGGTCGGTCCGGTTCGGGCGGCACGGCACGACCGCCGCCGGTTCCAGACCGCCCTGCTTTCCCGCCGCCCGGCGCGGACCGACCTGCCGACGGCCGTGGTGACCGGCCTGACCGCCGTCACGCTCGGTGCCGTCGGGTACACGATGGCGTATCTGGTGGTGTAAAGCCGACAGCGTTTCCACAGAGGGGAGAGTACGCTCTCGGCATGGAACGGGACGGGCTGAGTCGTCTCATCAGGGCTCAGCGGACGAACGCCGTCGCCGGATGGGCACTCGTCGCACTCGTCCTACTGGCCAGTGTGGGTAGTTTCCTGACCGGAGACTTCCTGTGGGCGGTGTTCACGCTGACCGTCGCCGGTATCGCCGCGTCACCGGCACTCTCAGTTCGGTCGTGGTGGGTGATGCCGCCGTGGGAAATCGTATTGGTCGCGGCACTACCGGTCCTCGGCGGGTTGTTCGCGACGACCATCATCACCGGACAGATAGCGACGTACCTCTCGGTGGCGGCACTCGCCCTGCTGACCGCCGTCGACCTCGACGTGTTTACCACCGTCGAGATGGACGACCGGTTCGCGGTGTTGTTCGTCGTCGTCACGACGCTCGCCGCGGCCGGTGTCTGGGCCGTCGTCCGCTGGAGCGCGGACCTGTTTCTCGGCACCGGGTTCATCGAGAGCGAACACGCGCTGATGGTCGAGTTCACCGCGTCGGCACTCGCCGGAGCCGCCGCCGGCCTCGTCTACGTCCTCTACCGCCGGCGGTCCCGACCCGAGGGGCGTGTCCCGGACGAGGTGGGGCGATGAGCGTCCGCGAGTATCTCCACCTCCCCGAGGTGTGGCAACGACGGCTGACGTGGCTGATGGAAATTGCCCTCGTCGGAATGTTTTTCATCGGCATCGACCGCGGGAACACGGGCATCATCGTCAACACGGCCGTCGCGTTGGGCGTGACGCAGCTGCCGCCGATTCTCAGTCGGGACTTCGACGTGCCGATGAACGCCGGACTGACGCTCTGGATAACGACGGCCGTCTTCCTGCACGCGTTGGGGACAGTCGGGGTGCCGGGGAGCGGACTGAGTTTCTACCGCACAATCCCGTGGTGGGACCACCTGACCCACGCGCTCTCGTCGTCCATCGTCGCGGCGGTGGGCTACGCGACGGCCCGCTCGTTCGACGAGTACGCCGAGGGCGTGACACTACCGCCGAAGTTCATGACCGTGTTCATCCTCCTGTTCGTCCTCGCGTTCGGCGTCCTCTGGGAAGTCATCGAGTTCGTCCTCGCCGAGGTGGCGACCACCCTCGGAACCAGTACGGTCCTCACCCAGTACGGTCTCGAAGACACGATGTTGGACCTCGTCTTCGACACCGTGGGCGCGATCATCGTCGCGCTCTGGGGTGGTGCCCACCTGACCGGCGTCGTCAGTGCCTTCGGGGAGTACGTGGGGCGACGACGCCGGGACGGCGACGGGTCCTGACGTACGGGCGGCGTGCGGAGATTTATGTTTCCGTGCGATGTAGTGGCAAGGCGCATGGTATTCAAGAAAATTACACTCATCGGCACGAGTACGGAGAGTTTCGACGAGGCAGTCGACGACGCCCTCGGCCGGGCGGAGACGACGCTGGACAACGTGATGTGGGCGGAAGTCGAAGAGATGGGCGTCGAGATAGCGGGTGCGACGAACAGGGAGTACCAGGCAGAGGTCGAGGTGGCTTTCGAGCTGGAAGACTAGGTACGGAAGCTTTCGCCACAGCCACACTCGGAGACCACGTTGGGATTCTCCACTGTGAACCCCTCGCCCTGCAGTCCGTCCTCGAAGTCGAGCCGACTGCCCTCGATGTAGTTCATGCTGGCCTCGTCGACGAACACTCGGAGCCCGTGGTGCTCGAAGACGGTGTCTTCGGCCTCCGGTTCGAAGTCGAACCGCATCCCGTAGGAGAGGCCCGCACAGCCACCCTGCTGGACGAACAGGCGAAGTCCGGCCTCGTCGGTGTCCATGCCTTCGCTGTCGAGGAGGCGCAGTGCCTCGTCCGCGGCGGCCTCCGTGACCTCGATGGTAATTCCAGATGCCCCGTCTGCTGTCGTGCTACTCATACAGACCCCTTTCGGGCCGACACTGTTAATCCTGACGGGTGAGGGAACCACGAACGGTTACGTCGACCCGGCGACGACACCGATTACTCTTCGCCGTCGAACCGCTTGCGGACGCTCTCTGCGTGGGCCTCCAGTCCCTCGGCCTCGGCGAGGGTCGTTACGGTGTCGTGGAGGTCCGCGAGCGCGCCCTCGTCGAGTCGCTGGACGGTCGTCGAGCGCAGGAACGTCTCCGTCGAGAGCCCACCGTACCGGCGCGCGCCGCCACCGGTCGGGAGGACGTGGTTCGGACCGCTGGCGTAGTCTCCGGCCGCCACCGGAGAGTACGGGCCGAGGAAGACACTGCCCGCGCTGTCTATCCGGTCGAGCAGTCGCTCGTCGTCCTCGGCGATGATGGCGAGGTGTTCGGCCGAGTACTCTTCGACGAAGAGGACCGCCTCGCTCATCGACCGCGCGAGGAAGACGCCGCTCGCCTCGTTGTCGAGCGCGCCCCGAATCACGTCCGCGCGCTTCCGGTCCACGACCTGTGCATCCACCGCCTCGGCGACGGCCGCCGCGAGGTCCGCATCGTCGGTGACCGCGACGACGGAGGCGTCGGTGTCGTGTTCGGCCTGTGCGAGGAGTTCGGCGGCGACCAGTTCCGGGTCGGCCGTCCCGTCGGCGAGGACGGCGACTTCGCTCGGCCCGGCGAGGAAGTCTATCTCCACGTCGCCCCGAACCTCGGCTTTCGCCGCCGTGACGTAGCGGTTGCCCGGCCCCACGACCGTCTGGACGCGGTCGACCGTCTCGGTGCCGTACGCGAGCGCTGCGATGGCTTGGGCACCCCCGACTTGGTACACGGCGTCGGCTCCCGCGACGTGGATAGCCGCGAGCGTCGCCGGGTTCACCTCGTCTGCGGGCGGCGTGGCGACGGCGACGTGTTCGACCCCGGCGACCTTCGCCGGGACGACACCCATCAGCGCGCTGGACGGGTAGGCGGCAGTCCCGCCGGGAACGTAGACACCCGCCCGTTCGACGGGGCGGTACCGGCGGCCGAGTTCCCGGCCGTCGAAGTCCGCGCGCCAGTCCTCGGGAAGTCCCGCCTCGTGGAAGGAGCGGACGTTCTCGGCGGCCGTCTCGATTGCGTCGAGTACGTCGTCGTCCACCTCGTCGACCGCTCGCTCTGCCGTGTCGGTCACGTCGAGGTTGCCCACGTCCACGTCGTCGAACTCGGCGGTGAGTTCCCGGACCGCCACGTCTCCCTCCTCGCGAACCCGGCCCACGATTTCGGCCACGTCGTCGCGGACCGCCTCGATGCCGGCGTCCCGGTCGAAGATTGCGGCCCGTTCGTTCGGCCCGAGGTCCGATAGCTGTCGGACGTTCATACGCTCCCTACTCGGGCGCGCGGAAAACGGTTGTCGAATCGTCCGTCAGGAGTAGAGCCGCGACATGACGTGCAGGGACGAAGCCAACAGCGTCCCTCCGAACAGCGCGACACCCAACAGGAGCGTCGGGACTGTCGGCGAGAGCGACAACAGGAGCCACACGGTCACCAGCGCGCTCAGGAGGAACATCGTGTGAAAGACGAGCCACGGCCCGACTTCGGCGAGACCCGATCGGACGTTCGACACGGACGGCGACATCCGCGCGCCCGTCGCCGACTGGTCCCGTCCCGACGGACTGTAGGTGCCCGTCGCGGTGTGCGTCCGCTGCCAGCCACTCGTCCGGGCCTGTTCGCGTCGCCCCGCACCCCCAACGCCGTCGGCGGCGTCGGTTCGCCCTGTCCCGTCGCCCGGCCACGCCCTGGCCGACCCGTCGCCGGACCCCTCCCCGACGTGCGTGCCTCGACCACCACTGTCGGACCGCTCGTCGTCGTCCTCGATATCGTCCCACGTCGCGTCGCTCGCCCTGTACCGGTCGTAGTTGCCCGCAGTCCCAGTCCCGTCGTCGGTCGTCGCACCTGCCGTCGACTCGTGCCCGCTCGTCGGCCCTGTCGACCCCTCCTGCCCACGTGGGGAGTGGTCATCGGGACGAGTGTCACCCGTCTCCGCACTGGTCCAGACGGTGCTGTCGAGGAACTCGCGGACGTACGTTCCGTGCCCGACTCGGTCGTATCGCTCGCGAGCCACTTCGTCGACGAGGACGTCGCGGGCCTCGGTGAGGCGTTTGAACGACTCCGCCGCGTCGGCGTCGTCACTCACGTCCGGGTGGGTGTCCTTGACCCGTTCGCGGTAGGCCGCCTGTATCCTGTCGGTGTCGGCGTCGGCATCGACACCGAGTGCGGCGTAGAACGTCTCGTCCATGCCGGAAACAGTGACCCCACGTTCGGTCCCGCCGTTCATAAACTTCACCCGGAACTGCGTCGAAAACGGCCCGGACGTGGCACCAGTGGGCGCACTGGGGGACAAATCCGGTGGTACAAGCTTTTTTACGTGGGTCGTACCTCGAATGCGACATGGGCGAGACGTACACTGCGGAGGGGTGGGAAGAGGCACTCGCCGTCGTCAAGCATCTGGGACCCGGGGCGAGCGTCGCCGTCCCGAAATCCACCGAGCCGAGCCTCCCGCCGGACCTCGAACTCCGTAGCTCGAACTTCCCGTGGTCCATCCACAAGGGTGCCCGCCGCGTTTACCGGGAGGACAGTCCCGGCGAACACCTCCAGATACGCGAGTATCTCGACCGCTGGACGGTCGCAGTCGACAACTTCAATCCCCACCACCGGCCCATCGGTCACGCCCGCAACGACGTGAGTACCGGTGCCGTCGCGACGCTGCCGCTGTTCGCGACGGTACAGACCGTCCGCGTCGCCGGCCAACTGACGACGTCACTCGTCGAACGACAGGGGCAACTGTTGACACAGGGCCTCATCCCGATGTTGAGCAGAGTTCTCCGCTTTTAGTACCCGGAGTCGTCCTCTTCGGTCGGGGTTTCTGTTGGCGTCTCGGTCTGGGTTTCTGTTGGCGTCTCGGTCGGGGTTTCTGTTGGCGTCTCGGTCGGGGTTTCTGTTGGCGTCTCGGTCTGGGTTTCTGTTGGCGTCTCGGTCTGGGTTGTGGTCCCGGGGTCAGTCGATGCCTGTGGCTCGGTTTCTGTTTGTGTCTCTTCTTGATCGACTCCGGTGCATCCAGCGACGAGCGACGAAGCGGCTACGAGCACGAACGTTCGTCTGTTCACATGAGTACTACACGCAGAGACACTTTGCTTGAGTGTTTCCTCGGATGCGACGCAGTCGTCACGAGACACCGTCCAGCAACAGAAGAGTGGAGACGGCTTCCGACGGGCGAGCTTCCCGCCACACAGTCCTCCGCTGTATCGTTCATCTGCCGTTCGTATCCCCGGGCGAGCGAGGCTCTCACGGGGTGGTCGCCGATTAGTATCGGTGTAACTGTCCCGTCGGCCTCTGCTAAACGCCCGCTCTACGTCCGGTAGTTACTCCTCTGGACGGCTTCGATACGCTCCCGAACGACAGTCGTCGTCTGCGAAAGTGTACACCCGGAACACTAACGACCGGCCTCATTCCGTGGCGGTGTGCCGCGTCGGCCGGGAAACCCTCGTGCCGGGTGAGTCACGTGCGTGCGACCAGTCGGGGCTGGCGAACCAACCCGCTGTCGCGTGCCCGGGTTCTCCGCGCTGTCATCGCGCCCTGACGGGTTGCTCGGGCGGGGACTAAAGGCACGCACGTCGGGGTAGACGGCCGCCGGGAATAAGGCTGGCGCGCTAGGCCACGTAGTCGTCTTCGGTTACCTGTGCGTAGTCACCGAGTCGCAGTCTGAGTTTCCGGTACTCGTACTCACCGAGGAGTTTCAACCCCGAGAGTCCCGCAGAGAGGACTTGGCGTGGCTGGTACCGGCCGCGGTTCATCATGTTGTCGACGGTGGCGAAGGTCCGGTCCCAGTCGGACGGTCCCCAGTCACGGACCATGTCGGCGAGGGTGACGTTGCGCCGCACCTCCTCGCCGATGGCGGCCCGCCACTGGTCGTTGTACCGGTCGAGTCGCCCACGGCCCGCGAGTCGGCCGGCTATCTTCCCCGTCCGGACGGCCACGTGGTCGCCGCCCTCGTGGAACGCGGAGGTGGCACCCATCGCGCCGCCGGTGACGGCGATGCCCGCCGCAGTCGGTGACTCGATGGGGCGCGTCGAGGAGATTGGGTAGGCTTCGGTGCCGCCGCGTTTCCCCCGGTCCTCGACCAGCGGGAAGTCCTCGTCCACGTCGTACTCTGGGTACTCGCGTTCCAGCAGGCGGCGGATGTACGTCGCGCCCGCCGGAACCTGCTCGTCGTCCGGGTCCAGTAAGTCGTACTCGTGGCGGTTCGGGACCGTCGAGAGGTCCATCCCCATCGGCATCGTCAGCCCGATGCGAGCCACGTTGTCGTCGTTCGGGAAGACCCACGGATAGGCCGTGTGGCCGGGCATGACGCCCCACCAGAACTTCAGCAGGCCCTCGTCGAACAGTTCCTCGGGGACGCGGCGGTGTTCCTGGTAAGCGATGTGGTTCGCCGAGTCGGCACCGACGTACTCGGTAATCGAGCGGTTGCGGGGCATGAACTGGTCGAGCGCGCCCGTCGTGACGGTCCGCTGTGGGCCGTCGGCGAGTATCAGATACGTCGCCTCCACGTCCTCGCCGTCGGCGAGTTCGAGGTGGTGGGAGTGCCCGCCAGTCATGTCCGTGGTCACGTCCGAGACGGAGACGCCGATGCGGTACTCGGCACCAGCGTCCTCCGCGCGCTCGCGGAGCCAGTCGTCGAAGCGTGCGCGGTGGAACGAGAAGCCGAACGAGGGGTAACTCGACGAGATGCCCGTGTCCCGGATGGTGACGGACTCGTTCGGGCTGCGGAACTGCGCACCCGCCAGTTCGCTGAGAATCACGTCGTCGGGAATCTCCGACGGCTTGAAGTCCATGATGTCGACCCAGTAGTCGAGCATCCCGGCCGCGTCGGTCGAATCCGCGCCGAGCCCCTCGCGGTCGGCGCGTGGCACGCCCTTCTCGAAGACGACGGTGTCGGCCCCGCTGGCCGCAGCCTCGTGGGCCGCGGACGACCCCGCAGGGCCGCCGCCGACGACGGCGACATCCACCTGTTGCATATCCCTACCCAGCGGCGACACGGAATAAAGCCCTCCCTTTCGCACAGGCCGGACCGGGACCCAACGCGCGTCGGCCCGTCGCCCCGGCCCACCGTGGCACACGTTTTTGTCCGTCGCTGTCGGCCTTCGAACGTGATGGGACGCAGTCGACCACTCGGGGGGAGCGTTTCGTGACCGACTCGACCGACGTGCTCGTCCTCGGGCAGAAGTTCCACGGCCTCGACCCGGGGGCGTACGCCGCGACGCTGGCCGAACGGCTCCCGGACTACGACGTTAGGGTCGCCCGGACGCCCGAACGCGAGCGGACGCTCGTCGAAGGCGCGACGACCGTGACGGGCGTCGAGTTCAGCGAGGCGTTGCTCGACAGGGCGGCGAACCTCGAACTGTTCGCCTGTGCCTACGCGGGGTACGACCACCTGCCGCTCGACAGCATGGCCGAGGCGGGCGTCGCCGTGACGACGGCCGCGGGCCTGCACGGGCCGAACGTCGCCGAGCAGGCCATCGGCTTCGTTCTCACGTTCGCGCGACGGTTACAGGAGGGGTGGCGACGGCAACAGCGGCGTGAGTGGCGCGCGTACCCGACCGGCGAACTCGCCGGGAGTACCGTCGGCATCGTCGGACTGGGTGCAATCGGGCAGGCGATTGCCCGACGGCTCGACGGCTTCGAGGTGGAGACGGTGGGCGTACGTCACTCGCCCGAGAAGGGCGGTCCCACCGACACCGTCCTCGGCTACGGCGAGCTAGACGAAGCACTCGCTCGGGCCGACTACCTGCTGTTGGCGTGCCCGCTTACCGACGAGACGTGGGGCCTCGTCGGGGCGGCGGAACTGGCGACGCTGTCTCCGGAGGCCGTCCTCGTCAACGTCGCTCGGGGCGAAGTCGTCGACACCGACGCGCTCGTCGACGCGCTCCGTCGGAACCAACTCGGTGGCGCGGCACTGGACGTGACCGACCCGGAACCGCTCCCCAGCGACCACCCGCTGTGGACCTTCGAGAACGTCCTCCTGACGCCGCACAACGCGGGCTTCACGCCGAACTATCACGACAGGCTCGCCGATATCGTCGGAGAGAACGTCGAGCGGTTGGCGTCCGGGACGGAGCTACGCAACCGCGTCCGCTAGTCCTCGATGGGGCCGACGAGTTCGACGACGTGGCCGTCCGGGTCCTCGATGAAGGCGGTCCGGGCACCGGCTTCGACGTTGTCCGCCGGTTCCTGGACGACGCCGTGGTTGTCGATACGGTCGAAAGCCGCGTCGGTGTCCTCGACGGAGACGGCGAGGTGGTCCCACGCGTCGCCGCTCTCGAAGTCGTCCTCACCGTCGGTGTCCGAGAGCTGAATCTCGATGCCGTTCCCGCCCGCGACGTAGACGTTGTCCGTCTCGCCGTCCGGCGTGGTAAACTCCCACGTGCGCTCGAAGTCGAGGTTCTCGACGTACCAGTCGGCGCTCTCGTCGGCGTCCGAGACGTTCATACAGACGTGGATGATGTCCATTGCGTCGGGTCCTCCGAGCGAGAGGGGGTTAAGTGGCGCGGACCGACGCGGGCCGGGAGCCGTCGAGACAGCGTTCAGTCTCAGTCGAGCGTGAACTCCCGGCCGCTCCAAGAGTCGATGTCTAGTTTGTACGGCGTGACCGTCTCCGAGTCGCCCCAGACGACGGGGTTCGGTGTCGACTGCGCAGTCTGTGCGAGGTTGGCGAAGGCCGGTTCCGCCTCCCGATACTCGATTTCGGTCAACTCTCCTTTGACGACGACGCTCCGCCAGCACTCGTCGGCGTCAGTCTCCTCGTAGACGGTGAAGCTCACCTCGGCGTCGCGTCCGAGACATCGCTTCTTCCGGCTGTCGTCGTCGCCTTCGAGTTGGACGGCGAAACAGTCACTGGCAGCGTCGTACCCGAACGCGATGGGGACCTGATACGGCGTCGGGTTGGGGTCGTCGTTCAACCCCAACACCCCGACTGCGTTCGTTTGGAGGACATCGACTACCTCGTCGTCCGTGAGTCGTCTCATTCCCGTTTCGATAGTTCACTGGCTCCGGTAAAATCAGTTGCGTTGACTCCTGACCGGAACGGTCGGTCCGACTACATTAATATAAAACAAGAGTGGGACATGCCCGTGTTTTCAAAAATCGGGAACGGGATACCCCGTTTTTCACCGGACATCAAAAAGGTTTGCACATGGCCCCATCGTCGCAGGAAGCGTTCGCGGAATGGGACAACGACAGATACAGCGTGGGAATCGAACGGTTCGACGAGCAACACCAGCGGCTGTTCGGCCTGCTGAACGACCTCCACACGGCCATGGACGAGGGACACTCCGACGAAAAGGTCGGTGACATCCTCCGGGAACTGGAGCGATACACCGACTACCACTTCGGAGACGAGGAAGAGTTCATGCAAGACTGTGGGTACGCGATGGACTGCTCGGACTGCTTTTTCAACCACCGCGAGATGCACGACGAGTTCGCCGAGCGGGTGACCGACCTCCGGGAGAAACACGAGAACGGCCAGTACATCACGATGGAAGTGCTGACCTTCGTCCGTGACTGGCTGGACTCCCACATCGCCGCCAGCGACGTCGACCAGAACTACGGCGAGTACTACGAGGAAGAAGTCGAGGACTACGAGTACAACCCCGGCGGCTTGCGGCCGAACCGAGGCGGCGACCGGACCGATACCGCCGACACCGACGACCAGCACGAGCAGGAGTTCGACCTGACCGTCGAGAGCGAGGTGCACGCGGGTGGCGACCGCTCGATACCGGAGGGGCCGCTCGCGGACTGGTTCAAGAGCCTCGCCGAAATACACGGGGAGCGGACGGCCGTCCGGGTCCCCGAGGGCGGACGCTACACCGAGCGGAGTTTCGATACCCTCTATGAACGAGCGCGAGAGGTCGCGGGCGGCCTGCTCAGTGACGCGTTCCGACCCGGCGACAGGGTCGCCATCGTCGCCGAGAGCGGGTACGACTGGTCCGTCGTCGAGATAGCGTGTCAGATTGCGGGCCTCGTCTCCGTCCCCATCTATCCGTCGCTGGACAGCGAACAGACGCGTGCAGCCATGTCGAGCGCGGACGTGGACGGTATCGTCTGCGAGACGGAGACGCCCGGCGAGATTCAGAACGCGGCCGGCACGGTGGTCCACATCGCGGACCTGCCGACGGCCGACCCCCGGGCACTCCCCGGCTTCGAGGCGGACGACGACGACGTAGCGACGATCGTGTTCGACGCCAGCAGTCCGGACGAGCAGTCGGCCATCGCGCTCACGCACGAGAACCTGCTCGCGGCCGTCGGGTCGATACGTGCGGCCCTCCCGCTCGACCCGGGAGCGACAGGTGCCTTCCCGCTTCCGTTCGCACACGTGTTCCCCCGCGTCACGGCGTACTACCTCTGGTCGACCGGCGGGTCGGTCACGCACGTCGACCCCGGCGGCCTGACCGACGGACTCGCCGCACTCCAGCCGGACGTCGTCGTCGGCACCCCGCGCATCTACCAGCAACTGTACGGTACGCTACAGGACCGTATCGGTGACCTCGGGTGGATGAAGCGGAAACTCGCCGGCCGCGTCGCCAGTTACGGCCGCGGCATCGTCTCCGGGCGGGGCACCCCGTTCAAGTACTCCGCCGCGAACCGCCTCGTTTTCAAGCCGCTTCGCGAGGAAACCGGGCTGGCGAACGTGACGTACGCGCTCTCGGGTGCCGGCCACCTCGACGAACACCTCGTCCACTTCCTCCGGGGCTTCGGCGTCCCCGTGAGCGAACTCCACGGGCCGGTGGAGGCCAGCGGCGTCGGGACGCTGAACCCCGCCGACGCCTACGAGCCGGGAACTGCCGGGAGGCCGCTCCCGGGGACGGAGTTCGCACTCTCGGCCGACGGCGACGTGCTGGTCCGTGGTCCCACCGTGATGGCGGGCTATCTGGACGACGACGCGACCGCTCGGGCGATTCGTGACGGGTGGTTACTGACCGGCGACACCGGGGCGTTCGACGAGGACGGCCGTCTCCACCTCGACCGAGAGGAGTGAGGACCGAACCGCTGACGGCCGGTTCTAGAGGTAGCCTTCCTGCAGGAGGAGTTCGCCGTTGAGGATGGATGCCCCGGCCGCCCCGCGCAGGGTGTTGTGGGCGAGGCAGTTGAACTGCACGCCGTCGGCCGTCTCACGCAGGCCGCCGGTAGCGATGCCCATGCCGTTGTCCAGATTCCGGTCGAGACGTGGCTGTGGGCGGTCGGGTTCCTCGAACACGCGGATGAGTTGGTCGGGCGAGGACGGGAGGTCGATGCTCGGATACTCCCGCATCGCCTCGGCGGCGGCCTCGGGGGTCACGTCCTCGGCGGTGTCCGCCCAGACGTTCTCGAGGTGGCCGTCGAGCGTCGGGATGCGGTTACACGAGGCGGCCACGTCGGCGTCGTTCCAGTCGACCGCCGCGCCGTCGAACTCGCCGAGCAGTTTCCGCGATTCGGTCTCCATCTTCTGTTCCTCGCCGCCGATGTGCGGGATGGCGTTGTCGATTATCTCCATCGAGGAGACGCCCGAGTAGCCCGCACCCGACACCGCCTGCAGCGTCGAGACGCGCACGTCGGTCAGGCCGAACGCCTCGTCGAGTGCGGCCAGCGGCGGGACCATCGTGATGGTCGAGCAGTTAGGGTTCTTCACGAGCGCGCCGTCCCACCCGCGCTCGTCGCGTTGGACTTCGATGAGACCGAGGTGGTCGGCGTTGACCTCGGGAATCGTGAGCGGCACGTCCTCGTCGGTCCGCCCGTTCGAGGAGTTCGAGGAGACGACGTATCCCTCTTCCAGGAAGGCAGGTTCGACGGCCTCGCCGACGCTGGAAGGGAGCGACGAGAACAACAGGTCCACGTCGTCGGGGACGGCGTCGGGTTCGGTCGGGCCGACCGTCGTCTCGGCCACGTCCTCCGGGATGGGCGTCCCGAGTCGCCACTTGGCGGCCGTCCGGTAGGTTTCGCCCGCACTCGCGTCGCTGGCGGTGAGTGCCGCGATTTCGAAGTCCCGATGTGGGTCGAGGAGTTGGATGAGTCGCTGTCCGACCGCGCCTGTCGCACCGAGAACGCCGACACGTACTGACATTGGTAACGGGTAGGAGAGTCACGGTGCAAAACGGTTTGGATACGTCCCACGGACGGGGACCACACTCGGAGACAGTGGAGAGAATCTTACGCGGGAATCTGCGCGCCCTTCTTGCTGGTGATGTAGCCCGCGATGCGGTTGCGCACGCCCTTGGACTCGATGTTGGTCAGTTCCACGACGACGTCCTTGTTGTGCTCGAAGTCGTGTCCGAACGCGTCGGGATATCGTTCGAGCAGGGTTCGTCCGGTCTTTTTGACGTAGGCCGGTTTGATAGCCATTGTAGTTGATTTCGTCTGTGGACCATGAAAAAGCGTTCGGTAGGGAACCGCCTCGCCGGTCACCAGTCGGCGTCGGTGAGGTCCCGTACGCGGTCGAACGCCGCCTGTATGCGGTCGTCGCCACAGCGACGCGCCACGTCCTCGAAGTACGCCAGTCTGTCGAGCAGTCGCTCGCGGTCGTACGCGGGCACGTCCAGCCGCGAGGCCGCCACCGTCGCCTCCACGACGGCGTAGTAGCCGCGGTTGGTCCTCGGCACCGTCTCCGCGCGGACCGTCGTCTCCACGGGGTCGAGTGCCCAGTCGACCCACTGCGTCCCGCCGTCGGCCCCCGAGTCCAGTCGCGTTACCTCGACGCGTGTCCACGCGTCGGTGCTATCGAGAACCGGGTCGTCCTCCTCCCGAATCGAGAGGGCGGCCTCGGCGAAGTCTACCGGGTCGCGGGTGAACTGGACGTAGCCACCGCCCCGCTCACGGAAGTTGCGCCACGTCCGCGTGCGCCCCCACGTCCGGGCCGTCACCGGCCCGTCACCGTCGGGTTCCTGCAGGCCGAGTGCGGCGACGTTCCAGCGGTCGTTCGGGCCGCGCGTCGTCACGACGGACTCGACGACGCCGGCGATTTCGACGGGCCAGTCAGACATCTATCCTCACCTCCGGGTCCCGACCGAACCGACGGCGGAGGACACTCCCGGCCGCCCCGAACGCCATCGCCGGGAGGGCGTAGAGGACGGCCACGCCCATCAGCCCGAGGAGGAGGAACTGGAGCGGGGCGTCCACCTGCAGGAAGAGCGCGCCCTGTGCGAGCGTCGTCCCGACGAACGCGGCGCGGAACCCGGTGTCGGCACTCCGGCGGAGCGACCCCCCGTCGAGCCACCCGGCCAGCACCGCCCCCGGATACAGCCCCAGCGCGCCGGGTCTAAGGACGGTCCGGAGCGACGCGGACGCCTCGATGCCGGTCACGAGCGCGACGGCGGCGTACCCGAGGACGGCGACGGTCACGCCCGCACCGATCGCGCGCGCCCCGTCCTCCTTCCACATCGGGAGGCGGCCCTCGTCAGCCACGTCTCCCTCCGGTGGTGTCCGTCGTCATACGTCGAGTCCCTCTTGGAGTGCGACGAAGAGCGCGGCGGCAGTAAGGTCTGCGGTCGTACCCGGGTTGACCCCCTCGGCGACCAACTCGTCGGCCAGCGTCGCCGGGTCCGTCTCCCCGGCGAGCGCGGCGGCCGCCCGCTCGGTCGTTCGCTCGGCCGTCTTCCGGTCGTGTTGCGTAGCGACGAAGGTGTCGGGTTCGTCCGCGAGCAGTTCGAGGAACACCCGCGCCGCCCGGTCGGGCACGGGGCCGTCGAGTTCGCGCAGGCGCGCGCCGGCCGCGAAACTCCGCTCGAAGCCCCCGACGTACTCGGCCGCGATGCCGTCCACGTCGGCACTCTCGGCCATCACGTCCCGGAGCGTCAGGTCGCGCGCTTCGAGCGTGGGAACCGCGTCCGCGCCGCGGCGCACGTCCAGCGGTTCGAGGCCCTCGGGCGGGTCGTCGACGGCCACGTCGACGTGCTCGAAGGCGCGGTAGAAGTCCGCGGCGTCGGTGACGGTGGTTTCGTCCACCACTGCGGTCGCCCCTGCTGGCGAGAGGTCGCCGTCGGCCGCGGCCCTGACCAACGGCGTGAGAACCAGTAGCGCGCCGAACTGGGTGTTGCCGGCGCGTTGCTCGCTCATCCCGGCGACGGCGCGCTCGAAGGCACGGCCGACCCGGTCGCCGTCGGCGGCCCGCTTCAGGCCGGGGAACGCGCCCACGCCGCCGGCCACGAAGTGCTCGAACCGCAGGTCGTCGTAGTCGTGGTGGCGGTCCACGTTGCCGGGTTTCGGCGTGCCCGTCACCTCCAACAGGAGCGCGAGTTGGGCGTTCGCCGCGACACCGCGCCGCGGCGGCGGGCCGGGCGGGTCCGCACTCACGCGACTGCCCTCCGGAACCACTCCGTCGTCGCCTCGCGAACGCGGCGGAGGACCGTCGGGTCGTCGCTCGGGCGGCCGACGCTTACGGCGTCGGCCCCGTAGTCGAGATACGCCCGGGCCGTCTCGCGGTCACGGACGCCGTTGTTGGCGACGAGGAAGGCGTCCGTCGCGTCGGCCACGTCGGCGACGACGGCCTCCGAGTCCATCGCGTCGACGTGCACCACGTCGGCCCCCGCGTCGACGACCCTGCGCGCCGTCTCGGGGAGGTCCACGCCCGGCACTTCCGTTCGAAGCTTGACGCTCACCGTCGCACCCGCGCTCGCGGCGGTGCGCACCTGCTCGCAGAGGCGGTCGGTGTCCCGGAGGAGGCCCTCGCCCGCACCCACCGCACACATCTCGTCCTGTCGGCAGTGCGCGTTGAGTTCGAGGACGGCCCCGTGTTGCCGACAGACAGCGGCGACCCGTCGGAGCGGGCCGAGCGTCGTCGTGCGGACGTTGAACCCCGGCAGGAGCGGGGCGTCGGCGAGCGCGGCGAGTTGCTCGTCGACGAACCCGACGGGGTCCTCGGGCAGGAACTCCGAGCGGTCGCGGGCGACCAACTCCCGGGCGGCGTCTCGGGTCGGACCGTCCAGCGCGATGCCGCCGAGGAACGCGGCACCGGCGTACGGTGCCCCGGCGCGCGCCCACGACGCGTCCGCCTCCCCGCTGAGGCTGGCGAGGGCGACACGGGGGGTGAACTCGACGCCCCATCCGCTCATTCTACCGCCTCCAGCGCGTCCTCGACGGCCGCGTGGACCCGCCGGGCGTCGGCCGCAGTGGCGAGGGTCGTGTCCGTTCTGACCACCGGTCGGTCCAGTTCGGTGTCGTCCGCGTCGTCCAGCACGAACGCGTCGGCGAAGTCGTAGGCGGCCGCGACGCCAGCGGTCGACGGCTCGTCCCCGACGGCGGCCATCAGTTTCGCCGCGGGGCCGGAGAACACCTCGTCCCCGACGAACGGCGAGACGGCGACGACCGGCGTGTCCGCCAGTGCGTCCGCGATGCCGTCGACGGCGAGCATCGGGCCGATGCTCGTCACCGGGTTCGAGGGGCCGACGACCACGGGGTCGGCGAGTGCCGTCAGCACCGCGTCGGTGGCCGTCGCGTCCGCACCACCGCGAAACTCCACGTCTTCGACGGTCGGTTCACCGTCGCGGGCCACCCAGAACTCCTGAAAGTGCATCGGCCCGTCGGGCGTGTGGACGATGCTCGCCACGGGGTCGTCGCTCATCGGCAGTACGTCCCACGGGACGCCGAACGCGTCCGCGAGCGTCCGCGTGACTTCGGTGAGGGAGTGGCCCTCGTCTAGAAGGCTCGTCCGGGTGAGGTGGACCGCACGGTCCCGGTCGCCGATGAACATGAACTCCGCGACGCCGGAGAACCGCCGCCAGCGTGACAGCCGACGGCCCGCGGTCTGTTCGTCGGGTGCGAGGTATCGCGGGCCACCGTCGAGGCCGGCCGCGTCCGCGAGACGGTGGAGCTCCGCGTTGGTGGCGTCGGTGTCGTCGGCACGGCCCCACCACGTCTCGCGGTCGAGTTCGCCGCCGCCGAGGAAGAGGACGGTGTCCACGTCGGGACAGACCAACAGGCCGCCCAACTCCACGTCGTCGCCGGTGTTGGCGACGACGGTGGCGTCGGACGGGGCGGCCCGGAGGAGTTTCGGCGTGCCCGTCCCGCCGGCGAGATACGTGACCATATCTCGGGTCGGGAACGCCGTCGGTAAACACTTTCGACGGGGTGGGTCCGGGGGTTCGGACACACCGTCACTCGTCGCCGCGAACGTGAGGGGAGGCTTTTGTCGGCGGGCTTCGAAGGCCCGGGCGATGAAGAGCATCAAGGACAGCGTCCACGACCACATCGAGGTCCGTGGCGTGGCGCGCGACTTGCTGGACACGCCGCCGGTCCAGCGGTTGCGGCACCTGAAACAACTCGGGACGGTGACGCTGGTCTACCCCTCGGCGAACCACACGCGGTTCGAGCACTCCCTCGGCGTCTACCACCTCGCGGACGAGGCACTCGGCCACCTCGGCATCGAGGGCCAACAGGCCGAACGGGTCCGGGCCGCGGCACTCCTCCACGACGTCGGCCACGGACCCTACAGCCACAACCTCGAATCACTCACCCACCGCCGGACCGGCAAGTGGCACGACGACGTACACGGACTGCTCGGGACGGGAGAGGTCGCAAGCGTCCTGACGGACCACGGGCTGAACCCCGACGCGGTGGCCGACCTCGTGGCCGGCGACGGGAAACTCGGCCAACTCGTCTCCGGCGAACTCGACGTGGACCGGATGGACTACCTCGTGCGGGACGCCCACCACACCGGCGTCCCCTACGGGACCATCGACCACGAGCGACTGGTCCGGGAACTGCGCTTCCGGGACGGCGAACTCGTCCTCGCCGAGGGGAACGTCCAGACGGCCGAGAGTCTGCTCGTCGCGCGCGCACTGATGACGCCGACGGTGTACGGGCACCACACCGCCCGCATCGCCAAGTCGATGCTCCGGCGGGCCGCCGAGCGACTGCTCGCGGAGACCGACGACGACGCCGAGACGCTCCGGCGGATGGACGACCACGACCTCCTCGTCGCGCTCAGGGAGTGCGACGAGACGGCGGCCGTGGCCGAGCGACTGACCTACCGCGACCTCTACAAGCGCGCCGTCTGGGCGGAGATGGGCGACGTGCCCGAGGCCCTCATCGCGGCCGACCACGACGACATCCGGGCCGAGGAACGCGCAATCGCCGACGAGGCGGAAGTCGACCCCGCCGCGGTCACCCTCGACGTGCCCGCGCGGCCGGAGATGACCGAATCGACCAGCCGCGTCGTCGTCAACGGGGAGATACGGCCACTCGGCGACCAGTCCGCGCTCGTCGGGGCACTCCGTGCGGTCCAGCGCGACCAGTGGCGACTCGGGGTGTACGCGCCCGAAGACGCCGCGGAACGGGTCGGTCACGCCGCCAGCCGCGTCCTCGGCCTCGACATCGACGGGTCGCTCGTCAGCGACACGCGGCCCGGCGTCCACGCCACGCTCGACGATTTCGGAGGGGAGCGATGATTCTGGAGGGGACCGTCCTGCGCGGCCCGGCGTTCGACCCCGTCGAGGGCCGCGTCGTCGTCGAGGACGGCGAAATCGCGGCCGTCGAGGAGGGGAGTGCCAGAAGCGAGGACATCATCCTCCCCGCGTTCGTCAACGCACACACCCACATCGGCGACTCCATCGCCAAGGAGGCGGGCGGCGGTCTCTCGCTGGACGAACTCGTCGCGCCGCCGGACGGGCTGAAACACCAGTTACTCCGGGAGACCGACCGCGAGGAGATGGTCGAGGCGATGCGTCGGTCCCTGCGCTTCATGCAGGATGGCGGGACGGCGGCGTGCATCGAGTTCCGGGAAGGTGGCGTCGAGGGTGTGGCGGCAATCCACGACGCCGCCCACGGTCTCGATATCGACCCCGTGGTGTTGGGTCGGGAGGAACTCGCCGCGATGGAGGCTGGCGACGGCTTCGGAGCCAGCGGCGCGCGTGACGGCGAGTTCGGGCGCGAACGCACCGCCACCCGCGAGGCGGACAAACTGTTCGGCATCCACGCAGGCGAGCGTGACAGCCACGACGTGAACGCCGCCCTCGACCTCGACCCGGACTTTCTGGTTCACATGGTCCACACCGACCAGCTCCACTTGGAGCGGGTCGCGGACGACGATGTCCCCATCGTCGCCTGCCCGCGCTCGAACCTCGTCACCGGTGTCGGGATGCCAGACCTCGACGAACTGGCCGCCACGACGACCGTCGCGCTCGGGACGGACAACGTGATGCTCAACAGTCCCTCGATGTTCCGGGAGATGGAGTTCGCCGCAAAACTGTCCGACCTCCCCGCCCGCGAGGTGCTGGCCATGGCGACGCACAACGGCGCGGCCATCGCGGGGCTGAACTGCGGCCTCGTGGAACCGGGACGGGACGCCCGCCTCCTCGTACTCGACGGCGATTCGGACAACCTCGCCGGCGCGCGTGACCCCGTGCGGGCGGTCGTTCGCCGCGCGGGCACGAGCGACGTGGCGGAAGTGGTCCTCGGTGCGGCCGACTGACACCGGGGAACAGTCAAGTACGTGGGCGGGAAAGTGTGTTAAACGGTGCCAATGTACGACCGAATTCTCCTGCCGACCGACGGCTCGACGGGAATGGACGACGTGGTGGACCACGCGGCGGAGCTCGCGGCCGCACACGGGGCGAGCGTCCACGTGCTGTACGTCGTCGACGCCGCGAGTTTCTCCAGTCTCCCGATGGAGACATCGTGGGAGGGCATCTCGGAGTTACTGCACGACGAGGGGCGGAGCGCGCTCGATGCGGCGGAGCGACTCGTCGGTGACCGCGCCCCCGTGGAGCGCGCGACTGTCGAAGGGTCGCCGAGCAGTGAAATCGTCGCGTACGCGCGTGAGAACGACTGTGACCTCGTCGTGATGGGGACACACGGACGGGGCGGTATCAACCGCCTCCTGTTGGGGAGCGTCGCCGAGCGCGTCGTCCGCACCGCCGACGTGCCCGTCCTCACGGTCCGCGTCGAGAGTCCCGAGGGTGCCGAGGAAGTGGTGGCCAAAGAGCGCGCCGAGGCGACCGACGAACGGACGGCCGAAGAGCGAACGCCCGACCGCGGCAACCGGGAGCCGACGCCCGACCCCGGGGTTCGGTGAACCGCCGGCAGACGCGGGCGCGACGGGTCAGACCGGGCGAAGGTGGTCGCAGTCACCGGCCGTGACCGTGACCTGCCCATCGTCGGTCTCGACCACCAGCGCGCCGGGGAACGTCACGTCGACTGCCTCGCCCACCACCGCACCGCTCGGCGTCTCGACGCGCACGCGCTGGCCGAGCGTCGACGCGTACTCGCGCCACGCGGGGAGTACCGAGTCGAGGTCGTTGGTGAGTGCGTGGAACTCTTCGAGGACGCGTTGCGTGAACAGCCGCCGGTCCACGTCGCCCCCCTCGGCACGGAGACTGGTCGCGCCCGACACGAGGTCGGACACGTCCACGTTCGCGTTGATGCCGATGCCGACGACAACCCACGAGACGCGGTCCGCTTCGCCCTCCATCTCCGTGAGAATCCCGACGAGTTTCCGCCCGCCGACCGGCGCGTCCGCGTCGTCGGCGGGGACGAGCACGTCGTTTGGCCACTTGATTTCGGCCGGGACGCCCGCCTCACGGGCCGCCCGCGTC